>CALRWE010000033.1:0-27106 GCA_943371745.1 Rhodoferax sp. OV413
ACTCGACGGTGATGCTTTCCTGATAGGCCCGCAAATGCCCCAGCTTGTAGAGCACTTTTTGGTTCTGCCCCACCGCCCCTTCGCGAATGGGCTTGAGCATCTTCAAGCGCGGTGGTGTGGCGACGGCGCTCGCGCCCTTCGATCCAGCCGCCGCCCTGTTTGCCTTCTTGGGCACCTTGCGGAACTCGGCCAATTCAGCGACCGATATGCACAGATAAATGGCCGAAAGCTCCTCGGGCAAGGTGGTGTCGTCATGCATGCCCGCGATTTCGTTTCGAATCCGGGCCTCGGACATCAATTGATCGAGCGGCTTTTTGACGCGCCCGCCCGTCTTCTGCTTCTTGGCCGGAACAGGCTCGTTCGCCTGTTCATCCCGCCTGATTTGAACTATCCGTGCCCCCAGAGCCATGCCATCCGCCCTTCTCTTTTGATCCTGGGCCGATTATCACGGCTGGCGCTTGGACGCCCTCCGCTTGGGCCTCGGGTCGATCACCGCAGCGTTGGCATCCGTGCAAAGTGTGGTGTGCACCCTTTTGGGATGCACAACGCGACAATCGATGACCTCGCAAGTTTCATCGTCTTTGCGTAGGGGTAGACGTGGCCGAAACAGGAGGTCTCATAGCAATCTTAGTGGGACGTTGCGATCACACAAATGCAGAGGGGCGCTTACGCGCCCCTCTTAACCCGAGTGTTTCGCATCGTTGAGAGGCGTCCCGGGGGTTATCGAGGAGAATTACACCACGAACACCAACCCTTGTCAAGCCCAGAGAGGACGACTCTCCCACCCTGACGGGAACGCAAGATGGGATAGGGACACATTCGGATTGCTAAGCAACAAGCAAGAGAGCGAGTCCCGGAACCAGATTCCATAGCCGAGCCCATCCAGCATAAGCTTCACAGCACAAAGTCGTGCATAGACCGAATCAGGGGCATGAAAATCAACAGGGAATAGGTTGTGCGCCGCCGGTTTGTCGATTGGCAGCTTCGTATTCCAAAGACGACCGTGATGGGCGCATTCATTTCGCAACGTGGTGGCAGACCTAAACCACGATGCCAGCAAATTTTCCCGCAAGCCCCAAAGCTGCGCGATCTTCTTGCGCCGGTCGATCTTCAACCCAGCAAAAAGTCTGGAGAGCGCACCGAACGAAAGTTTCTGGCACACGAGCCATGTCGGAGGCAGAGAAGGATCAGAGTAGGTGCTGAAATAATGGGCAACCGCTGGATTCGATTTGGCTCTGTCGAGCGAGATCAAAATTTGACCGGAAGCCTTATGGTGCGCTGTAAACGATTCAAAATGGGATTGATCCATGAACCAGTGAGCCCCATGCATCAGCGCCATTGTGTTGCTCAGGGTGGCCCTAAGCCCAACTTCGATCCGCTCCGTTGCCTCCATGCACAAGGAGCGCAACGCGCGATCAAACTCGTAAAGAGCATATACATCCGAAAAACGGCACCGCGGACGGAAACGGTTCGAAGGCAATTGAAACTGCCGTGCGTAAATCAACAAACGGAAATACCCGACATAGTTGAGCGCGTGCTCCGCCGCAGCGCGATCATCGATGATCATGCCGTTATTCCACCACCGGTGCAGGGATTCTTGGGCGGTGTGCGCCCGTTTGCCGTATATAGGATGAGTTGCCATTGTCTCTATCGTTTTTGATCAGGGCGCTCGCTGCCATGGCAGAGAAGGAGACTCCATACGCGGGCATCGACCATCATCTGCACAATCTGCTTGACCCGCCCGCCCGTATTTGGACGATTGATCGAAGATGGCTCATTCTGCGAACCCTGTGTATTCCTCGTCATAGATCACCACGCATTCCCTCCGTTATTCCATATCGCAATTATCGAGGCTTGCGCTGGGATGGCCGCCCCTTGGGCCTCGGATCAATCACGGCCACTTCCGCATCCGGCAAGCGCGCGGCTCCGCGTGGTCTCAATGCGTTGTAGACCGACGGGGCCACCTTCAAGATTTCCTCCTCGACCTTCTTCATCCGGTCCGCGATGTCCTCCCACTCCGGAGTCGTGTAGCGTCCCAAGGTCTCGCCTCCCGCGACGCCGTGCCCAAGCATCCGCTTGATCTGCCGGTCGGTCAGCCCCAGCTTCTCGCAGGCCGCTCCGAATGTTCGGCGCAAGTCGTGCCCGCGCACCACCTTGATGCCCGCCTTGTCGCGCACCGTCTGCATCGCCACGGTCGGGTCGGAGTAGTAGCCCTTGAGCGAATTCGACGACATGGCCGGAAACACCCAGACCTCGCCCTCAAGCTGGTTTTCACGGCGCAGCTTCAAGAGCTCATATGCGCACGGGCCAATCGGGAATTCATGGTCGCCGCGGTTTTTCGCGTCATTGATGCGGACCACGCGTTCCTTCATGTCGATCCAGCGGTCGCGCACCGCTTCGGCCTCGCTGATTTGATCGCGCCACTTCACCGACCTGCACTCGTCCCCACGCAGCCCCCATAGAAGGTCCAGCAGCATGAAATCGGCGGCGACCGGGTTTTGCGCCCGATATTCCCATGCCGCCTTCACAAACGGGCCGACCGTCGTGCCAAACGACAAGGGGTTGCGGACGCCCTTGGCCTTGTAGGCGCGCTCGAGCTCGGTTCGATCCCGATACTTGCTCTTCGTCTTGAGGATCGTGAAGGGGTTGTAAGTCAGCGATGGCGCGCGGCCCTCGGCATGGGCGTTATGGACTTCGTTCTCGATGGCGTTGCCCACCGCCGCCGTGGCCCATCGGCCCATGGCCTCGGCTGCCGTCCTGTGCTCGTTCTCGACAGCATGGAGGTCGAAACGGTCAAGGATTTCCTGGGCGGTGATGAGACGGACCTTCCGGTCCTCCCAGTCCTTCATCTTGGCCCTCGCCTTGTTGAGGGAGTCCAAGGAGTTCTTCTTGATGGGCTTGCTGCGGCCCGTCAGGTCGGCGATGTATTGGCTCCAGACTTGCCCGAGCGTGAGTTCAGCTGCTTCGATCCTCTCAGCGACGTGCTTTGGGTTGGCTCCGTGCTTTTTGGCAATGGCGATTTGTTCCCGAGCCAAGTCCCTCGCCGTGTCGAGATCGATGACTTGCTCGTCGCCCTTGCGACCGCTGGCGAGCCCCACATGGAGCTTCATGTTCTTGCCAGCGACCTGCTTCTCCACGATGTAGACAGCCGCTTTTTTGCCCACCCGGATGCCAAACCCGGTCGGCGACTTCCGGTTGGTGTCATACACAAGATAATTAGGGCCTGCGAATGGCTTCCATTGCTTGGAAGGCTTTCCGGGCTCGGGATACGCGTCAAGCGACATCGCGGGAATGTTGATGGTTGATAAGTCCAGTTTCATGGCGCGCAGCTCCTGTGTTTTTGGCGGAGGCCCGACACGGCTTTCCGCCAAAAACTGTGGGAATTATGCCTCCAAAACTGGATTTGTCGGCGATTTGTCGGATAAATTGGCGGACCGATACAGATCGATAGAGGTCGTTAGAGAGCAATACGGATTGATAGAAAAAATGGCGATTCCCTCTGAAAAACAAGAAAAAAAGGCTTCCACCGAGAGCGGAGTGCAAGATTTTTCGACTCACACCCCAATGATGGCCCAGTATTTTGGGCTCAAGGTGGACTATCCCGATACCCTGCTGTTTTACCGCATGGGTGACTTTTACGAGCTTTTTTATGCCGACGCCGAAAAAGCCGCCCGCCTGCTCAACATCACCCTGACCCAGCGCGGGCAGTCCGGTGGGCAACCGGTGAGCATGGCGGGTGTGCCGTTTCATTCGGTAGACACCTACCTGGCCCGGCTCATCAAGCTGGGCGAATCGGTGGCCATCTGCGAACAGATCGGCGAGCCCACCGGCAAGGGGCCGGTGGAGCGCAAGGTGGTGCGGGTGGTCACGCCTGGCACGCTGACCGACATGGAACTGCTGAACGACAAGACCGAGTCGCTCTTGCTGGCCGTGCACCAAGGCCCGCGCACCACCTGCGGCCTGGCCTGGCTCAGCGTGACGCAGGGCGAGGTGCACCTGGCCGAGTGCAACGCCGACGAGCTGATGGAGTGGGTGCTGCGCATCGGCCCCGGCGAGCTGATCTTCAGCGCGGGTGCCACGCCGGCGTTTGAAGCCCGGTTGCGCAGCGGGCAAGCCCCAGGGGCACTGAGCATCACCGTGCGGCCCGACTGGCAGTTTGACGCCGGCCTGGGCGAGCGCAGCCTGCTGACCCAGCTCAAGGCGGCCAGCCTGTTGCCCTGGCAGGCCCAGGATTTGCCCCTGGCCCATGCCGCCGCCGCCGCCCTGCTCAGCTACGCCGAGCATACCCAGGGACGAGCGCTCACCCATATCCACGGCGTGCGCGTGCAACGCAACGACGAGCTGATTGACCTGCCGCAAACCACCCGGCGCAACCTGGAGCTCACACAAACCCTGCGCGGCGAGGAAAAACCCACGCTGTTTTCATTGCTGGACACCTGCATGACCGGCATGGGCAGCCGCCTGCTCAAAAACTGGCTGTTCGCCCCCCGGCGTGACCGCAGCGAGGCCCGCCAGCGCCTGGGGGCCATTCATGCCTTGCAGGCCGGCGATGCCCAAGCCGCCCACACGGGTGTGTGGGTCAAACTACGGGAGCAACTCAAGGGCAGCACCGATGTCGAGCGAATCACCGCCCGCATCGCCCTGCGCCAGGTGCGCCCGCGTGAACTGGTGGCCCTGCATCAGACGCTACAAAAAGCAGAGCACCTAAGGCAAACAATACCCAGGCTAGAGGCCTATTTGGCTGACATTTCAACTCATTTATTGCCTCCAGCCGGTTGTGCCGAGTTACTGACCCGCGCCATAGACCCCGAGCCCGCCGCCCTGGTGCGAGACGGCGGCGTGATCGCCGGCGGCTTTGATGCCGACCTGGACGAGTTGCGCGCCATCCAGACCAACTGCGACAGTTTTTTGCTCGACCTGGAAGTGCGCGAAAAAGCCCGCACCGGCATTGCCAACCTGCGGGTGCAATTCAACAAAGTGCACGGCTTCTTCATTGAGGTCACCCAAGGGCAAATCGACAAAGTGCCCGACGACTACCGCCGCCGCCAAACGCTCAAGAATGCCGAGCGTTTCATCACCCCCGAACTCAAGGCCTTTGAAGACAAGGCCCTGAGCGCCCAGGAACGGGCCCTGGCCCGTGAAAAGTGGCTCTATGAGCAGGTGCTGGACCAACTGCAAGCCTTCGTCCCCGGGCTGACCCGCCTGGCCCGCGCCCTGGCCACGCTGGATGCGCTGTGCGCCCTGACCGAGCGCGCCTTGACGCTGGACTGGTGCTCCCCGCAGTTTGTAAAAGAGCCCTGCCTGGACATCACCCAAGGCCGCCACCCGGTGGTGCAAGCCCGCCTGGCCGAGACCAGCAGCGGCAACTTCATTGCCAACGACACGCGCCTGGGGCCCAAGCAGCGCATGCAAATCATCACCGGCCCCAACATGGGCGGCAAGTCTACTTACATGCGCCAGATTGCGGTGATTGTGCTGCTGGCCAGCATGGGCTCCCATGTGCCGGCCACGGCCTGCCGGCTGGGCCCGATTGACGCCATCCACACCCGCATTGGCGCCGCCGATGACCTGGCCAACGCCCAGTCCACCTTCATGCTGGAGATGTTGGAGGGCGCGCAGATACTGCATGCCGCCACGCCCAATTCACTGGTGCTGATGGACGAGATTGGCCGGGGCACCAGCACGTTTGACGGGCTGGCGCTAGCCTCCGCCATTGCCACGCACCTGCATGACAAAACCCAGGCTTACACGCTATTTGCCACCCACTACTTTGAGCTGACCGAGTTTCCGGCCAACCACCACGCGGCCATCAATGTGCATGTGAGCGCAGCGGAGTCGGGCCGCGACATCGTCTTTTTGCACGCCATCGAGCCCGGCCCGGCCAGCAAGAGCTATGGTATTCAGGTAGCGAAACTCGCCGGCATGCCCGCCGGCGTCGTCAACCAGGCCCGCCACACGCTGGAGGCGCTGGAAGCCCAGGCGACCCAGAGCCAGGCGCAGGTGGACCTGTTCGCTGAACCCGTGGCCACCCAAAGCGCCGAGGAAAGCGCGGTTGAGACGGCTCTACAGGCGATCAATCCCGATGATCTGAGCCCCCGCCAGGCGCTGGAGGCGCTGTATCAGTTGAAGAAGCTGAGTGGTCTTTAGGATCGGACACGGTTGAATCCGCCCCTCTTTGTCGCTGACGTTACCGCAACAGATTGACCACAAAAATCCATAGTCCTAGGATCGCAGGGAAATCAACTCCGATCAACAAAAAGGGAACCTTCATGCCATTCGCCCAAGTCAACGGCCAGAACATCTACTTTGAAGACAGCGGCGGTGCCGGTCCGGCCCTTGTCTTTTCACACGGCTTGCTGATGGACAGCAGCATGTTCGCGCAGCAGGTGGAGGCGTTTAAGTCCACTTACCGCTGCATCGTATGGGACGAGCGCGGCCACGGCCAAACCTCCACCGGCGATTCCGCACCTTTTAGTTATTACGACTCAGCGGCTGACCTGGCGGCTTTGCTGGCGCACCTGGGCATCAAACAGGCCGTTTTGGCTGGCATGTCGCAAGGCGGCTACCTGTCGCTACGGTGCGCGTTGACCCGTCCCGAGCTTGTTCTCGCACTCATCCTGATCGACACCCAAGCGCTGCCGGAAGACCCAGCCAAAATGCCCGGCTACCAGGCTATGCTGCAAGACTGGGCTGCCAACGGTCTATCGGAGCAAACCGCAGCAACGATTGAATACATCATTCTGGGTGAGCAATGGCCTGGCGCAGCACTTTGGCACGAAAAATGGAAAAAGATCGCGCCCGCCGACTTGTTGCAAAACTTTCAGACTTTGGCCACTCGCGATGACATCAGCGACCAGATCGGTCGCATTGCTGTGCCCGCGCTGGTGATCCACGGCGAAAGCGACCACGCGATTGAACTTCCCCGCGCCATGGCCATGGCTGGCGCCCTTCCCAAAGCCCAGGTCGTCGTCGTGCCAGGTGCTGGGCACGCATCGAACCTCACGCATGCGCAAATCGTCAATCCAGCAATCGACTCGTTTTTGGCAAGTCTGCACCTTTAGCGTTTGGGTGGTGTTGGACCAGCTTGTCATCCGCATCCACACCCAGCTCATGGAACCCCCGAGCGAGGCGCACGAGGTACTGATCTTCAGCATGGACCAACTCGACAAGCTGGCCCTGCGGCATCGCGTCTGGACCACGCCCAGTGCCGAGGATCGTCGGCCTCGCCTGCAAAGGCTGGGAAGTTGAACACCGCCGGCAGGCGTGATGGCAAATAGCATCCCAACACCTCTTTGCCCCGAGGACGCACACAGCAGGCCCCACCGGATGAACTTGCATGTGAATGCTGCTAAAGTATAGAAATCATTTCAATATAATTCACCGATGACTACTTTCCAGCGCTTTCGCAACAAGTACCGATTGCAATTGCGTGAGAAAGACCATGAACCCATGCATGTGCACTTGGTGGGCGGAGAAGTCAACGCCAAGTTTGACCTCGCAACATTGGAACTGGTGGCCGGAGCCTTGCCCGCAGGTTTAAAGGCTGAAGTAACTGCCTGGCTTCGCAGCCATCAAGCAGATTTGATTAAGGAGTGGACCAAATGGCAACGATGAAACGCCCCCGCCTGGAATCTGTGCAGGCACTACCTGACTACCGGCTTCGTCTGGTCTTTCGGGATGGCAGTGTCTATACGGTGTCGCTGGCCAACTCGTTTGACAAATTTCCGGGATTGAAACCCTTGCAAGACAAGACCGCTTTTGCCAAAGCGCAAATCATGGAAGGCGAAGGGTGGACCGTGGAATGGCCTGAGCTTGATATTCAAATCGGTGCAGACACTTTGTGGCTGGACGCCAGAGCCCAAAACGCGGTCGATGAAAACACCCGGGTTTTCGCCCAATGGCGTGCTGAAAACGGGCTGACGCTAACCCAGGCTGCCCAGGCGCTGGGTATGACGCCACGCACCATGAGCGCCTACGGCACCGGGTCTCGCCCCGTGCCGCGCTACGTCGCACTCGCCTGCAAAGGCTGGGAAGTTGAACACCGCCGGCAGGCGTGATGCCCGCCCGCAGCCAGTCAAGGCTTCATCACATCCCCCACAAAGCCGGCGGTGGCGTGCCGGGCAGCAGGCAGGTTCAGCAGGGTATGCGGCGCGCCTGGAATCAGCACGATGCTGGCCTGCTTGTGGGCCTTGAGTGCCTCGCCACAATGCCCGCGGGCAGCCGGATTGCCCAGCCAGGCGTTGGAGGGTGAAAAGAACACATCTGTGGCGCTCATGACGTTGAGCACCGGGCGATCTGCCGGCAAGGCGGTGCCGTGCTCCTTGACAAAATAATTGTTCTCGCAGCTCCATGAGTACAACATTCGGCCCACAAACTCGGTGCCCGCGTAGCGCGCCACCGGCACCGCGCCTTCGCTGGTGCCCGCCAGCACAAGCCGTGCGGTGTCCGCCCAGGGCGCCGACTGCAGTGCCGCCAGCGCCACGCTGATTTCTGACAAGCGCAGGTCGTGCATCTTCTCGTAGGTATCCTTGTCCACCGGCGACTTGTAAGTCACACGGTCGGGCAGGCCGAATGAATCAGGCGCAAAGCTGGCCACCCCCAGGCTGGCCAGCCACAACTGCCACTCTCCTATGGCCTTGAGTGCCAGCCCCGACGAACCATGCATGAACACCACCACGGGCACACGCGCCTTGACCTCCCGAGGGGCGTCGCGATAAGGGCCGACATACACCGCACCCCCCGTCACACTGGCGGGTAACACCACGGCGGCGCCTTGAGACACGGCTTGCGCCGATGCGGGCGTGTGCACCAATGCGCTGCCTTTGAGTTCGCCCTTGGGCGCGGCCTGCCCCCAGACAAGAGGCGAACTGACCGCCGCCGCCAAGCACAACAGCAAGACCGACCAACGTGGCATAGGGGTTTTCATGGGATGACTCCAAGTTAAAAAACCAGTCTAGGCGCTTCTCCCATGCATGTCTAATGCATAAATAAGTTTGATTCATAATATTTCGCTATGAATCTCACGCAAAGACACCTCCGGATGTTCATCTCCACTGCGTCGACGGGCAATATCTCGCGCGCCAGCGAGGCGCTGCACATGAGCCAGCCCGCACTGACACGGGGCCTGCAGGAGTTCGAGTCGCAACTGGGCGTGGGCCTGTTTCAGCGCACCACCCGCAAACTGAGCCTGACGCATGAAGGCGAGCGTTTCCTGCCCGTGGCCCAACGACTGCTGAGCGACATGGAGCTGGCCACCACCGAGCTCCAACAACAGGTCGCCGGCCTGCGCGGTAGCGTGGTTGTGGCGGTGGGCACGGCCTTTGGCTGCACCGTGCTGCCCGAGGTGATACGGCAATTTTCAGCGAGCCACCCTGGCGTGAGCGTGCGCCTGATTGATGACAACAGCCAAGGCATTACCGCCCGGGTGAGCCGCGCGGAGCTTGACTTTGGCATAGGCTCCCCCGTGGGTGACAGCGGTCCGCTGCTGTGCCATCGGCTCTTGAGCGCGCCGCTGGGCTTGCTGGCCAACGAGGCCCATCACCCGCTGGCAAGTTTCGAACGGGACCAAGACTTGACCACCCTGCCCCTGCTCAAAGAGGCCGCTGACACCAGCATCATGCACATGCTGCGCACACACGGCTCGGATATCGTGAGCCAGATGGGCCAGGGAACAGAGGTGTCAAGCCTCGCGTTGCAACTGGCCTTTGCGCAACAAGGCTTGGGCGTGGCCGTGGTGTCTGCACTGGGTGCCTCGCATCCCATGGCGCAAGGCCTGCGCTTCGTGCCGGTGCGCCCCGCCATCTCGCGCGATGTGTTCACGATTCAGCGCCGGGACCGGGCCCCCAGCCCGTCCGCCCGGGCACTCCTGCGGGCCGTGGGACTGGGCCTTCAGCGCGTGCAGCTGCATCCGGCGGTCCGGATTGCGGTTTCGCCAGACTGAGCACATCCTGGCATCCGACGAAGGCCTACGCAGCATAAATCCTGCCCAGCCGGGTTTCAGTCGCTGATTGGTACAAAATCGGGGTCACGATTTCAGTTCACGGGGTCCCGCTGCGGACTCAATTTTTCTTTCAATCTACCCAAATAATGACTTATTGCGTCGCCATCAAACTCAACGCCGGCCTGGTGTTCCTCTCTGACTCCCGCACCAACGCCGGGCTGGACCAGATCAGCACCTTTCGCAAGATGATCGTCTACGAGCGGCCTGACGATCGTTTCATGGTGCTGCTCTCGGCGGGCAACCTCAGCATCTCGCAGTCGGTGCGGGAGATTCTGCAAATCGAGCAGCTCAAGGAACACCCTGACAGCGAGCCCATCACCATCTGGAACGCCAAAAGCATGTTTGACGCCGCCCGCGTGCTGGGCTCGGCCATTCGCCATGTGCATGACCGCGATGCCGCCTCGCTCAAACAAGCCGGGGTGGACTTCAATGTGTCGCTCATATTTGGCGGCCAGATCAAGGGCGAAGGCATGCGCCTTTTTCAGGTGTATTCCGCCGGCAACTTCATTGAAGCCACGCCCGAGACGCCTTACTTTCAGGTGGGCGAGTCCAAATACGGCAAGCCGGTGCTGGACCGCGTGATCACCCCCGACACGCCGCTGGACGAGGCCGCCAAATGCGCGCTGGTGTCCATGGACTCCACACTCAAGTCAAATTTGTCGGTGGGGCTGCCGCTGGACCTAGTGGTGTATGAAGCCGACCGGTTTCAAACCGACAAGGTGGTGTGCATTGATGAAAACAACCCCTATTTCAAGATGATGCACAACAGCTGGGGCCAAAAGCTGCGTGAAGTCTTTGACAGCATTGAAGACCCGATGTGGAACGGGGAGCAAACCCAGGTGCCCCTGATGACTCAGGCCGGCCGCAGCCTGCCCCTGAGAAAAATCACGACACCACAAGAAAAGCTGATCTGACCCGATGATCATCTTCTCTCACGCCAACAGCTTCTGTGCCAGCACCTATGGCGTTTTGTTCAAGCACCTCAAAACGCGCGGCTTCACGGTCAAAGCCATTGAAAAATTTGGCCACACACCTGAGTACCCGGTCACCAACAACTGGCCCCGCCTGGTCGATCAGTTGATCGACTTCACTCGACCTTTTGTGGAGAAAACCGGCGAGCCCGTGTTTCTGGTGGGCCATTCCTTCGGGGGGTTTGTCAGCCTGATGGCGGCTGCGCGCGCGCCTGAACTGGCGCGCGGCGTGCTGTTGCTGGACTCCCCCATTCTGGGTGGCTGGCGGGCCACCACCCTGGGTGTGATCAAGTCAGCCCAACTGGTGGGCTCGGTGTCGCCGGGGGCGGTGAGCCGGCGCCGGCGCAACAGCTGGCCCAGCCAGGAGGCGGCGCTGGAGCACTTTCGGCACAAAAAAGCGTTTGCCCGGTGGGACCCCCAGGTGCTCCAAGACTACATTGCCCACGGCACCCACGATGAAGGCAAAGGCTTTGAAAAGAAGCGGGTGCTCAGCTTTGACCGCGAGGTAGAAACCGCGATCTACAACACCCTGCCCAACAACCTGGACAACCTGCTCAAACGCCACCCCCTGAAGTGCCCGGTGGCCTTCATCGGTGCGCGAGGCTCAGCCGAGATGAAGCAAGTGGGCATGGCGATGACCGAGAAGATCACCCGGGGCCGGCTGACCATTCTGGACGGCAGCCACTTGTTCCCCATGGAGAAACCACTGGTGACGGCAGCGGCCATGGAAGCCGCACTCTTGAACCTGCAAAGCCTGGTCTGACCGGCTTCGGGCTAGGCGGCCCAAGTCACCAAACCAGTCCAGGCGGTGACCAAGACCACCACACCAAAAATGATGCGGTACCACGCAAATGGCACAAAGTCATGGGTGGACACGTAGCGCACCAGCCAGCGAATGCACAGCAGCGCTGAAATGAAGGCCGTGACGGTACCCACCGCAAACATCGGCAGATCTTCCCAGCGCAACAAGTCGCGTTGCTTCCATACCGAATAAGCACCCGCACCCATCAGGGTGGGAATGCCCAGAAAAAAGCTGAATTCGGTAGACGCCTTGCGTGACAGCCCCAGCACCAGGCCACCAATGATCGTGGCGCCGCTGCGGCTGGTGCCTGGAATCAGCGCCAAGCACTGCAAAAGCCCGACCTTGAGGGCGTCAAGGTAGCTCATGTCATCCACCGTTTCCACCCGGGCCTGGCGGGTACCCGCCAGATCCAGCTCACCATACAGTTTGCGGTGGCGGTGCTCCACCAGCAAAATGATCAAACCCCCAACGATGAACGCCAGCGCCACGGGCACCGGATGAAACAGGTGGGCCTTGATCACGGACCCGAACGACAGCCCCAGCACCACAGCGGGAATGAAGGCAATCAGCACATTGAGCGCAAAACGCTGCGCCACCGGGTCATGGGTGATGCCGGCAACCGTGCGCAGCAGACGGGCGCGGTACTCCCACATGACTGAAAACATCGCCCCGGTCTGGATGGCAATCTCGAACACCTTGGCTTTTTCACCCGTGAAGTTCAGCAGCGAACCGGCCAGGATCAGATGGCCCGTAGACGAAATGGGCAAAAACTCGGTCAACCCCTCAACAATGCCCAGGATGGCGGCTTTGATCAGCAGTGCAATATCCAACTCTATCTCCAATAAAAAAGGCTCCGGCCTCGACATTATCTATCCTAATTGCTCACTAATTCATAGCAATACTGACCAAACCGGCGGTCAGGCGCTGCAACTTGCGCCAGACTGGCGGCGTTTGGCGACGATTTTGTCGCGTTTGGTCGCACGGCAATGGTGGCCCGGCACAAGTTTCGGCACAGTCCATCCATCGCTACACACCAGATGACGTCCCATGCAACTCACCCCCCTCATCGCCGTTCACCTGACCGCTGCCCTGGGCGCCCTCGCCACCGGCCCGATTGCCCTGTGGGCCCGAAAAGGACGCACGCAGCGCCCCAAGTTACACCGGGCCTTTGGCTATGCCTGGGTTACCTTGATGCTCATCACCGCTGTGTCTGCGCTCTTTATTCGTGATTTCAATCTCCCCAACATCGCCGGCTACACGCCCATTCACCTCCTCATACCCGTCACGCTGTTCAGCCTGGTGGCAGCCTTCGTCTACCTGGCGCGGGGCGACATCGCCGCACACCGCAAGACCATGCAGGGGCTCTATGTGGGTGCCTGTCTGGTGGCTGGCGCCTTCACCCTGCTGCCCAGCCGCTACCTGGGGCAGCTGGTGTGGGGCCAGTGACTGCAAGTCACACGTGACCGCAAGGGGTGACTCGCTCACCCCTGAATCCCTCAAATGCGCGCCTCAACCCGCCCCTAAAATGAAGCTCACCATGACCACACCTCCAAGCGCCACTGACATCGACCAACTGGCCCGCAAACGCGCCGGCGCCAAACTGGGCTGGTACACCCATGCTGTGGTTTTTACCCTGGTCAACCTGATGCTCTTTGGCATGTCGCAGTACGGTTATGGCCACCGGCCTTGGTCGATCTTCCCGCTCATGGGCTGGGGGCTGGGCCTGGCATTGCATGGGCTTGCGGTGTTTGCGCTGGGCAATGGCAGCAACCTGCGCGAGCGCATGGTGCAAAAGGAGCGCGAGCAGCTAGAGCGTGAGCGCGCCGGGCGCTAAAAGCGCCAGCTCAGCCACTTCGCCATGAGCATTGACTGGATCGCCAAGCTACGCCACCTGCTGCAAACGGTGGCCTTTTGCCTGGCCATCTCGGCGCTTCTGTATGCGTTTCAACCCGAAAAGCCCTATCAAATAGCAGTCAGTTATTCGCTAGCGATTGGCATGCTGACTTGGGCGTTGGTTGACTTCGGGCGCCACCTGTTCCCCCCGAGCGAAGACACGGACTGGCCCGTCGGCATGGCGGGGTTCACTTTGCCCATGGTGGGCATCGCGCTGGGCTACCTGGGAGGCACCTCGCTTGCAGACTGGTGGTGGGGTTTCTCAAGTTGGGACGCAATGGAGCGCACCCAGCTGCGCGTCTCCATCGGCATCACGCTGCTGGCCGGCATTGCCATCAACTATTACTTCTATGCCAACGGCAAAAGCGCCTTGCTGCAATCCAAAGTCAATGAGGTGCGTGGCCAGGCCACCGAAGCGCAGCTGAAGCTGCTGCAGACCCAGCTGGAGCCGCACATGCTGTTCAACACACTGGCCAACCTGCGGGCACTTATTGGCAGCGACCCCGCCCGCGCCCAACACATGCTGGACCGGCTGGTGGCTTATCTGCGCGCCACACTGAGCGCCTCGCGCGCCAGCGCCCACAGCCTGCAAGCCGAGTTTGACCGTCTGCGTGATTACCTGGAACTGATGGCCGTTCGCATGGGCCCGAGGTTGAATTACTCGCTGACCCTGCCCCCTGAACTGGCCCACCTGACCATGCCGCCACTGCTTTTGCAACCGCTGGTTGAAAACGCCATCAAGCACGGCCTGGAGCCCCAGGTTCAAGGCGGCAACATCACGGTGCACGCCAGTTTTGACGGCACCCTGATCACTCTGCAAGTGCTCGACACGGGCATGGGCCTGTCGGCAGATGTATTTGAACAACCAGCAGGGCAAGGCGGATTTGGCCTCACCCAGGTGCGCGAGCGGCTGGCCACCACCTACGGCAGCGCAGGCGCTATCAAAATAGAACACCACATTCCAAAAGGAACGTCGGCTAGCGTCACTTTTCCTCATAAACCATAAGATGAATCCCTCGCCCCGCACCGCCCCAAGCGCCCTGATTGCCGAAGACGAACCCCTGCTGGCCGCCGCCCTGCAAGCCGAACTGGCCCGCGCCTGGCCCGAGTTGGTGGTGCATGGCTTGGTGGGCGACGGCGCATCTGCCGTCAAAGAGGCGCTGCGGCTTGCGCCCGATGTCTTGTTCTTTGACATCCGCATGCCGGGCCTGAGTGGGCTGGACGCGGCTGCCGAGTTGGCTGACGTGTGGGAGGCACACGCCCCACCCAATGCCATGTTCCCCGCGCTGGTGTTTGTGACAGCCTATGACCAGTACGCCTTGGCCGCCTTTGAGGCGCAGGCGGTGGATTACCTGCTCAAACCGGTGCAACCCGCCCGCCTTGACAAAACTGTGGCCAAACTCAAACTCGCAATGAGCAGCACAGGCCCCGCCTCAGGTGGCTTTGAGGCCACCCTGGCCCAACTGCGCGGACTGCTTGAAGCCAGGCCACTCACCCCACCACAGCCGCTCAAGGTCTTGCAGGTGAGTGTGGGCACCGCCATTCGCCTAGTACCAGTTCACGAGGTGCTGGTTTTTGAGGCAGCCGACAAATATGTGCAGGTTCTGACTGCCCACCACGAGTACCTGATCCGCACCCCCCTCAAAGACCTGCTGCCCCAACTGGACGCCACCGTGTTCTGGCAAATTCACCGGGGTACGGTCGTCAACGCCACCTGCATCGACACCGTCACCCGCGACGAAGCCGGCAAACTCAGCCTGACCCTGCATGGCAGAGCAGGAAAACTGGCAGTCAGCCGCCTGTACGCGCACTTGTTCAAGGCCATGTAGCGCGGGCACACAGTGCAGTAAAGTTCGTGGGATGATCTGGTGAAAAGAACCTAACCTGACTGCTGAACCCGCCCATGTCTGAACCCCTGGCCCTGTCTTTGCTGCCCCTGTTCCCACTGGGAACCATGCTGTGTCCCGGCGGCTTTTTGCCACTGCGGATTTTTGAGGTGCGCTACCTCGACATGATCGGCAAGTGCTTCAAGACCGGCGCTCCTTTTGGTGTGGTCACGCTGATCAAAGGCAATGAGGTGCGCCGCGCCACCACCCCGGGTGCGCCCGGGGACAGCACTGCAGGGGAAACATTCCACCCGGTAGGTACCCTGGTCTCCATCACCGAGCTGACACGACCCCAGCCCGGGCTCATGGAGATCAGGTGCTGCGGCACCCAGCGCTTTCGCATCGACAGCACGCAGCGGCTCAAACACGGGTTGTGGGTGGCCAACGTCACGCTGATGGAAGACGACCTGACGGTTGCCGTTCCCCAAGACCTCAAAAGCGTCTCGGTGGCCCTGTCCAAGCTGATCAATTCGCTCAAAGGTGGCGAAGTGCCCCCAGCCCACCTGCCGGTGCAGCCGCCCTACCGGTTTGAGGACTGCGGCTGGGTCTCCAACCGCTGGTGCGAGCTGCTGCCAATTTCGCCAGACCACAAACAAGGCCTGCTGGCCTTGGACAATCCGCTGATTCGGCTGGAGCTGGTCAGCGACATACTGGCCCGCTCGGGCATCGACAGCTGAACCTGGCTACCCGAACGGGATGAACGCTTGCTTGCCCCCCTGCGGCGCATTACGATCCAGACCTGCAGCATTCATTCAAAAAGGTGACCCACATGACCATCCAATACACCACCGTGGCGGACCGCTTGCCAGAGAACAAGATGCGGTTGTACCCCACCAAGGTCATCAACATCATCGGCGGACCCGGCTGCGACAAATCGCTGTTCTCGGCTGCCATCATCCTGAACCTCAACCTGCGCCACAAGACCGTAGAGACAATTCCGGACTACGCCAAGACACTGGTGTGGCAAAAGGACTATGAAGCCCTCAAAAACCAGTACCAAATAGCCCAACGCCAGTTCCAGATGATTGAACTGCTGGACGGGCAGGTGCAGTTTCTGGTGACCGAATGTTCCCTCCCCCAGGTGATGTTCTATAACGAACACTACCGCGACAACATCTGCGATATCGGCAAGACCAAACGCCAGATCCTGGAGTGGTACAAACAACACAACAATGTGAATATTCTGGTCGAACGCGGCGACAAAAAATATGTTCATACCGGGCGTTTTCAGGACGAAGAAGAAGCCATCAAAATTGACCGGGGACTGCGCCAGACACTGATTCATGAGGGCATCCCGTTCACCTCCTTGTCCCCGGACGTGAACGCCATCAACGCCTTTGCTCACTCCATCGAGTGAGCTCTGCAGCCCGGCACCCGGGCTGAATCACCTGTTGCGCTCGCGCACAGCTGCGGGCGGGCCTCACGTCTAAAATGACTTTCATGAGCAACCCTACCCCCGCCAACAACCAACCCGCCGCCAAAACTGCGGCCCCTGAAGTCCCCAAAGTCAGCAATTTCCTGCGCCAGATCATCGAACACGACCTGGCCCATGGCACCTACGCCAGCCGCAAGTGGGCCGGCAGCCCTGGCGACGCCGCCCACCAAGCCACAGGCCAGCCGGATCCCGCCAAAATCCGCACCCGCTTTCCGCCCGAGCCCAATGGCTACCTGCACGTCGGCCACGCCAAAAGCATCTGCATCAACTTTGGGCTGGCGCGTGATTACGGTGGCGTGTGCCACCTGCGCTTTGACGACACCAACCCCGAAAAAGAAGACACCGAGTACGTGAACAGCATCATCGACGCGGTGAAATGGCTCGGCTTTGAGTGGAATGGCGCTGCAGATGCTGCGCCCTACCAGGCCAGCGACTACTTCGACTTCATGTACCGCGCAGCGGAACACCTGATAGAAGCCGGCCACGCCTACGTGGACGAGCAAACCCCCGAGCAAATGCGCGTGAACCGGGGCGACTTTGGCAAGCCCGGCGTGGACAGCCCGTTCAGAGGCCGCACACCCGAGGAAAACTTGGCGCTGTTTCGCGAAATGCGCGATGGCCAGCATCCTGATGGCTCGATGGTGCTGCGCGCCAAGATCGACATGGCCAGCCCCAACATCAACCTGCGCGACCCGGCCATCTACCGCATCCGCCGCGCCACGCACCACAACACGGGCGACAAATGGTGCATTTACCCCATGTACACCTTTGCGCACCCCATTGAAGACGCGCTCGAGCAAATCACCCACAGCCTGTGCACGCTGGAGTTTGAAGACCAGCGCCCGTTTTACGACTGGCTGCTGGAGCGCCTGATTGAAGGCAAACTGTTCAGCGCCCCACCCCCGCGCCAATACGAGTTTGCCCGTCTGAACCTGACCTACGTCATCACCAGCAAACGCAAACTGGCCCAACTGGTGAACGAGAACAAAGTGAGCAGCTGGGACGACCCCCGCATGCCCACAATAGTCGGCCTGCGCCGCCGGGGCTACACCCCGACAAGCCTGCGCCTGTTTGCCGAACGCATTGGCGTGACCAAGAGCGACAGCTGGATTGACTACAGCACGCTGGAAGGCTGCCTGCGTGAAAACCTGGAGCAAGTTGCCCACCGCGGCATGGCCGTGCTGAACCCGGTCAAACTCACCCTGACCAACTGGGACGAGGTGATGGGCGCCGGCCATCTGGAGCCCTGCACCCAGCCCGCCCTGCCCCACGCGCCAGAGGGCACCGAGCCGCCCCCCGCACGCCACTTCACCATTGGCAAAGAGGTGTGGATCGATCGCGAAGACTTCTGTGAAGTGCCCCCCAAAGGCTACAAGCGTTTGTTCCCCGGCAACAAGGTGCGGTTGAAAGGTGGCTATGTGATTGAGTGCACCGGTTGCACAAAGGACGCCTCAGGGGTCATCACCGAAGTGCTGGCCACTGTGGTGCCCGACACCAAGAGCGGCACCCCCGGCAGCGAGACGGTCAAAGTCAAAGCCGCCATCACCTGGGTGGGCGTGGCTGACGGTGTACCCGCTGAGGTGCGCCTGTATGACCGCCTGTTTAGCGACGCACAGCCGGATGCGGGTGGCAAGGACTTTTTGGAATGTTTGAACCCGAACAGTTTGAAAGTGGTGACTGCGGTGGTTGAGCCGTCACTGGCGAATGCATTGCCGGACCAGAAGTTCCAGTTTGAACGGCATGGCTACTTTGTGGCGGATCGGGTGGATCATGTTCAGGGGACCAAGCCGGTGTTTAACTTGGCGGTGGGGTTGAAGGATAGTTGGGGGAAGTAATGCCCCGCCCCCAAACCATTCAAATCTACCTCCCCAACGGTGACCCGCGCGGCATGCGGGTCGCCGAGATCACGACCCACATAGTTCGCGTGATCGAAGTTCCGCGCAGCCAGTTGGCAGACTTCCTCAAGATGCCCGAGGCGCAGCAGGTGGGCGTGTATTTTTTGATGGGCGGGCTGTCGGAAGGCGGGTTGCCCCGCGCTTACGTCGGCCAGTCGGGCAATGTGGGCACCCGGCTGGTACAGCACAACCAAGGCAAAGACTTCTGGAACCGGGCGATGGTGATCATCTCGCTCACCAACAGCCTGACACAAACGCATGCGCTTTTTCTGGAGTGGTTTGCCATTCAGCAGGCGACACAAGCCGGGCGCTACAGCCTGGAAAACGGCAACGCCGGAGCGCGGCCCCACACCCCTGCCCCGCTAGAGGCAGACTGCCACGAAATTCACGAAACCGCCGCCACCTTGCTGGCCACGCTGGGCCAACCGCTGTTCGAGCCGCTGACCCATGCGCCCACCGCCAAGGGCGAGAAGGAGTTGTTCTACTGCAAAGGCTCTGGCGCAGATGGCGTGGGCGAGTACACCACCGAGGGGTTTGTGGTGCACAAGGGCTCCAGGGGACGCGCCGACATCGTGGCGTCCATTCAGGGCACATCAAACGAGCGGCTGCGTAACCAGTTGGCGCTGGACGGCATCCTCTCCGCGCAGAATGGCATGCTGGTCTTCACCCGCGATCACCTGTTCTCCAGCCCCAGCATGGCGGCCATGGCGGTAATGGGCCGGTCTGCCAACGGCTGGATCGAATGGAAGGCCGCCAACGGCAAGACACTGGACGAGGTGAAGCGGCAGGGGGTGGGTTCAGGGGGCTCCGGAGAATGAAATTGCTGCAATTTAAATAGCATTTTTCGCTTAATCAACGGTGGCTGATAGCGTTTTTTAAGATATTTCGCTAGCTCCGCTAAACTTTAGCCTATGCCCGTTGTTTTTCGTTTCAAGTCGTTCCGGTTTTTCTTCTATTCCAATGAAGGAAACCCGCGCGAGGCGATGCACATCCATGTGCGTGGCGGCGATGGCGAGGCCAAATTTTGGCTCACGCCTAGCGTTTACCTTGCTGACAGCGATGGTTTTGATGCTCGTACGCTGCGAGAATTGCGTGATGCCGTGGTTGCCAACAAAGAGTTGATTGAAAGGACCTGGAATGAGCACTTCGCCTAAAGCCGTTCGCTTTGATGAAGACACCTTGTGGGTCAGCCTGTCCGATGGACGCACTATTGCAGCACCATTGGCTTGGTTCCCCCGGCTGCTGGAGGCCGCACCTGAGCAACTCGCCCTCGTCGAACTGAGCAAAGGGGGCCTGCATTGGGACGCCTTGGATGAAGACATTTCGGTGGCCGGTCTTCTGGCTGGGCAGCCAGATTTGACCCGACGCGGCACACACCAAGCGGCATAGACAGCCGTTCCGCAAAGTACGCCACTGCTGGCAAAACTAGGCTGCATGCGGCGGGAATTGGCCATCTGTCCGGGAAAGGGTCAGTGGTGTGCGGGTTTTTGGGTCGGTGCTGCGCGGCGACGATGTGCCGGGCAGTGATCCTGACCTGCTGGTGGAGCCTACACCGCAGACCACGATGATGGACATTGGCGCCATCCGCTTCGAATTGAAAAACCTGTTGGGGCTGGAGGTGGGCGTGCTCACCCCAAACGGCCTGCCCGCCAAGTTTCGGGAGCAGGTCCTTCGCGAGGCAAGACCCTTGTGAGCCGTGCAAATCTGTTGCGAATTGCCGACTACCTGCAACACTAGCGGTGTAAAACCCATCATCCCGCCGCAAGCATCAGGGAATTGGACCCGCCCGATATGCCCATAAGCCCCGGTTTTCTTGAAGTTAAACTGCTGCCAACCCGGAACATAGCGGGCAGCAGCTAACGGGAGGAAACCACATGGCCAAGTCAAGGTCGAACAAGCGGAAGATCGGCGCACTCAAAAAATTACAGGGCGAAGGCTTGATGCTCTGTGCGCTGGGTTTGATGTTTCTCATCAGTCCAAAGTTGGTGGGGGCATCGCCTCTACTCAAAAACGTGGCATCAAATTTAGCGATTCCTGGGTGGCTGGCGGTGGCGGCAGGCGGGGCTCTTTTGGCACTGCACCACATCTTTCGCGCCAAGGCCGCAACGGCCAACCCGTCCACGCCTACAAGGCCTCAAGGGCGTGCGTCTTCAACACACAGTACACAAAAAGGTGCGGGGGCTGACGATCTTGAGCGGCTCATCGAACCCAACTTTGCCGAGCCCCAAACCCGCCAGCCCGAGAGCCGTTGAAGCCCGGCGGTATTCGCGGCCATTGAGAGGCGCCGCTTTGAGGCGGTGTGCAAAAAACTGTTCAAACAAGCTGGATTTGAGACCCAATCCCAGTCTCACGGCGCCGATGGTGGCGTCGACATCTGGCTGCACTCCTCCCATGCGCAGGGCCCGGTGGCTGTGGCGCAGTGCAAGCACTGGCGGGGCAAACAGGTGGGCATGAAAGAGGTGCGCGAGTTTTTGGGTGTGATGACCTCCCACGGGCTCAAGCGCGGCACCTACGCCACCACCTCCACCTACACCACGGATGCACGGCAGTTTGCCCGCGACAACGGCATCAACGCTCTGGACGGCAGGGCTTTGCTGGCACTCATTGGCAAGCGCACACCTGATCAATAGCACGAATTGCTGGACGTGGCTTTTGAAGGGGAGTACTGGCGGCCCACGTGTGCGAGTTGCGGTACCAAACTCGCGGAGCGCGCGTCGGCCAAGGGGGCGCGTGGTTTTGGGGTTGCAGGTACTACCCGAGGTGCAAATCGAGGCTGCCGATGGTGGCGGTGACTTTGTAGGATTCGCTACTATTTTTAGCATGTAAAGCATTGTGAAACGCCGGCTAGAGACTGATTTTAACCAATATTGAGCCTCCAGGCCACCTCCGGGCCCAAACGCACTGGTTTATCCTTTCACTCCATGCAAGCCCAAGATATTCTCCACTTCTGGTTCGAAGAACTCACGCCCAAGCAGCACTTTGTGAAAGATGCGGCGCTGGATGCCACCATCACGAGCCGCTTCGGCCTCACGCTGGAGGCGGCCGCCCGGTGCGAGTTGTGGCCCTGGCGCAGCACGCCCCAAGGCAGGCTGGCCGAAATACTGGTGCTGGACCAGTTTTCGCGCAATGTTTTTCGGGACACACCGCGCGCCTTTGCACAGGACGCTTTGGCGCTCGTGCTGGCGCAGGAATTGGTCGCCAGCGGCCAGGATCGCAGCCTGCCCCCGGCGCAGCGCCGCTTTGTGTACATGCCTTACATGCACAGCGAGTCAGGCCTCATCCACACGCAGGCGGTTGCGTTGTTCAGCCAACCCGGGCTGGAGGACAACCTCGATTTTGAGCTGCGCCACCAAGCCATCATCACCCGCTTTGGCCGCTACCCGCGCCGCAACGCTGTCCTGGGCCACCCTTCCAGCCCAGCAGAACTGGCGTTCTTGAGCGAGCCAGGCTCGTCGTTTTAAAGGGTCATGGAGCCCGCTTTGCAGTAACCCCATGGCAGGCCATGTATTCGTCAGCTGTTAGGGTATACCCCTCCTTACAGTTTTTTCGATACCAAAACCATGCTTTTTAATTCCCTGCAAGTCGGCGCCCTCACTCTCCCCAACCGCATTGTTTTTGCCCCGCTCACTCGCACCCGCGCCGGCCTGGAGCACATGCCCAATGACCTGATGGCCGAGTACTACGCGCAGCGCGCCAGCGGCGGCCTGCTGATTACCGAGTGCACCATGGTGGCCGAAGGCACGTCTGCATTTGTGGCCGAGCCAGGCGTTTACTCTGCGGAGCAGATCGAGGCCTGGAAGAAGGTGACCACCGCCGTACACGCCAAAGGCGGGCGCATCTTCATGCAAATCTGGCACGCCGGGCGCGCCTCCCATCCCGACATCAACGGCGGTGTGCGCACCGTCTCCAGCACGGCCACCGCCATTGAAGGCGAGATCAACACGCCTGCGGGCAAAGTGCCGCACGCAGTGCCCCATGCGCTGACTTTGGAAGAAATTCCGGGCGTTGTGGCTGCCTTTGCCCAAGGTGCCAAGAACGCCATGGCCGCTGGTTTTGACGGCGTGGAGGTCCACGGTGCCAATGGTTATTTGATCGACCAGTTTCTGCGCGATGGGGCCAACCAGCGCACCGACATCTACGGCGGTTCCATGGAAAACCGCGCGCGCTTCCTGTTTGAAGTGCTGGTGGCCGTGACTGCGGCCATTGGCGCGGACCGCGTGGGCCTGCGCCTGTCGCCGCTGAACAGCTTTAACAGCATGAAGGACAGCGACCCCGTCGGCCTGACGGCCTTTTTGGCGGACAAGCTGAACACGTTCAAGCTCGCCTACCTGCACCTGATGCGGGCAGACTTCTTTGGCATTCAAAAAGCCGATGTCGTGACCGTGGCGCGTGAGAACTACAAAGGCGTGTTGATTGGCAACATGGGCTACACCGCAGACGAAGCCGAGCAAGCCATCACTGAAGGCAAGCTCGACGCCGTCGCCTTTGGCACCAGCTACCTGGCCAATCCCGATCTGCCGGAGCGCATCAAGGCCCAAGCGCCACTCAACGTGCCCGACAGCACCACCTTCTACACCCCGGGCGCCAAGGGCTACACCGACTACCCGACGATTTAAAACCGCGGAAGGCGTCACCTGCCGGAAATCAGAGGGGGTTGTGGGTCGGTTGAAGTGGCGTAACGTAAGATCGCAGGCTTACACGGGAGGCCAGCAGTCACTATGAAAAACGTTCAGGAATTCAGCCCTTTCCTCAAGCTTGCGCGGGTCAGCCTGGGCTGCAGTCTGTTTTTTTTGGCCGCCTACAGTCCTGGCTTGCAGGCACAACCCTCGGGCGTCTCGACCCAGGGCATCTCCGGTGGCCTGGTGATTCCTACGGCCGAAGTGCTGTCCACGGGGACTTTCGCAGTCACTTATGGCAGCTACGCTGAACCCCAACTGGGCGCTGTCTCGACGCACCAGAACATGAGCTTTGGCATCGGTCTGATGAGCCATGTGGAGTTGTTTGGCCGGTTTGCGAATGCCGTCAATTCCACGCCAGGAAACCTGGTCTTTGACAGCGGCATTCGGGACCTTTCCCCCAATATCAAAATCAAGCTGCCCACACCCTGGGCCGCTGGCCCCAAAGTAGCCATCGGCCTCAACGATGCTGCGGGCGGCGCCGTCAATTTTCAGTCGCGCTACATCGTCGCCAGTGACCAGTACGGGCCGTTCAAACTGAGCTTGGGCCTTGCAAAAGGCCGTGCGGCCAACCGGCAACCCACCTTTGATGGCGCCTTCGGCGGCGTCGAAATGCGTGTGGCCGACACCGGTTTGACAGTGCTGGCCGAACACGACGGACAACAACAGCATGCGGGCCTGCGCTGGCAATCGCCCGCGATGGAGTCACTGGGTCGGGCGCAATGGGTAGGCAGCGTGCAGCGCTCGTTCGGTGCGCTTCACCCCGATGGCCAAGGTGCCAATGCCAGCCGCTTCGCGATGTCCCTGGTCATGCCGCTGGGTGAGAACGAAGCGCGCCGGGCCTCCCTGGGCACCGTGCGCAGCCGGGCACTGCCCCCGCTGGACGCCAAGGCCGACCCCTCGGCCATGCAAGCAAGCGCTGAAGACCGTTTATGGTCATTGCAAAAAGCCCTGGTTGCGGTAGGCCTTGAGCGCGTGCGCGTTGGTTTGCGGGAAGGCCTGCTCGGCTCGACGGTGGTGGTGGAATATGAAAACCACCGGTATGGCCAGAATGAGGCCGATGCCCTGGGCGTGGTGTTGGGCCTGAGTGCAGAAATGGCACCCAGGGGCACCCAGCGTGTGAATGCCGTGACATTCAAAGACGGCCTGCGCCTGTATGAAACCTCCGTGGGTGTTGCGGTTTATCGCGCCTTTTTGCGCGAAGGTCCTGCCAGCCAGGTCCGCGACAGCTTGAACTGGGACCGCTTGCCCGCAGACCAGGCCGCCCAGACCCGCTGGATCGACGCGCAGCCCAGCGCGGCCTCACGCTTGCGCCTTGAAATAAAACCCGACCTGAACTACACCCTGGGCACCGAAGTCAGCTCGTTCGACTATGCCTTGGCGGCCAACATCCAGGCCATTGCGCCGCTGTGGTCGGGCGCGCGGGTGTATTCCAGTTACATGCAACCCCTGGACAACTCGGCCAACATGGATGCCGGCGCTGCGTTTGCTGTGTCGCGCCAGCGTCGGGGTCTTAAAACCCTGGCACTGCAACAGTCTTTTTGGCTGGGCAACCAGGTGTTGGCCAACGTCGCCGCAGGTCGCTTTCACTATGGCGCTTCAGGTGTGCAGGGCGAGGCAACTGTCTTTGTGCCCGACTCCAATGACGTGTTGCGCCTGCGTGGCACCCGCTACAACCAGGATGCGGGCGGCCTGGACGGGCAAGACCGCGCCCTGTCAGCCAGCTATCGCCATCTCTTGACGCCCACCATCTGGCTCGAAGCCGGCGTGCAGCGCTACGGCGATGGCAGCACAGGCCCCTCCATCGAGTGGAGCCGCTGGTTTGGGGATGTTGCCGTGCAGTTGTACTACCGCAAAGGCGGGGACCGCCAGTTTGCGGGGCTTCAGCTGATCTTGCCGCTCACCCCCCGCCAAGGCATGGCGCCAGGCCCGGTCATACTGACCGGCGCTTCGCATTACACGCAGGGGATTCGCACACGCCTGACCACATCAAGCCAGGCCGCCAACCTGGTGCAGCCGGATGCCGTGCGCGACCTGCGTCTGGAAACTACCCTGGACAGCGCCCAACTCAATGGGGGGCGTGCCAACCAACAGTATTTCAGCCAGCAAGTCTTTCGGATGCGAGAGGCATTTTTCAACTATGCACAACCGAGCCTGAACTGACCCGCCCCCTGCCGATACCAAAAAATCGCTGTTTTTGTTTCGGTGTGAACAAATGCGGCCAAGCGCCCCGGCTTCGCCCCTGAAAATGCGGTGTCAGGTATGTATTTTCAATCACAGGGGTATCCAAATGCGTCAGTTTTCTATCAATGGTTCAACATCCGCCAAACTGGTATTGACTTTAGCGGCGCTGGCAGCGCTGGCTGCTTGCGGCGGCGGCAGCGATGACCCCGTCCCCGCCACCATTGCGTTGGCTGATGTGCCCGCCCTGAGCATCGCCCCTGCGACGGCCACTGCCGCCACCGCCTCTTTGACAGCCGCAACGTCAGGTTTTAGTTTCGCGACAGGTGTTCCGGCCTTTGGCACCACTGCAGCCACCACGGTCAAGTTCACCGCGCCAGCTGCTGGCGCCACGACACCCGCCTTCTCCATTGCCTCAGGCACAGGCACCGCAACAGGCACCATGACCTACGGTTCTTGCGTTTTCAATGTCACGACTTCAACAGTGCCCGGCATCGTCGCCCCAACCACCATCACCGTGACCCCTTGCGCATTTGACGTCAGCACTGCAGGCAAGACCGTGACTGAAGGCACCACCGGCACCATCACAACCACCGCCACCTTGGCATTGGGAGCTGCGACGTCCTCAGGCGCTCCCGTCACCGTGACAGTCACCAACAGCGGTGGCGTCAACACCGTGACCGTGAACGGAGGCTCACTGGGCACCGTAACCGGTACCGTCACCACTGGCGCATCCAACTAAAAGCACCTTGGCGCCCTTGGCGCTTGAGTCAAAATCCCCGCCCCCACTGGCGGGGATTTTTTTTGGTTGGCCCAGCAGCTTTTTTGGAGCTACGCCTCGCCGCGAAGAATGAATGGGAATCGGACCCCAATCACCTGGATTGCCGCGCTGCGCTCGCAATGACGAGTCACCGCGCCTGCCGTGCCGAAGAGCCGTCATTGCGAGGAGCGCCAGCGACGTGGCAATCCATTCCTCTTTAACGGCGTGCGTGGCACACCACGCGGATGCCCATCAAAACAAACCCGGGTAGAGGTCTTCCCAATTTGGGTTGGTGCCTTCGATCAATGCGATTTTTTTCGACCGGGAACCAGCTTTAAGCTGTTTCTCTCGGCTGATCGCGTCCAGCATGGTGGCGTGGATTTCAAAATAGACCAGCGTGTGGACGCCATATTGCCGGGAGAAACCCGGGGCCAGGTCATTTTTGTGCTGATAGACACGCTGAATGATGTTCGAGGTAACGCCCACGTAAAGCGTGCCGCGCGGCTGGCTTGCCAGGATGTAGATAGCGGGTTGCACAGCCTATTGTGGCGGGGCTTTGCCCATTCGGGGTGGATTGCCGCGCTGCGCTCGCAATAACGAGAAGGGG
>CALRWE010000034.1:0-26949 GCA_943371745.1 Rhodoferax sp. OV413
CCCACCATGCCCAGAGCAAGAAAAAAGGCTGTTGCCGCCAGCGTCTCCGCCGATGAGATTGAGGCCGCGTTTTATGACGCCCTGCAAACGGGGGAGCTGGACAAGCTCATGGCTTGCTGGGCCGATGAGGAGGAGATTGTGTGCGTGCACCCGGGTGGGCCCAGGCTGCTGGGCTTGGGCGCGATCCGCGCTGCCTTTGATGCCAT
Source organism: Rhodoferax sp. OV413 (assembly GCA_943371745.1). GTDB lineage: Bacteria > Pseudomonadota > Gammaproteobacteria > Burkholderiales > Burkholderiaceae_C > Rhodoferax. Next base: position 207 of record CALRWE010000034.1, read on the forward strand.
GTTTTCCAACGGAACGGTTCGGGCCTGGCCCGAGGCGGTCCACAAGATCGAGTCGCTGGCCAGCAGCGTGCACAGCGTGCGGGAGCGCATTGAGGTCTTGACCGAAGACGGCCCACGCCATGCCTATGTCATCGCTACCAACGTCTACCAGAACACGGCGCAAGGTTGGCGGATGGTGGCGCACCATGCCAGTCCGGGAACGCCCCAGGAATCACAAGACATCAGTGATACCCACCATGTACTTCATTGACAATAATGAACCCTAGCCGCTGATTTAATTAGCTCTGAAGCTATGAACTATGCAGCGCCTTACTGGTTGCCGGGTGGGAACCTGCAAACCATCTGGCCCGCCTTGTACTCCCGTCGAACCTCGGGCTCCCCGGCGCGGTACCGGCGGGAGCGCTGGACTACCCCTGACGCCGATTTCATTGACGTGGATTGGTTGCAGGACGCCCCCGGCCAGACCTTGCTGGTGATGTTTCATGGGCTGGAGGGCTCGTCGGGCAGCCACTATGTTGAGGCCATGGCGGAGTTCGCCCGAGCCAACGGCTGTGCCTTTGCCGTGCCCCATTTTCGGGGGTGCAGTGGCGAGCTCAACCTGGGGCCTCGGGCCTATCACTCAGGTGACTTTGAGGAAATCGGCTGGATCCTGGCCCGCCTGCGCCAACAGCACTCGGGCGCCATCGTCGCTGTGGGGGTGTCCCTGGGCGGCAACGCCCTCTTGCGCTGGGCCGAAGAAATGGGCGAGCAGGCCGCCCGTGTGGTTCAGGCGGTAGCCAGTGTGTCGGCGCCTGTGGATCTGGCTGCCAGCGGCGGGGCGATCGGGCGTGGCTTCAATCGGCTGGTCTACACCCGCCTGTTTTTGAATTCCATGAAGCCCAAGGCCATGCGAAAGTTGGCGCAGCACCCGGGCCTGTTCAGGGCCGATGACTTGCTTGGCGCGCGCGATTTGTATGAGTTTGACAATGTGTTCACCGCGCCTCTGCATGGTTTCAAAAATACACAAGACTACTGGGCGCGCGCTTCAGCCAAGCCGCATCTGAACCAGATTCGCATCCCCGCGCTGGTGGTCAACGCGCTCAACGACCCCTTTGTTCCCGCAGGGTCTCTGCCGCACCCGCGAGATGTGGGTCACCATGTGACCTTGTGGCAACCCGCGCAGGGCGGTCATGTGGGATTTGCACAGGGCCGCTGGCCGGGGCACTTGTCCGCCATCCCGCAGGCAGTGGGTCACTGGCTTTTGGCCCGCATTCAAACTTCGGACACCCTGGAGAAACCCAATGGATGACATCGTCAAACAAGCCCTGGCCAAATGGCCCAACGTGCCGGCCTGCTACGGCTGGCTGGGCCTTGATGCGCGGGGCAACTGGTTCATGCGCGATGACCCGGCCCAGGCTGCAGGGCCGTTTGCGGGTGGGTCCGCGCACGGCAAAGGCTCGATGCTCAAGCACGAGAAGTTGATCGACTTCATTCAGCGGAATTACGAGCCTGACGCCCAGGGCCAGTGGTTTTTTCAAAACGGCCCCCAGCGCGTGTATGTCGAACTCGAGGCCACGCCGCTCGTCTGGCGCGTGAGCGATGATTTCTCGATTCACGACCATGCTGGCCGCCCGGCCAATATGGAGCAGTGCTTGCTCGACGAGCAAGGCTATCTGTACCTGCAAACGAACCTTGGTTTTGGTCTGGTGCATACCCAGGATATGACCCATGCTGCTGAGGCCGTAGAGCAGGGGCTGTGGCTGCCGTCAGATTGCCTTGTGGCTGGTTTGCCCAGTCGATTCAACTATGTGAAAAGCCCTGAATTGCTACATAAGAAGTAGCATTGAAGGCAATGAAAGCGATGGCTAGAGGTCTAAAACACAATAAAAAACCGGTCAAAGACCGGTTTTTTATTGAAGCGGGATGCTGGCGGTTTATTTGGCTGCCGAAGCAGCGTCTGCCGGAGCGGCTGGCGCTTTGGGTTCTTCCAGCTTGCCGCCGGCTGCGTTGGCCATGTAGACCACAGCACGGCCAATTTCCAGTTCTTCAAAGTCGCCGCCCCCTTGCGCACCCATGGCGCCCTTGCCTTTCAGGGCCGAGGTCAGCAGCATGTCATAGCCGGTCTTGATGCGAGGAGCCCAGTTGGCGGTATCGTCCAGTTTGGGTGCGCCAGCGGCACCGCTGTTGTGGCAAGCGGAGCACTGTGCCTTGAAGACTTCTTCACCGCTTTTGAGCTGGCGGTTGGCATCACGGATTTCAATGCTGCCAATTTTCTGGATGCGGGCGGCCAGAGCTTTTTCGACGTTCACGGAACCTGCGGCTGGCTTGTTTTCCTTGGTGACGGAGTAAACCAAACCGATGATGATGAAGATGGGCACCACAAACGAGAAAAAAACAGCAAGCAGCAATTGCTTGGGGTTCTTGATAGGCCCGGTGTGGGCTTCGTCGTGATCTTGCGCGTGACTGTTGTCGCTCATGGTGTCCTCTATTAATCAGGGCTTGGAAAGCAGCCTTCGATTATAGCGGGCATGCTTTAGAAAACACCTACAATGCACCCTCTGGACTGCGGCTGTAGCTCAGTGGATAGAGTATTGGCCTCCGAAGCCTATGGTCATCCCAGCCGTGTGCCAGAATTTGAATATTGGTCTTTTCAGCGTTGCGGCTGTAGCTCAGTGGATAGAGTATTGGCCTCCGAAGCCAAGGGTCGTGGGTTCGATCCCCGCCAGCCGCACCAAGTGACTGATTTCATTAGGTTTTTTGGTATTTTTTTGTCACGATTTTTCGCTTAAATCGACGACATTCCGATGTTTGGATTTGATAGCGTGGCACGCCGGCAATTTTGACCAATGGTCATGTGAATCTCGGTCGTGAGTTCTGTGCCCTGTATGTGCCAAGTCTGTGCCAAAGTGGACTGCCGATCAGCATTTGGCCACCGCCCTGTGACCATTGGTCTTGTGCCAACTGGAGCATGACCATCCCGGCTGCACTGGTGCTATCGGAAGCTCAAACAAGCCAAAGATGATCCCATCAGGTAGAGCTCATTGCCCAATTGCTGAGCGCAGAACTCTGCGTTCTCGCCAGCCTCCTAAACCCAAAGTGCTCTATTGGGATGCTCCGCCGGATACTCGCTGACAACGCGGTCCAAGATTGCTTGCAGCCCAGAATTTGAATTTATGATGGCGCCTCGTGTGTCCGTTATCCATTCTCGAAATTCGGAGTGCAAAGCATGAATATCAATAAAGCGGTCGATAAAGCCTACGAAACCAAATCGCTGAAGGAAATAGCAGCTGCCCCTGTCGACGCTCTGGAAGGTGTCACGGCCAGTGATGCAGAGTTGCTGATGAAGGCCTTTGGCATCAAGACAATCCACGACCTTGGGACAAACAAATACTTTCTGGTGGCTCAGGCAATCGCGACCCTGGCTACCAAAGAAGAGTGATTCGTCGGTACCGGTTATGACGCAGTGCAGCAGCATGCTGCCTTGCCCGCACTGTTTTGTTTAATTCCATACTGCATGGAAAAACCACCCAAAAGCGCCTTTCGTGCTCCGGGGGTGTTGATGCCGATTGAATATTGAGCTACCGGAGGTGCGGCGTAAAACTTAGACTTGTGAAAAAGTTATTACCCTCGTATTCACGCGGCAATCAAGACTTACGCTGCAGATTTGTAACCAGTCCGCATGCCCGGAGTCATAGCGCCAAAGCTGGGCCACTCAAGAAGAACGCCCTGTGAACGCAGTAACTGTTGGAAATCTTGCAAATGTGTGCTCCGTGCCCGCACAGCACGCGCAGGGATCGCTTTGTCAAGTACGAACGCAGCCAGACACCCCGCTGCCTCTCCAATGCTCCACTCGGTAGCGTGCTCACGATATGCACCGTTGGTGATGCGCGTCGTTCCAATGTTCTTACAAGCTGGAAGCAGGTTATCCACCCGCTGAGGCAGCAGAGCGCCCAGTGGAATCTGGAACGGATACGAATCGATGTCGACCGTGTTCCTGCCCCGTGTGCTGGGATGCAGGTCGATGCGGTAAGCGCCGATGCCCACGCTGTCATGAAAATATGCGGCGGCATCTTGTCCAGGCCTTGCCGTGACGCCGATGTGTTGCTCCAGTACGGTGAATTCGGCGAGGATTCGGCGACCTTCGCGCCAGTAGACTTGCTGTGCCAGACCATCTTCAGTGCCGAGCACATCGCCACGTAGGCGCAGGCCAGGGTACCCCAGGCCACCATCATGTCGGGGTGCTTCAGTTTGCATCCAATAAAAAAAGCCCAGACTGAATTGGCGGGCTTCGTGCAAGGCCTGCTGCTCTTGCCCTGGTGAGACACCGATGAGGGGCCGCTCCCAGTAGTCCATCTGCGGCCAGTTGGCCAGCGTAATATCACTGACATAGGCGCCTGACTGAAAATGCCCCCGCCAAGCGATGCGCCGGGCATGCCACAGGTCGTACAGGCCCGGTTCATCAGTCGGCCCAGAAAACAAGGGACGCACACGTGGCTGGTGGGTCACGAAATCCGACAAGGTCCAACTGTATTGTGCGTTTGGCCAGCAGTCGAGCTGCAGGCTACGGTTTCTGTCGTAGCCTTCGGGCTTGTCGATGACGTGGTGCTCGCCTGGGTGGTACTCCATTGCGAAGCACCAGGTTGCGGCCTGCTGATCCCACGGATCTGCCATTGCAAGGGCGTGTGGCTCCTTCGTCTGCGATTGTGCCTCTGCGCCAAACACATTTTCGACTTGAGCTTTTTCCAGTAGCAACCCTGTTTCCGTGGCATCAATGAAAAGTGATGCTTCCAGAACGATGTTGTTGCCCGTGGATAGATCGTGCAGGTGCACCGCAGTGATTCGGTCTCCCTGTGTTTCGGCCTCCATCAGCCGATGGCGTCGAAGCACGCGCAACTGGCCATTTGCAGCCCATGGTGCCAGTAATTCATCAAGAACGCGAGCCGCAACCCAAGGTTCATGGCACAGGGTGCTGACGTTGCCGGCGCCAGGGTTCAAGCAAAAGGCACTGGCTGCCTTTGACGTCAGGGGCAGGTTGCATTGGTAGAAATCTCGGATGGCTCTGCGCAGTTGTGCGTAACTTTGCGATGCGATCAAGGATTCGATCCAAGGGTATTCATCGGGCGGCACAGCCTGTGCAGTCAATTGACCGCCGAGCCAGCCGAGTTCTTCGGCCAACACCACAGACTGACCTAGACGCAAGGCGGCCAGCGCAGCGGAAACCCCACCGAGGCCACCACCAACGATCACCAACTGTGCTTCGGGCATGCGGGATTGGCTCATGCTCAATCGACCTTGATGCCCAAGCGGCGAATGGCCTCGCCATACCGCAGGGTGTCGGTTTCAATTAGTTTCTGGAAGTCCTCGGGCGTGCCGCCGCCCAACTCCAGACCCAAACCAGTGAGCTTTTCACGCAATTCCGGCAGCTTTAGCAGGGTGTTGATTTCTCGGTTTAATCGGCTGACAGTTGAGGCTGGCGTGCCCGCAGGGGCCATAAGACCAAACCAGCCGATAACCTCGAAATTACGGATGCCCTGTTCAATGGCGGTGGGGACATCTGGCAGTGCCGAGCTGCGTGAGCGTGATGTGACGGCCAGTGCCTTGAGCTTGCCGGACTGGATGTGAGGTAAGGCACTGGATGGAATTTCGAAGCCCACCTGAACTTCGCCTGAAAGCAATGCCAGCAAGGCGGGGCCAGAGCCTTTGTAGGGCACCTGGACCATGTCCACGGATAAGTCTTTCTTGAGGAACTCTGCAGCCAATGCGGTGGTTGTTGCTCCACCACCTCCAGCGGCATAGTTGAGCGTGCCGGGTGCTTTGCGGGCCGCGTTCAGCAACTCGCTCAGCGACTTCCAGGATTGTGAACTGGGTGCAACGATCACGACTGGCGTGGAGGCGATCTTGACCACCGGTGCAAAGGCGTGAACCGGGTCATACCGCAGATGACTGTAAAGCGCACCGCTCCCCGCATGACCGGAGGTCACAAACAGCAAGGTGTGGCCGTCCGCAGGCGCGCTAGCCACGGCGGCACTGGCGATTGTGGCGCCCGCACCAGGCTTGTTCTCGATCACGACCGGCTGCCCCAGCGCGGCTGACAATTGTTGTCCAACGGCTCGGGCGAGGATGTCCGCTGACCCTCCGGGTGCGAAGCCAACGACGAGAGTCACTGGTTTGTTTGGCCAAGCTGCAGGCTGTGCGCCCACCATCGAGGCAAAGGCGCTGATAAATGTGGCGATGACTACGCGCCGTGAGGTAGGTTTTTGTGAGTTGAACATGGGAGCGTCTCTGTTTTAAGGACCTACGGAGGTCCAATTGCAGCCATCGTAGGCTTGCCTGTTGATGCAATCCAATACCAATACGCAGTGCATAAATAACATCAGGTTATCCAATGGATAATATTGGACATGAACTTGCGACAAATTGAAGTGTTCCGCGCTGTGATGAACACGGGTTCTACAACTGAGGCCGCACGATTGCTGCACGTGTCGCAGCCAGGCATCAGTCGGTTGGTGCGACACTTAGAAATGCAGCTGGATGTCGCGCTGTTCGAGCGCCGCAGTGGACGACTGGTACCCACTGCAGAGGCGCGGGAACTGCACGAAGAAATCGAGAAGGTTTACCGTGGCGTGTTGCATGTGCGAGACGTAGCTGCTCATCTGCGCTACGGCACCCACACAACCCTGCGCGTGCTGTCGAGTGCCAACACTGCTTTGGAGCTGGTGCCGCGCAGCATGGCAAGGCTAATCAGTCAGTACCCGACAGCCCGCGTGCTGTTCGAGGCACTTCCGACGCGTGAATTCGTCAAGCTGCTGGTGTCAGAGGAGGCCGATCTGGCAATTTCCAGCGCACCCTTGGACCATCCGTCGCTGGAGGTTGAGGAAATCGGACGCTGGCAACTTTTGTGTGCATTGCCTATCGATCACGCGCTGGTTGGTCAGCAAAACCCCACATTGGCGAGCGCACTTGCGGGGCGACTTGTGGCCTACAGCGCAGAGGCGCCACAAAGTGCTGTCATCGATCATTGGATCGAGTCGTATGGCGTGGCACGCAACGTGGCAGCCGAAGTGCGTTCAGGTTTGGCAGCCTGCGCGGTGGCTGCTACAGGCGTGGCCGTGGCATTCGTGGACGATCTTTCTGCCCGAGCCCACAAGGCGGATGGCCTCTTATTTGCAAGTATTGAGGACGCCCCTCGCTTCCCTGTTTATATGGTGAAGAATCGCTACCGTCCTTTGCCTCGCCTCGGTGAAGCTTTCAGCGCGATTGTTCGAGATCAACTCAAGCAACTTCAAGCAACTACCGTTCCGAAAACGGGACTTTTATTGCTTCGGTGATTTGACTCGGCACCTCTAGATTAGTCGTGCATCCTTCCAAAATGGCTGCCTTGGATGTCGGCGCCGATTGAATATCGAGCCACCAGTTTTCGGTCGGCGGCAACAGATTACGAAGAAAGCGGATTGATGCGGTCAGTATTTGCTATTAATTTGAGAATGCATAGGCAATAGAGGTGACGGCTAAGCGCCTTTGTGACCTGAAATTGCGTCACTACTCGGCTCAGCCGTCCTGAATCGCCCGGCGATGATCACACCGGCGTTTGACGAAGTTGACGGCTATGGAGGTTTGAGCCGCCCCTTGAGCCCAAGCCGTGATCGGTGCCGTTTGCCGGACGAGCACCGGTTTCATCGACATGGACCACGGCTGAACCGTGCACCCAGCGCAAATTCAGCGTCAAATCGAATTCAACTCTGCCCTGACTCTGGGGTCCACTTCAATTCCAGCTTTCACTGCGCCTGCTTGGGCAGGTTCAGGCTCTGCAGTATCGGCACCCAACGGTCAAATTCAACCTTGATGAACTTGGTCAGTTCTTCCGGAGTCCCGCCGCGAGGTTCCATACCGATATTGCGCGCCTTGATGATGAATTCAGGATCAACCAGCACCTGATTGACGGCCTTGTTCAACCGGTCAATCACCTCCCGGGGTGTGGCCGATGGAACCGAGAGGGAATACCAAAGGAGCGCGTCGATATCGAAGCCCTGCTCCCTGAACGTCATGGCATCCGGAACCTGCGAAAGGCGCTTGGTGTCCATCACGCCCAAAACGATCATCTTGCCTGCCTTGATGTGCTGCAGCGGGCCAGTGATGGATGTGCCATCGATGTCGATTTGTGCGCCCAAAAGGGCCTGCAAAGCCGGAGCATCGCCATTGAATGGAATATGCGTGGTGCTGATGCCGGCCATCTTCTCGAACGCCATAGGTGCGAGGTTGGTCAAAATGGATGCGCCTGGTGAGCCACGATTGATCTTGCCAGGATTGGCCTTCGCATAGACGACCATTTCTTTGATGTTCTTGTAGGGTAGGTCGGGGCGCCCAACGATGATGGCCGGCTGGTAGGCAATTTGCGTGACGGCCGCAAAATCTTTTTGCGGGTCATAGGGTAGTTTGTCGTAAATGACCGTGTTATTAGCCAAGATCCCGAGCGACGACATCAGGATAGTCTGGCCGTCTGGACGTGAACGGGCCACATGGTCGGCGGCAACGATGCCGCTGGCGCCTGGCTTGTTCTCTACGATGACCTGCATGCCACGCTTGTTAAGCTCCGCCACCATCAGACGGACATATTGGTCAGTACCACCGCCGGCCGCGAAGGGCACAATAATTCGTGCGGCTTGTTGTGCTTGGGCTGTGCCCAACGACATAACCAAGCCGACTACCGAGGTGCAGATCAATTTAATGAGTCGCATTTTGTCTCCTATTTATAATGTGGCACGGGGATTCCGTAAAGAAAGTTTATGTCTGAGGGTTCAAAAAATGCACTAAAGATATGAAAAGCTGCTTTGCATCCACCGATACCCTGGCGGTGCCGGTAGGTGGAGATTCGGGGATGTAAATCAAGGGTTTCTACTGATTTCAGGCCATCACGCCGGCATCCTTCACCACGCCGGCGTCCAGCATCTGTGTGATCTCCCCCTCATTGAACCCCGCCTCGCGCAACACCAGAACGGAATGAGCACCAAGCGCGGGTGGCGCCTGGGTTGGACTGCGCGGGGTGTCGCACATTTCATAGGGAAGGCCAAAGCTGCGGTAGCCGGCCTGTGAGCCTGCAGGCGCTACGTCCACTACCATGCCACTCGCTTGAAAGTCCTCGCCTTCCAGCGCATCACTGTAACTTCGCACCACGCCTACCACGATGCCGTTGCGCGTTAGCAGGTCCACGCAGTCCTGCGTGCTGTAATTTGACAGGCTCTTACTAACTTCAGCTTTCATTGCAGGGCGGTTGGCAACTCGCAATTCGTTCGTCAGAAAGCGCGGATCCACCGCCAATCCTGGGTAGCCGAGGGTCTCGCACAGGCGCAGCCAATGAGATTGCACATAGGCTGATATCACAACCATGCCGTCTTGCGTGTGAAAGATGTCCGCTGCAGGTGCGGAGAGGGGCTGGCCGTCGCCGCTGCGCATGGGCTCAACCCCACGAACAAGGTAGTCGCTCCAGTTGGTCAGCTGCAGGCTCAGCGCTACCTCAAGCAGAGACACGCGGATGGTTTCACCTTCGCCCGTGCGCTCACGCCGGAACAGCGCGGCCAGGATGGCTTGTGCAGCGACTTGTACTGTGGCCGCGTCGATGATGGTCGCACCCACCTTCTGGGGTAATCGGTCTGGCTCCCCAGTCACCGACATCAAACCACTCTCCGCCTGCGCCGCAATGTCATAGCCGGGCCGGTCGCGTGAAGGCGCAGCTGCCGGAAAACCTGTGATGGAAACATGGATGAGTCCCTTCTGCACTTGACGCAGTTCATCGGCCCCCAAGCCGAGCGCCTCAATCGCGCCCGGGCGCAGGTTCTGAACCAGTACATCCGCGCTTGCCACCAGGCGATGCGCCACTTCCTTGCCGCGCGGGTGACGTAAATCCAACGCGATGGACTTTTTGTCCCTGTTGTACGCTCGCAGCATGGCATGACCAAAAAAACCTGTGTTGCGCGCCATGTCACCCTCCATTGACTCGATCTTGATCACCTCGGCACCCAAGTCGCCCAGCGCCATGGCGGTTCCGGGACCTGCGATGTAGTTTCCAAGCTCGATAACACGGATGCCCGATAAAGGCGGTGAAGAAGTGTTTGTGATTTTCATAAGCGCACTCTAGTATCCGGCGCACCGCGACGCGTGGCAAGAACTGCAAAGTTGCTTTACAGGACTCGCCGATAGAATGCCGAAAAAATGATGACACTGGGACCCACTCAACAAAAACAGCGCACCCAAAAAACATATCTCAGGAGACATCGTGACCATCGCCAAAACCCTGTGCGTCGCCGCTGCGGCGCTCGCGATCACGTGCTTGCACGCTCAGGAAACCTTTCCCAAACGCAGCGTGACCATTGTGGTGCCCTACTCGGCAGGTGGGGCGACCGACCATCTCGCGCGGGTGGTGGGTCTCAAGCTGTCCAAAATATGGGGTCAGCCTGTGGTGGTGGAGAACCGCGCAGGTGGGGGCACCATCATTGGCACGCAACTGGTCAGCAAGGCCCATCCCGATGGTTACACCTTGCTGCTCACCAGCTACGGCTATACCGCCAACTCGGTGCTGCGCAAGAACTTGCCCTACACCAGCGCCGAGTTTCGACCGGTGGCCTTACTGGGCTCCGGCCACAACGTGCTGTTGGTGACCAACCGCCTGAAAGACAAACCGCTCAAAGAGCTGATCGCAGATGCCAAAGCCCGACCCGGCAGCCTGAAGATGGCCTCGTCTGGCTTGGGCTCCAGCCCGCACATCGGCGCGGAGCTCTTTGCCAGGCTGACGGAGATTGATTACACGCATATTCCGTACAGGGGCCAGGGCCCGGCCATGACCGATCTGACCGCCGGGGTGGTGGATGCCATGTTCGATGGCATGTCGTCATATGCGCAGGTCAAGGCTGGGTCCGTCGGCGCAGTGGCTATTGCTGCCAAGCAGCGCCACCCCGCTGCGCCAGAAATCCCCACTTTCAAGGAACTGGGTATCGATTTTGTGGCGGGTTCATGGTTTGGCATGCTGGCTCCGGCAGGTACTGCAGACAGCGTTGTCGCCAAAATCAATGCCGACATGCGTCAGGCCTTGCAGGACGAAGAGGTGAAAGCACAGATCGCGAAAACAGGCTTGAGCGTTTTGACCTCCTCACCTGAGGCCTTTGGTCAATTCTTGAGCCAGGAGTCAGCCAAGTTACAGAACCTGGTCAATCAGGGTGCCAAGATCGATCTGAACTGAGAATCATCCCTTTCATGACAAAACCCACGCCCACCGGCGCACTGGCCGGCATCCGCGTTGTCGACCTCTCCCGCATCCTCGGCGGCCCCTATTGCGGTCAGATCTTGGGCGACCACGGCGCCGACGTGCTCAAGGTTGAGCCGCCGCAAGGCGATGACACGCGCGCCTGGGGCCCGCCGTTCCAGAACGGCGTGGCCTCCTACTACCTGGGCCTGAACCGCAACAAGCTCGGCATGCAGCTCGACCTCGCCAGCGCAGCGGGCCAGGCCGTGCTGCTGGGTTTGCTCGAGGGTGCCGACGTGCTGATCGAAAACTTCAAGACGGGCACCATGGAGAAGTGGGGCCTGGGCTATAAAGACCTGGCCAAACGCTTTCCACGCCTGATTCACTGCCGCGTCAGCGGCTTCGGCGCCGATGGCCCGCTCGGCGGCCTGGCCGGTTATGACGCCGCCGTGCAGGCGATGACCGGCATCATGAGCGTCAACGGCGAAGTGGGCGGCGAGCCGCTGCGGGTCGGGCTGCCCGTGGTCGACATGGTGACCGGGCTCAATGCCGCGTTGGGCGTGCTCTTGGCACTGCAGGAGCGCGGGCGCAGCGGCCGGGGCCAGTTTGTCGAAGCCAGCCTGTTCGACTGCGGGCTCTCGCTGCTGCACCCGCATGCAGCCAACTGGTTTCTGGATGGCAAGAACCCCGGGCTCACGGGCAACGCCCACCCGAACATTTACCCCTACGACTCCTTTCCCACCCGCAGCGTGCCGGTTTTTCTGGCGGTGGGCAACGATAGGCAATTCGGCCTGCTGTGCCAGCACCTGCAGACCTCGGATCTGGCAAGGGACCCGCGATTCAGCCAGGCGGGTGCGCGTTCGGTGCACCGCCAGGCCTTGCGTCAGATCCTGGAGCAGGCGCTGGGCCTGCACGACGGCGCCCAACTGGCGGATGCCCTGATGCAACTGGGCGTGCCCTGCGCACCCATCCTGTCGGTGGACGCCGCGCTGCAGCATCCCCACACCCAGCACCGCGAGATGGTCGTGCGCATTGGCGACGACTACACGGGCATCGCTTCGCCGATCAAGCTGAGCCGCACGCCAGCCACCTACCGCCATGCGCCGCCTACGGCGCTGTCCGCGGATGGCACCAAAGGCTTGCGGTAGCTACGTAATGATGACACTCGGACTCACTCAACAAAAACAGCGCACCCAAGAAATGAGCACAGAGACGATCCGTAGAGTTGGAGGGACCCAAGACCTGCTGGGAGAAAGTCCGTGCTGGGACATGGGCCATGCCAGCCAGGCCGCTGTCGTGTGCTGGATAGACGCACTGGCCGGCACACTGTGGCGTCACAATCCGATCAACGGCATCACCTTGCGGCATAGTCTGCCAGCACCCATTGGCTCCATTGCCCCCTGCGTGGGCGATGCGTTGGTCATTGCCCTGAAGCACAGCTTTGCCCGCTACGACCTAAATACCTGCGCGCTGGAGGTTCTTGGGACCATCGATATTGACCACCCCGATGTGCGACTCAATGACGGCAAGTGTGACCCGTTTGGAAATTTCATTGCAGGCACCATGCACATGAACCGCCAGCCCGGCGAGCCCGCGCTCGGCGGCATTTACCGACTGAGGCCCACCGGCCGTGTGGATCGCATTGGCGACGCGTTTGGTCTCGCCAACGGCCCTTGCTTCAGCATCGACGGGCGCACACTCTACGTGGCCGACAGCACCGTGCGAACCATCTGGTCCTTCGACTACTTGCCCGACGCCCCACTGGCCAACCAAAGACCCTTTGTCCTCACAGATGGCTTTGATTCGGGGCCCGACGGTGCGACGGTCGACGCGCAAGGCTATGTCTGGACCGTACTGACACGCACCGCCAAGCTGGCTCGCTTTGCACCCGATGGAACGCTGGATCGGCTGGTTGACATGCCGTGCACACACCCGACCAGCCTCTGCTTTGGCGGCCCAGACTTCAACAAGGCCTGGGTCACGTCGATTTCGAAAAGCACACGGCTAACTGGGCATCTGCCACAGGACGGCGGACTGTTCGAGGTCTGCGGCCTACCTGCGGCAGGCCTGGCGCCACACCGCTTTGGGGAAGCACCTTAACTGGAGCGCGAACCCAACCTCTGCACCAACGCGTGTTTCAGGTTGCGTTCAATGCCCGTCGCCCCTCTCGCGCAGCTCCTCGGCAGCAAAGTCAACAAAGGCGCGCACCTTGAACGGCAGCGTGCGGCTTTGACGGAACACCGCGTAGACCCCATTTGAAAACGCGCGTACCGCCAACCGGTAGTCGGGCAGCAGTCGAACCAAAGTGCCGTCCTTCAGGCAGCTGCGCACGGCTGCCTCGGAAAGCAATGCGACACCCATCCCTCCTGCGGCAGCCAGGCGCAGCAACTCGCCGTTGTTGGAGCTAAGCACCCCCTGGATGCTTAGTTCTTGAATCTGACCTTGAGCGTCGATGTACTTCCAATTGGTTGACTCACTGTCCCTCCGGTAGGTGAGGCAACGCACCTTCGTTAGGTCGGAAGGATGTTTGATGCGTGGGTGCGACTTGGCAAAAGTGGGGCTGGCCACCAGGATCTCATCACTGCTCAAAAGGCGCTTGATGGCGAAATTGGAGTCGTTTGACTCACCGGTCCGGATGTCGATGTCAAAGTCCTGTTCCACCAGGTTCACCGGATGTTCTGACAGTCCAATTTCGACATGAATGTCGGGATAGATCTGGGCAAACTTTGGAAGCAGCGGCGCAATCACTCTCAACCCAATCTGCATGCGTGAATGTATGCGCAGCCGACCTTCTGGCAATAGGCGCGAGTCACGCGCGGCCTCCTCGGCCTGCGCCATCGCCTCCAACACCAGCTCGGAATGCTTGGCGAAGACTTTGCCGGCCTCAGTCACCTTCAGGGTACGGCTTGTGCGATCAAGCAGTTGAACTCCGAGCTCTGTCTCCAGCGCGCTGATGCGCCGCGAGATGGTAGCTGGCGAGAGACTCAGGCTGCGTCCGGCAGCAGACAAACTGCCTTTGCGAAGTGTGACGACAAAGATCCGAATCGTTTCTAGAGCTTTCATTTCAAATATCGCAAAGAAGCTGTACGCAGGTTGATGAACTGAAAGACTGTTTCACCCCTACCATCAAACCACGCCAACAACCCACACGGAGACAGCCCATGGATTTCGGAATTTTCATGCTGATGCAGCAGCGAAACAAGCATAAAACGTCCTATCAGATTCTGAAAGATGCCGTTGAACAAACGCGTTTGGCAGATGAAGTGGGCTTCGGAGCAGCATGGTTCGCGGAACACCATTTCAGCAACTACGGCCTGTGCTCGTCACCACTGACAATGATCGCCCATTGCGCAGCCGTCACCCAAAAAATCCGTCTGGGTACAGGCATTGTGGTCGCGCCATTGTACCAACCGGCGCGCTTAATCGCCGACGTGGCAATGGTCGACCAACTGTCCGACGGTCGGCTTAATCTGGGCATTGGTTCTGGATATCAGCATTTTGAGTTCGAGCGGTTTGACGTTTCGCTGGAGACCGCCAAGCAACGCACTTTCGAGATGCTGGATATGCTGGAACTAGGACTGAAACAGCCCAAATTCAGTTACGACGGCGAGTTCTACAAGCAGCCGATGAGTGCCATCAGTCAGCGTGCAGTTCAGCAGCCCATGCCGCCCATGTGGATCACCAGTGTGGATCCCTCCTTCCTTGATCGTGCTGTGCGTGGCGGTCACCATGTGTTTGTTTCCGGGGGTGACGGCGGCGTGGAAAAGTTGCTGTCCACTCGCAACCTGATCGACAAAGTCTCCATGAACGCCGGTAAGGACCCTGCATCCATCAAGGTAGGCCTGCTGCGCGCCGCGTTTGCTAGCGACAACAAGGGCGACGTAGAGAAATATCTCGAATGCGCCCGTTACCAGCGCCGAGTCGCCGTGAGCCTGAAGCGCCGTACGGCTCAGATTGCCGACGACTACCAAGTGGAGGAAGGCATGGTGGACGGCGAGCCGTCGCTGGACGAAATGCGTGCCAACCTGCCAGTGGGTTCGGTCGACTTAGTGATCCAGCGTGTGGTCAACGAAATACGCGCGTTGAAACCCATTCATTACTGCTTCCAGACCCAAATGGGAGATTTTGATCAACCAACCATGCTCAAGCAGCTGGAGCTATGGGGCAAAGTAATCATTCCGGCAATACAGCAAGAGATCGCGGGTGACCCACCGCACGTGGCAGAGCAGGCAGCAGAACTCTTGGCAGCATGAGCTGCGTGGTCCCCGACAAACATCAGACGGATTCACCATGAGCATAGAAACGGCACTGTTTCGGCAGCTACTTGGCTGCTTTCCTACGGGGGTGGCAATTATCACGACCTGCGCTGGTGATGGCCGCCCCGCAGGACTCACCTGTAACTCATTCAGCTCCGTGTCACTGGAGCCACCGCTGGTGCTGTTCAGCTTACGCAAGGCCAGCAGCCTGTTGAACACATTCACTGACGCTCAGGGTTTTGTCATCAATATTCTGTCGCAGCGCCAGGACGCTCTCTCCGGCCGCTTTGCATCGAGCAAGATCAACGACAAGTTCGAAGGCGTGGGCTGGCGAAAGGGTGAACTCGGTATGCCGGTGATCGACGATTGCCTGGCCAGCTTCGAATGCATCACCTACGCGTGCCATGAAGCTGGTGACCACTATGTATTCATTGGCGAAGTCAAGCACATGAATGGTGGCCCGGCCGAGCAGGCCCTGGTGTACTACAAGGGCGCTTACATGAGACTGGCAGAGTCGCTGCGCGCCCTGGTAATGCAGGGTCGGCTTGACCATGCCGACATTGATGAGGCGTACCGCACGCTTTACGGTGCGCTCCTTCGCCAGGCCTGCGAGAGGGCCACCAATGCCGAGTTGGATGCCATAGAGGTAGCCGCTCACAACATTGAGCAGCACTTGGCCGATGCGCCGCTGGCCCAGCGAATTGAATCAGCAGGGCAATTTTTCTCGGCGATCGCGACCGCAGGGCACAACGAATCACTGTTGCTGATGGCGCAGACCATGACCTCGATCATGAGAGAGCGAATGACACACGTGCTGCCGGTGCGCCCGCGTCCCGAGTTATTTCCACTGCGCCGCAAGATCGTGCTCAGCTTGCGTCAACGCGATGCGCAGAGCGCAGTAGCCGCGCTGGACGAGTTAATCATCACGCTACGCGCAGGCGACGACTCCCCAGCGTCCGCGCACGCCTCTCCCGTCAACGGCTGACTAGTTCGGACTGGTAGGAAAATGAAATGACCCTGAGAAACAACCATATGCCTGTCACCGGTACTGTCAACGAGGGATTGCAGGAGGATATTTACACTGCGTTTCGCCGTGAATTGGAGGAATTTTCCCAACACGCCTGCCCGCCCGAAATCCGTGCCGCCGTGGCCACAGGCCAAAAAATGACTAAACGTGACTATGTGGGCTGGCAAAAGGTACTCCATGAACACGGCTGGGGTGCGCCAGGTTGGCCCCTCGAGAATGGCGGCACCGGCTGGGACATCAAGCAGCGCCTGATTTTTGAGGAGGTCATGGCTGAGGCAGAGTGCCCGCCTCTTTATCACCATGGCCTAGGTCACATTGGCCCCGTCATCATCCGCTTCGGTACGCCGCAGCAAAAAGTCCGGTTCCTCCCGCGCATCCTGGACTGCTCTGACTGGTACTGCCAAGGCTACTCAGAACCCAACTCCGGTTCAGATCTGGCGTCTCTGCAGACGAGCGCTCGCCGCGATGGCGACGAATACGTGATCAACGGCCAGAAAATATGGACTTCTCACGCGCACGAAGCCAATATGATCTATATGTTGGTACGCACTTCGCGTGAGGCCAAGAAGCAGGAGGGCATCTCCATGATTCTGGTGCCCATGGACACCACGGGGATCACCGTCCGGCCGATACGAAGCATTGATGGTTGGCACCACCTGAACGAAGTATTCTTTGACGAAGTGCGCGTTCGGGCAGACAACTTGATCGGCGAAGAAGGTAAAGGATGGACTTGCGCCAAGTATCTACTGGAGCATGAACGTCTGCCTCCGGCCAGTGTCGCACGGCTCCAGATGGTCCGCAGTCAGGTCAAGCGGGTGGTCGACGAAGCAGCGGCAACAGCTGCGGGGCGCCGGGACTTCAGCAGCCTGCAATACAAACTGCTGCTAGCCGAAGCCGACCTCCATGGCGCGCACCAAATTCTGGCCAACGCGACGGATGACATGCTGCACCGGCGTCCGCTGGGTGTTCAGCCATCGGTTCTCAAGCTTCTGTGCAGCGGCATTGCACAACAGCTCACCACCATCGCATTGGATGCCGTGGGCCCGCGAGCAGCCAACCGCTTTATCGCAGAAGGCAGCGACGGCGCCAGCGAATCCGTCTGGGCGCAGAACTATCTGTTCACACGCGCCAGGACGATTGCTGGTGGCACATCAGAAGTACAGCGCAACGTCATCGCACAGGAACTCTTCGGAGCTTGAAGAATGCAAACCTCATTCAACCCCTTGTTCCCCGGAATGCTGCTCGATGCAACCCTTCGCTTCGCGCAACACCAAGTGACCGCTCCAGCTGTAGCCGAGCCGATCCGCGCTATGGGCTGGGTCTGCACACTGGTGCCGGAAGGGCTTGGCGGCGCAGGCGGAACACTGGTCGACCTGGCATCGGTCATGGAAGGGCTGGCCACCCATGGCACTCAGCTCCCGTTGGTCGAGGCCTGTGTGATAGCACCGCTATTGCTGCAAGCTGCACCAACAGAAACTGCCGCGCACTGGCTCGAAATCGTGTGCGATGGCAGTGCAACCATCATGCCGCTTTCGGCTCTGTCAGAGCCACTCGAAGACATCGCGATCCAGGCGCAGACGATGGCCACCGGCTTCGAACTCTCCGGTGATGTTTTTGGGGTGGACTTTTCGCTGGAGGTGACTCACTACATCGTTCCCACTCTGCTTCAGGGAACAGGCGGGCCAGCGCTCTTTGTTGTGGACCGCGAGCAAATGCCACCCCCGACTGCCGTCTATCGCACGATGGAAGGCCGCCGCACCGCTGACTTTACGCTGGCGCAACTGGCCCTGACCGCACCCACATGCATTGCCCAGGGCGAGGCGGCTGTCACGGCCCTGGCACGGGCTAGTGATGCAGCACTGGTACTCACTGCGGTGGACACCGTGGCTTCAGTGGCCGCACTGATCAACCAGACCGTGAGCTACCTCCAGGAGCGACGCCAGTTCGGCGTGGCGCTGTCAACCTTCCAGGCGCTTCGCCACCGAACGGCAGACATGTATGTCCGATATCTTGCCGCGCGTGGCCTGCTTATGCATGCGTTTTCCGAATACGAGCGCGTTGCGCCTGACCTGTCCCGCACTCTGAGCTTGATGAAAGTAAGCCTGGCAGAAACCGCCCGCACCTGCGCAGAGGGCGCAATCCAGATGCATGGCGGCATGGGGATGAGCGAGGAAGTCCTGGCGACCAGACTCGCGCAGCGTCTGCTCACTTCTGAATTCCGTTACGGCGACCGGCTGCTCCACACGGCTCGACTGCTTGCACCATAAGCTACGGATGCGTCTGCTACCAGCACCTACAACCTGCCAAGGATTTCCTTATGAACGTCACATTAGAAGTTTCTGATTACATCGCCGTGGTCACGCTGGATCGACCGCCCGTTAACGCGCTAGCCAGAAAGACCCGCCGTGAACTGATCGACGTTTTTGACGAGATATCTGAGCGAAAAGACATTCGAGTTGCCGTGCTAACCGCGGCAGGCAAGGTGTTTTGCTCAGGAGCCGACCTGAAGGACAGGCCTGATGCTGACAAGGCAGGCGACTTCCTCGAACACAACCGTATGACGCGCGAGACAGGAAATTCCATCAAGGAATGCAGCAAGCCCGTGATCGCCGCTGTGAACGGCGCTGCACTGGGCGCAGGTTTCGGTCTCATGGCGGCGTGCGACATCTTCATCGCATCCGAGGAAGCAACCTTTGCTATGCCAGAGATCAATGTCGGCTTGGCCGGCGGCGTGTCCATGCTGCGGACAATGTTTGGTCGTTCCTATACGCGGCGAATGTTTTACACCGGTATGCGTGTGAGTGCCGCAGAGCTGTACCGTCGCGGCGTTCTGGACGAGGTGGTGCCAGCCGACCAGCTGATGCCCACGGCGATGGCTATCGCCGCCGAGATCGCGTCCAAGAGCCCCATCGCCATCGCGTACGCCAAGAACGCAGCCAACATGATGGACCTGATGCCGCAGCGCGACGGTTACCGTTTCGAGCAGAACTTCACGATGGCGCTTGCGCAAACCGAGGATGCGCAGGAGGCCCGCAAGGCCTTCCTGGAAAAGCGCAAGCCAGTTTACAAAGGGAAATAATGAGCGCCAATTGTCTGGGGGCTCAGAACCCGGTTTCTCTTCAAGGGGGTGAAAGCAGTGGCTCGACCAAACCGGTTCCGCGATGTCCCACTATGGAACAGCACAGGCAACCGGAGGTGGGGGAGGGCTTGGAATCACTGTTCTCGCCGCGCGCCATCGGCATCTATGGCGCGTCAGACGACGTCACCAAGATCGGAGGAAGGCCGCTGCAGTTCCTGCTGAAGTACGGCTACTGCGGCGCGATCTATCCGATCAACCACAAGACCGCAACAGTGCAGGGTTTGCCCGCCTACGCGAGCGTGGCCCATACGCCCGAGGTGCCCGAGTTGGTCGTGGTGGCTGTGCCGCCGGGGAGCGTGGTGGCCGCCGTGCGCGACTGCGCCGCCCGCGGCGTGCACGCGGCGGTGATCCTGTCGGCAGGGTTCTCTGAACTGGGCGCGGCAGGCACCGCGCTTCAAACCGAGATCGGCCAGATCGCCAAAGCGACCGGAATGCGGATCGTTGGGCCCAACTGTCTTGGTTCCATCGGCATAGCCAGTAAGAGTATCGCCACGTTCTCGGTGGCGCTGGAGTCATCCATGCCCGCGCCGGGTTCTGTGGGTATTGTCTCGCAAAGTGGCAACTTGGGCAGCTACACGATGCGCATGGCCGCCGAGCGCGGTATTGGCATCAGCCGCTTCCTCACCACAGGTAACGAATGCGATGTGGATATTGCCGATGCCATTGCCTCATTGGCACGAGACCCTGACACCGCGGTCATTTTGTGCTGCATGGAGACCTGTCGCGACGGCCCCAAGTTGCGGGCTGCGATGGCGCTGGCGCAAGACGCCGGCAAGCCGTTGTTGGTCCTGAAAGTGGGCGTATCCGACGCTGGCAGTGAGGCCGCAGCATCCCACACCGGTGCACTAGCAGGTTCCGATGCGGTCTTCGACAGGGTGCTACGCAACGGCGGCGCCATCCGTGTGCCAAGCATCGAGTTGCTGCTGGAGGTGGGGCATGCGATTTCGGTCGCGGGCACGTCCCGCGCCCCCAGAAGCAACCGCGTGGCACTGCTCACGGCCTCGGGCGGCTTTGGCGTGTTGATGGCCGATGCGGCCAGCGCGCAGGGATTGGCACTTCCCAAGCTGGCAAAGGAGACGCAGGAGTGCATTCTGTCCATCGTGCCCTTCGCTGCCCCCGCCAACCCGGTAGACATGACGGCCCAAGTCTCGAGCCGGCCCGAAGTCTTGGCAAAAATTCTGGCCGCCGTGGCGCAAGACGACTGTTGCGACGCCGTGATCCTGCAGTCTGCCAACGCGTTTTACATGCCGCGCTTGCGTGACGTCTTCATGAGTGCACTGGAACAGGTTCGCCGCGAGTACCCACAGCGCCTGATCTTGCTGTGCTGCCGTGCGCCACGCGACGTGATAACCCAATTGAACGCCATGGGCATTCCTGCCGTGGACGGTGTGGATGCCGTCTGTGCAACGCTGGCGGCGCTTGTGCGTATCGGCGCACCCGCAGCAGCTTACGACCCACCTGTGTTGCCAGCAGCGACGCAACCGTTACCCCAAAGTGCTTTTGCCAACGAAGCCGGCGGCAAAGCCGCGATGGCCGCAGCAGGGTTGTCGGTGCTGCAGGAGCATGTGACAAATAGCGCCAACGAGGCTCTGGCTGCCGCGCGTGAAATAGGATTTCCTGTTGTACTCAAGATCGTGTCACCTGACATCGCACACAAGACGGAAATGGGTGGCGTAGTGCTAGGCGTACAGACAGAGCCACAGCTGATGCAGGAGTACCCGGCACTGTTGGCAAGGGTGGCGCTCAAAGCGCCCCAGGCGCGCATTGAGGGTGTTTTGGTCGCCCAAATGGCCCAAGGCGGGACGGAGTTGATCCTAGGCACCAAGATAGACCCGGTATTCGGCCCCATCGTGATGGTCGGTCTTGGTGGCATTTTTGCCGAGGTGATTAAGGATGTGGCACTGCAGACTGCGCCTGTTGACGAAGCCACGGCCGCCACGATGCTGCGCTCGCTGAAGGCCTATGCGCTGCTGGACGGCGCGCGCGGAAGGCCACGTGCCGATGTGGCCGCTGCCGCTAGGGCGGTTGCTGCACTCTCGCGGTTTGCAGCACGCCATGCGGACGAGGTTGCCGAGATTGATGTCAACCCCCTGATGGTGATGGATGAAGGCAAAGGCGCACTTGCGCTCGACGCGCTCATCGTGCCTCAAAAAAGTAAGGACAGATCATGACCACAACGCTGGAAAACCATAACACTATTGCGTCCTTGAAAGGGCGAGTCGCCTTCATTAGCGGCGCAGGCCACGGCATCGGTCGAGCCACCGCGCTGGCGATGGCCCTTCGCGGTGCGACCGTCGGAGTGAACGACCTGAAGGCCGAATTCGTCGATGAGGCAGTGGCCACAATCACCGCTGCCGGTGGCAAGGCCATTGGCCTGCCGCAGGACGTCTCCACCCGCGATGGCATGCGCAGCGCAGTACATCGCCTTGCTCAGCAAACCGGTCGGCTGGACATCATGGTCAACAACGCAGCCTGGGTTCGCTACCAACCGCTGGCCGAAATTACGCCTGATGTCATGGACCGCATGGTCGAGATCGGCTTTAAATCGGTGATTTGGGGTATCCAGGCTGCGGCTGAAGTCATGGACGCCGATCGTGGCGGCTCCATCATCAATGTCGCTTCCATCGCCGGCTTCAAGTCGCCAGCGCGATCTCTGGTCTACAGCGGCCTGAAGGCCGGCGTGCTGGGCGTAACACGCGCTGCCGCCGCAGATCTGGGGTCGCGCCGCATCCGCGTCAACGCGGTAGCGCCGGGCGCTGTACCCACCGAAGGCACCGCCAAGCACCGCAACGCTGAGCTCGACGCGAAGCGCATCGCACGGACGCCACTGGGCCGTCTAGGGACAGTGGAGGACATCGCCGACGCGATCTGCTTCTTGGCCAGCGATGACTCGCGATTTATCAACGCCGAGGTACTCAGGCTGGACGGTGGTGCATCGGAGACATCGCTGTGATCTCCGCGGACACGGCGGCACCCAAACGCTTGCAGAACGTTTACCTGGTCGCCGAGCGGCCTAGCGAGCTGCATGCTTTCTACGCAGGGGCTCTGGGCCTGCAACTCAAGTTTAACGACGGGGATCGCTGGTACCAGTATGGCGTGGGCAACACTAACGTCTCCCTGGCCTGTCGCGAAGAAGCAGCGCCCGCCACCTCCGGCACGGTGATGGTGTTCGAAGTCGATAACTTTGATGAGGCACAGGTGCGCATTGCTGCTGCCGGCGGCCAGGTGCTGGGAGTGCGCGACATGGGAAACCACGGCGCTGTACTGTCGCTGCTTGACCCCGAGGGTAACGTTGTGCAGTTGTTCAGGCGCGTCGCGCCAACGGCAACATGAGTGCAATAGGGAAGACATTGCAAGCGCTTCTGGACCGCGAGGCCATTCGAGATTGCCTGTACCGCTACTGCCGCGGTATTGACCGTTGTGACGAGGAAGCGCTGCGCTCTGCCTACTGGGAAGATGCGACCGACTGCCACGGCGCCTGGTGCGGCAGCGCCTCAGGCTTCATTGACCAGGCCCTGCCGCGCCTGCGCGCCGGTGGCCGCCGCGTGCACCAAATCAGCAACGTACTGATCAACCTGCATGGCAACGTGGCAGCTGTCGAGAGTAGTTTCATAGCCCTGCAGGCCACGGCCGAGCAGCCCACGATGGCGACCTTCCTCTGCGGCCGCTACGTCGACCGATTCGAGCGTCGCGATGGTGAGTGGCGGGTCGCCGCGCGCACTGTGGTGTACGACTGGATCGAGGAGCGCACACGGCCCGAACTCGCACAGGACAACGCGGCGCTGTTCGGTCCGCGCCAGCCCGTTGCCAGCGCCGCGCCGCAAGACCCAATTTATGGGCTGCTGCGCGAAATCTACAAGCTTCATAGCTGATGGCAGCCACTGTGCTCATTACTGGTGCTGCCGCCGGAATTGGCCGCGTCACCGCGCTTTGCCTGGCCAGCCAGGGGTGGCACTGCGTTCTGGTCGATGCCGATGAGGCTGGATTGCGGCGCCTGCAGGCCGACTGGCCCACCGACGCATCAGCGCCCCTTGGACTGGTAGCCGATCTCACCGACGTAACGCAGATCAGGCACCTCGCCAACGAAGTACCGTCGCTCGATGCGCTGATCAACAATGCCGGCATATCCGACGGCGGTGCTGACGCGCTCGCGGGTCATGCGGACGGCGTGGCCGCGCGACTGCTCGCGCTAAATTTGGCCGCGCCAGCCCGTTTGGTGCAGGCCTGCGCGCCTCGCCTCAAGCCCGGGGCCCGCATCGTCAATGTAGCCTCTGGCGCTGGCTTGCGCGCGATTCCCTGGCGCGGACTCTACAGCCCCAGCAAGGCTGGGCTGATCGCCCAGACTCGGGCACTTTCCCGTGCCCGGCCAGATTGGACCGTGACCGTTCTGTCGCCTGGTTTTGTGCGTACCGAACTCGTGCAGGGATTGATCGACAATGGACGCCTTCATCCAGCCCAGGCGCTGGCCAAGGTACCGCTGGGTCGGATGGCCGAGCCTGAGGATATGGCCGAAGCCCTGTGCTTTCTCGCCAGTTCCGGCTCGCGCCCGCTCGCAGGCCAGTTGCTGGTGCTCGACGGTGGCTCATCTGGGTGCGGTGGCAGCCAGGCGTTGCCTATCGCCATTCATGCGCCCCTGCCACTCGGGTTGCCGCTCGCTTTGCGTTGTGAGGACGTTCGTTCCGCGGCCTGGCGTGTCGCCCTGCAGGGCTTCTCAACGAATTGTGCCGGCGGCTATAACGCCGTGCTTGATGGTGCAGCGCTGGACGCCGCACCCGGCACGGTGCTGGAGGTCGTGCTGCACTCAGCGCGGCGCTTTCGCTCCAACCACGACGGGAAATCCAGTCTCACGTTACTGCTGCCGTCACCGGCTGAGGACATAGCCTGGGAGCTGGCTGGCGACATGGGCGCCACACGCATGCTGATCGCCACCCTCGCCGCAGAATGGGGTGCGCACGGCCTGCGCATCAATGCACTGCAACTGGCACCTGACTTACCCCCGGTTGACTGTCTGCCGCTCCTGGACTACCTTGCGGGCGCGCGCGCTCAGTACCTGACCGGGCAGGTACTGGCGCCTGGTGCGGGTCCGCCGGTACCTTAAAAATTCCTTCGTAACGCTTCGCAAAGAAAGAAAGTCCGAGCATGTTCAACTCCCCTATTTCCCGCCGCGCCGTGCTGGCCGCCGTGACTCTTAGCGTCTTGCAGGCTCGGGCACAAGCACCCGTCTGGCCAACGCGGCCGATTCGACTGGTGGTGCCCGGCCCTGCCGGCGCTGGCTCAGACATCTTCGCCAGGCTGCTGGCAACTCCGCTGGCCAAGGCGCTTAAACAACCAGTCTTGATCGACAACAAGGCGGGCGCCAACGGCCTGATCGGCAACGATGCTGTCGCCAAGGCGCCCAACGACGGCTACACCATCCTGCTCTCGCCCTCCTCTGCGATAGCGATCAACCCGGTCATTCAGCCCAAGATGCCTTATGACACCCTGCGTGACCTGCTGCCTGTGACCCAGGTCGGCGCCGCCGGCATCCTGCTGATCACCCATCCCACGACAGGTTTCAAGTCGATGGCGGACATGGTGCGTTTTGCCAAAGCTAACCCCGGCAAGCTGTCCTACGGCTCCTGGGGCAATGGCTCTACCGGCCACCTCGTGATGGAAGGCATCAAAGCTCACTATGGCCTAGACATGTCGCACGTGCCCTATAAAGGGGTCGCGCCATTAGTCAACGACGTACTGGGCAACAATCTCAGCCTGGGCTTTGCCGACATTGCTTCGCCCATACCGCACATCCGCGCGGGAAAACTTGTGGCGCTGGGTGCCACCGGCTCCGCGCGCGGCCCCGCTCTACCAGACCTCCCGACGCTGACGGAGCAAGGCTTCCGGTTCGAAGCAGACGGCTGGTACGGCATCTTCGCGCCTACTGGCACACCGCGGGAGATCGTGCTGCTGCTCAACCAGGAGCTCAACCACATCCTCATGAGCGATGACATCATTCAGAAATTTGCGGCGCAAAACATGTCCCGCCCCCCGATCAAGACTGCGGAGCAGTTCGCGATAACCGTGCGTCAGGACATGGAGACTTGGCAAGGCTTGGCCAAGATTGCGAAACTGAAGATCGACTGAATCAGGCAGAAAACGCCAATGCACTCACACCCCAATGCCATGCTGTCTATCAGGACAAAAAGATGATCCGCAACCCTTCAGAATTCACCCCCCTGCTAAAAGAGGTACGCCAGTTCATTCGAGAAGAATGCCTGCCACTTGAACAAGACGTGGACAGGAACGACGACATTCCCCCGAGTGTCGTGATGGGCATGCGCAAGCTCGGCCTGTTCGGCCACAGTATTCCCGAGACATATGGCGGCGCAGGGTTAAGCACGGAGGAGTTGGCCCTCGTGAACATGGAGGTTTCTCAAGTGTCGACCGCGTTCCGCGCGCGGTTCGGAGGCAACACCGGAATCGCGTCCGAATCACTGATCGTCGACGGCACTGAGGCGCAGAAGCAGCAATACCTGCCGCGTCTGGCAAGAGGCGAACTAACAGGCTGCTTCGCACTGACGGAGCCAGAGGCCGGCACAGACGCCACTGCGCTCAAGATGGTGGCCGTGCGCGAAGGGAATGACTATGTCATCAGTGGCCAAAAGTGCTTCATCACAAACGCGCCTATCGCAGACCTCTTTACTGTATTTGCACGCACGGACACTACGTTGAAAGGTGCTGCAGGCGTCACTGCTTTTCTGATTGAACGGGGCACGCCAGGCCTGAGTACACCACCCGCCTACCGAAAAATGGGACAACACGGATCGCCTGTCGGCGAAGTGCTGCTGGACCGCTGCCGCGTTTCGGCCGACGCCATCGTTGGTGGACAACCTGGGCTCGGCTTTCGAACGGCCATGAAGACCTTGAATAAACAACGAATCAACCTGGCCGGGCTGTGTATCGGCCCGGCCATTCGCTTGGTTGACGAGATGGTCGAACGGGCCAGCACACGAAAACAGTTTGGGCAACCTGTTGCGGAGTTTCAACTGGTGCAGCAAATGATTGCTGAGAGTAACGTTGAGGTTCATGCGGCTCGTGCTCTATTGCTTGAAACCGCCCGCAAGCGCGACGAT
>CALRWE010000035.1:0-26837 GCA_943371745.1 Rhodoferax sp. OV413
GTGGTGAGGGCGTCCAGCACCCTGAAGGTGCCCATTTGCTGGCCATAAATGGTTTCCACGCCAATCACGCCCGCAATGATGGCGGCGGGTACGCCGGTGGTTTTTTCAGCTCGCTCCAGCGCTTCCCGGTTGGCCTGCCAAAAGGCAACACCCGCCCTGATGCGCACCGGGTCAATGAATCGGCTGCGGTACACCCGCCAGTTTTTGGGTGTGCCTGCCGGGGGCGGCTGAATGAATTTGACCACTTGGGGCATGTAGTGCGCTTGCCCCACAGCTTGGCGCACCCAGTCGGTGTCGAGATTTCGGCGCTGGGCCATGTCTGCAACCGCAAGCATCACGTCGTGGCGCAGTGCATAGGCTGGACCGGTTGACTTTGCCACTTTGGCCACTTTGGCCACTTTGGCCACTTTGGCCGCGGGGGCGGTGCGCGACACATCCACCTTCTTTTTTTGCTTGCTTTGGCTTGTGGCCGATACAAACAAGGGATTTATGGCTATCAATAAAGAAGCAAAAAAGAAGAAGGGTTTGAAACGGGACATAGGGATCACGGGAGCCAAGGGAGTTGTTTGAGTTCGCGCGCCAGTGTAGCCAGGCGCTTTGCCTGCTGTCGCTCAGGCTCGCCGGCTGGGCGGGCCGCGTAGCGCAGCGCCTCCAGCCTGAGCAGCCAGTCGCTGATCGCTTGGACCGCTGGCTGCTCCGCGCCGCGTTGCGCCTGCAGTTGCTGCGCCATATGGCGCGGCGTGCTTTGCGGGGCGAGTGTGATGCCTGTCTGCCGCAGGCGGGCGTCGACAGAATTCAGCAGGCGAAGCCATGGATCCTTGCGACTGCGTTGCCACCAGGCCCAAGCTACGCCGACCAGGCTGCCTGCGACCCCGATACCAATCAACAAGTAGGTCAAATCCCTCCAGCTGGGGGCTTCAAAGCCCAGGCCTTTGAGTAAATCCATTTGCTTGCCCTGCGTGTAGTTCAGGACCGACTGGTTCCATCGGTTGTTGACCGCTTCCCACGCGGCGCGCAGGTTCAAGGCAAATTCAGGGCTGACATTGCCCAGCAGTGCTTGCGTGATGGCCCCCCGTGGCGCTTGTTGGCCTTGCAGGCGTTGCAGGGTGGCCGTGCGACCCGGTGCCACTGCCGAGGTCGGATCCACCCGAACCCAGCCGCGTCCGGCCAGCCAGACCTCGGCCCACGCATGGGCGTCACTCTGGCGTACCACGTGAAACCCATCAACGGCGTTGATTTCGCCGCCCTGGTAGCCGGTGACAATGCGTGCCGGCACGTCCATGGCGCGCATGAGTATGACGAAGCTGGAGGCAATATGCTCGCAAAAGCCCGCTTTGCGGTCAAACCAGAACTCATCAGCGGTGTTTTGGCCATAAAGACCTGGCTCCAGCGTGTAACTGTAGCCGCCGGTTCTCAGGCGCTTTAGCGCTGCGTTGACGGCGAGAGCATCATCGTCACCGGCCAGTCGGAGCTCGCGGCGCAATTCAGTCGCCATGGCGAGGGTGCGGGGATTAAAGCCGGGGGGCAGTGTCAGGTAATCCTGCAAACCCACCACCGGGCCCAGCGGACCGTGCTGGAAACGGGTGTAACTTTGAGCTGAGTAGCGCAACAGGTGGGTGATGGGACGATCCACCTGCCACTGGAGTTCGGGCGTCATGGTGGCCTGAAAACTGGGCAACAGGGGGGCTGACGCGGAAGCGTCCAGGGTCAGCAGCCAGCGCTGCTGGTGGGGTTCCAGCGTCACTTGGTAGTTGAGGGCGCTTCCCTGCGTCTGCAGGTTGGCTTGCGGCTGGAGGTGTTGGGGAAAGTCTGAGCGCAGGGGCTGCCAGTTGCGTCCGTCAAAGGTGGACAGCACTGGGCCCCGAAAATACAGTTCGGACTGGGGTGGCGATGCTCCCTCAAACTGCACCCGCATGGCAATGCTGCCATCCATGGCCAGGCTCGCAATCGTGCCCACCTGCATGGAGTCCGACAGGCCACTGCGCCCGGTTATGGCATCAACTGGCACACCCCACAGCGGCGCCATTCGGGGAAACAGAACGAACAGCACGATCATGATGGGCGCCCCCAGCAAGGCCATCGCACCTGCTGTTTTGGCGGCCAGCAGCAAGGGAGGCCGCCCCACCGGCATGTGGGCGTTGACCAGCGCGGTGAGCAGGCCGAGCAGAGCGATGAGCATGGCTGCTGCCGTCAGCAGCGTTTGAGAGAAGAAAAAGTTGGTCAATATCAAAAAAAAGCTGAGAAAAAATACCACGAAGGCATCTCGCCTGGCCCGTAGTTCCAGTGTCTTTGTAACCAGTAACACCACAATAAGGGTGATGCCCGCATCGCGCCCCAGCAGCGTTTTATGGGTTAACAGGGTGGCCGCCACGGTCAGCACCACGAGCGCCATCAGCACCCAGCTTGGGGGCAGGGGGCGCACAGTGATGGCTAGCCAGGCTCGCCACATCAAAACGCTGGCCGCCAGCAGGCTGCACCACAGCGGCAGATGGGTGACCTGCGGCAGGACAACCCAGGTCACGACGGCCAGCATGAACAGCGTGTCACGGCTGTCTCGGGGCAGGCTGGCGAGTTGCTTCAGCACAGGGCCAGCGCCTCGAGGCAGCGCAATTTGTGATTCTCGCCGTGGCCTGGCTTGATCTCAACCCCGGTCAGACGCAGGCCATAGTCCAGTCCTCTTTGGTCTGCCAGCAGGATCCAGGCGCACAAGCGCGACAGTTGTTGTTCGGGGTGGGGTGTGCCTGTGTGTGCGCGGCTCAGCCAAAGCTCATGGTGTTGAGCCGCAGCCGCTTCGCGGCTCACCAGTTCATCCTTGCCGGCAGCTTTCTTCCAGACAATCAGTTTGAGCGGGTCGCCCCGGCGGTAAGCGCGCACCCCATCGAATTCACCACTGGTGGATGCCCGCGACGAGCCCTCACCGCCTGCGCGCGGCTCTCCTGGCGGCAAGGGGGGGGGCGATTTTTCAGGCGCAGGGTAGACCAACACTTGAGCAGCAGGTCGCCACACAGTCCAGACTCTGAAGGTGCCCAGCGGAAAGCGGGTCTCTGCCGTGAGTGTGGGCACCTTGTGCAGGCCACGCTGAGTGGGTTTGAACCCCAGTGTCACCGTGACGCTGCCCTGCGCCGGTACGTCAGCCCAGGTCCAGTGGCCAGCGCCCAGAACCGATAAGCCAATGCCGTAACGATGGCGGCGTTGGGGGTTGTTCAATTTGATCTCGACAGGCGCTGTGGTCAGCATGAATACGGGCCTGGGCGATATCAGATTCATTGTCAGGCCCCGCAGTGTGCCGTGACCGACGTGCATGCCCACCAGGGCGCTACCCGCTAGTAAAAAAGTCAGCAAATAGCCCAGATTAAGTTGGTAGTTGATGGATGCAATCAACAGCACCAGCAGGGTGGCACCGAGCATCAAACCGGGGCGGGTGGGCAGGATATAGACGTTGCGTTGTGTCAGGGTGGTGGTGTCCTGCTGCGGCAACCGGCCCTCAATCCAACGCCTGAAACGGGACTGTACGCAGGCCAGTGGCCTGAGCCAGACTAACCGGCCAGCGCTTGGTTCGGCGGCACGTGAGGCTGAACTCAAGACAGGGTTACCGCATCAATCATCGCCCGAACCTGTTCGACCGATCCCCTCCCGGCGTCGCCCACGGGAATTAGTCGGTGTGCGACAGTCTGTGGCAGGACGGCCTGGATGTCATCCGGAGCCACGTAGTCGCGTCCACTCAATAAGGCGTTCGCCTTGGCTGCCCGCAACAAAGCAATGCCGGCGCGCGGACTCAATCCCATCAGAAACCATTGTCCTGATCGGGTCGCTGCAATCAGGTCCTGAACATAATCCAGCAGCGGCTCGCTGGTGTGGACGGCCAATACCTTTCTTTGCAGGTCTTCCAGCTCAAGCGCAGTCAACAGGCTGGGCAAGGCCTCCACCATGTTCCGGCGGTCATGGCCTGCCAATAGCGCTCGCTCGGCGGGGCGGTCGGGGTAGCCCAGGGAAATGCGCATCAGGAACCGGTCCAGTTGCGATTCAGGCAGGGCGTACGTGCCCAGTTGGTCATTCGGATTTTGCGTGGCAATGACAAAAAATGGCGAGGGCAGGGACCTTGTCTCGCCATCGATCGTGACCTGCTTTTCTTCCATGGCTTCCAACAGCGCACTTTGTGTCTTGGGGCTTGCGCGGTTGATCTCGTCAGCCAGCAGTACTTGCGCAAACAAAGGTCCGGGGTGAAACACAAAAGCAGCCTTGTCGCGCTCAAAAATAGAAACCCCGGACAAGTCGCTGGGCATCAGGTCAGCCGTGAACTGCACCCTGGAGAACTGCAGGCCAAAGGTTTTGGCCAATGCGTGAGCCAGGGTTGTCTTGCCCACGCCCGGCACATCTTCTATCAATAGATGTCCACCGGCCAAGAGGCATGCCACGCAGTCTTGCGTTTGCGCAGGCTTGCCAACGATCACCGTGTTAAGCTGATCGACCAGCGATTTGAGTTTGTTTTGTACATCCATAGCAGCACGTTACCAAAAAATTTAAGAGACAGGGCCCCACCGTGACGATGACCGGATACTTCACCCACCCCGACTGCCGTAAACATGAAATGGGCCCGGGTCACCCCGAATGCCCTGAACGCCTTGATGCCATTGAAGACCGCCTGCTGATCTCTGGCGTAGGCGACGCACTGGACCGGCGTGAAGCCCCCATCGCGCCGCTGGTTGATATCGAACTGGCGCATGGCCGAATGCATGTGGCCTCCCTGCGCGGCCTCAGCGATGTCCTGAAAGAAGAGATTGAAGCCGGTGGCCCCACCCACAGCCAGGTCGATCCTGACACCTCCCTGAATGTGCACACCTGGGACGCAGCCTTGCGGGCGGCCGGTGCCGCTCTTGCCGCCACGGACGCAGTGATTGCCGGCGAGCTGGAGAATGCCTTTTGCTCGGTGCGCCCACCGGGGCACCACGCCTGCCGTGACAAGGCGATGGGATTTTGTTTTTTCAACAATGTGGCCGTTGCGGCCAAGTACGCGCTGGAACGCCATGGCCTGAAGCGGGTGGCGATTGTGGACTTCGATGTGCACCATGGCAATGGCACTGAAGACATCGTGGCCGGCGACGAGCGCATCCTGATGGTGAGTTTTTTTCAGCACCCGTTTTATCCCATGGACTGGCCCTTATCCAATGCGGGCAACCTGGTTAATTTGCCGGTGCCGGCCTACACCAAGGGCATGGATGTCAGGGAGCTGATCGAGAGCATCTGGATTCCGCGGCTTGAACAATTCAAGCCCGAGATGATCTTCATCAGCGCCGGATTCGATGCGCACCGAGAGGACGATATGGGCCAGATGGGTCTGGTGGAGCAGGATTACGCCTGGATCACCAGCCGCATCAAGGACGTCGCGCGGCGCCACGCCAAGGGCCGCATCGTGTCCTGCCTGGAAGGTGGTTACTCTTTGAGCGCACTGGCGCGCAGTGTGGAGGCGCATATCCGGGTGCTGGCGGATGTTTAGCAACCGGATCACGGATTTTGACGTTTGGTTGGCTGAACTGATCAAACCCAATTCACTGATTGAGTTGGGTGTTCTGCTCCTGTGTGCCGCTGTGGCATGGGGCATTGCGGCGATGCTGTCGCGCGCAGTGGGTGTGCGTGATGCCTCTTCCATCATGTTCGGCAAAGTCACGGTGGACGGCGTGCTGTTTCCATTGTTGCTGTTATGTCTGGCTTATGGCGCACAAACCCTGATGGTGGGGCGCGTGCCGCTGGTGGTATTCAAGATTGCCATTCCCGTGCTTTTGGCCCTGCTGGTGATCCGGCTGGGTGTCAAAGTGCTGCAGGCCGCTTTTGATGACAAGCCGATCGTGCGCGTGCTGGAGCGCACCATTTCCTGGGTGGCCTGGCTGGCCATGGTGTTGTGGGTCAGCGGTTTGTTGCCCCTGGTGTTGGAAGAACTAGACCAAATCACCTGGAAAATTGGTGGGTCCAAGATGTCGGTTCGCACCATGATCGAAGGGGCGTTGACGGCGGGCGCCATGCTTATCATTTCGCTCTGGATCTCGGCCGCCATCGAGTCCCGTTTATTGCGCAACGCCACCGGCGGCGAGCTGTCCTTGCGCAAGGCAGCGAGCAATGCGACCCGGGCTTTGCTGATGTTTGTCGGACTCATGCTGGCGGTCTCGGCGGTGGGGATTGATTTGACAGCGTTCTCTGTCGTGGGAGGCGCCATCGGTGTGGGTGTGGGTTTTGGCCTGCAAAAGCTGGCTGCCAACTATGTGAGCGGATTTGTCATCCTGGCCGAGCGCAGCATGCGCATTGGCGACAACGTGCGGGTCGACAACTTTGAAGGCGTGGTCATGGAGATCAATGCACGCTACACGGTGATCCGGTCACTCGCAGGTCGGGAATCCATTGTTCCCAATGAAATGCTCATCACGACCCGGGTTGAGAATTTGTCACTTGCGGATTCCCGTGTGTGGCTTTTTACGGTGGTGTCGGTGGGCTATGACAGCGATGAGAACCTGGTGATGGAGTTGCTCAAGCAGGCTGCCCTGAACCAGCCCCGCGTGTTGCGTGACCCCGGGCCATCGGTGAATCTGTCGGTGTTTGGCGCCGATGGGCTTGAGTTCAAAGTGGGGTTCTGGATCGCTGATCCCGAGAACGGCAGCGACAATTTGCGCTCCATGATCAATCTGGACATCCTCAGGTCTCTGCGCGCGAACCACATTGAAATACCTTACCCGCAAAGAGTGATTCACAGCCGTGTGATTGAAAACGTGCTGTAGCCAGCGAGTATAATTTTTTTGAAAAGCACGATCGTTCTTTTTTTGTCTTTTCAGTCAAAGTTCACTAACGTGACGAGGTCTGAAGTCGACACAGCATAGAATCGCTCGATTGACGTACACGTCAATCAAAGTTGACGTGTACGTCAACTTTGACAATGTGTCCATTAAAGAATAAAACCGAATTTACAACCCTCTGGAGTCGCAGCAATGAAAGTCCTGGTCGCAGTCAAGCGCGTGGTGGACTACAACGTGAAGGTCCGCGTCAAGTCGGACAACACCGGTGTAGACATCGCCAACGTCAAAATGAGCATGAACCCCTTTGACGAAATCGCCATCGAGGAAGCCGTCCGTTTGAAGGAAAAAGGCGTGGTGACGGAAGTCATTGCCGTGTCCTGCGGCGTCACGCAGTGTCAGGAAACCCTGCGCACTGCCATGGCCATTGGGGCGGACCGCGCCATCCTGGTTGAAACCAGCGAAGAGTTGCAGCCGCTGGCGGTTGCCAAATTGCTCAAGGCGCTGATTGACAAAGAACAACCCGGCCTCATCATTCTGGGCAAGCAAGCGATCGACGATGACTGCAACCAGACCGGCCAGATGCTCGCTGCATTGGCTGACCTGCCTCAAGCCACCTTCGCAAGCAAGGTTGAAATCGCTGATGGCAAGGCCTTGGTGACCCGTGAGGTCGACGGTGGCCTGGAAACACTGAGCGTCACCTTGCCTGCGGTGATGACCACCGATCTGCGTCTCAATGAGCCACGTTATGTCACGCTGCCCAACATCATGAAGGCCAAGAAAAAGCAGCTCGATGTGTTCAAGCCGGAAGACCTGGGCGTGGATGTCACCCCGCGCATCAAGACCTTGAGCGTCAACGAGCCGCCCAAGCGCAGCGCTGGTATCAAGGTGCCAGACGTCGCCACGTTGGTGGCCAAACTCAAAAACGAAGCGAAGGTGCTGTCATGACATCATTGGTTATTGCCGAACACAACAACGATTCCATCAAGGGCGCCACTCTGAACACCGTGACTGCTGCGTTGGCATGCGGTGGCGATGTGCACGTGCTGGTGGCCGGTGCCAACGCGGGTGCTGCCGCAGCCGCTGCCGCCCAAATTGCCGGTGTGAGCAAGGTCATCCATGCCGACAGCGATGCGCTGGCGCATGGCTTGGCCGAGAATGTGACCGCGCAGGTGGTGGGCATTGCCTCCGCTTACAGTCATATCCTGTTCCCCGCCACGGCGTCTGGCAAGAACGTCGCGCCCCGCGTGGCTGCCAAGCTTGATGTCGGCCAGATTTCTGATGTCACCAAAGTCATCAGCCCGGATACTTTTGAGCGCCCGATTTATGCCGGTAACGCCATTGCCACGGTTCAAAGTCTGGATGGCACCAAAGTGATCACGGTACGCACCACGGGCTTCGACCCTGCTGCAGCCACAGGCGGTGCGGCAACCGTTGAAACCCTGGCTGCCGTGGCCGCCCATGACAAAGTTGCCTACCTGGGCAGTGAAATTGCCAAGAACGACCGCCCTGAACTGACCGCAGCCAAAGTCATTGTCTCGGGTGGACGGGCATTGGGTTCCAGCGAGAAATTCATGGAAATCATGACGCCGCTGGCCGATAAGCTGGGTGCAGCCATGGGCGCGTCGCGCGCAGCGGTGGATGCGGGCTATGCACCCAACGACTGGCAAGTGGGTCAGACAGGCAAGATTGTGGCGCCGCAGCTGTACATTGCCGCCGGCATCTCGGGGGCCATTCAGCATTTGGCTGGCATGAAAGACTCTAAAGTGATCGTCGCGATCAACAAAGACGCCGAGGCACCGATTTTCTCGGTGGCTGACTACGGCCTTG
Organism: Rhodoferax sp. OV413; assembly: GCA_943371745.1. Classification (GTDB taxonomy): domain Bacteria; phylum Pseudomonadota; class Gammaproteobacteria; order Burkholderiales; family Burkholderiaceae_C; genus Rhodoferax. Next base: position 8,607 of record CALRWE010000035.1, read on the forward strand.
AGGCCGATCTCTTTGTGGCTGTGCCAGAACTGGTTGCCGCGCTTTAACAGCAAATCAAAAAAGGGCATCGCTTGCGGTGCCCTTTTTTTTCGCGCCAATCCCGGGCGCACCTCACTGAACTTATCTGGAGTCTCGATATGAGCTACGTTGCCCCCCTCAAAGACATGCTTTTCAATATCAAGCACCTGGCTGATATTGACCAAATTGCTGCCATACCCGGCTTTGAAGACGCCGGTTTCGAGACTGCCGAGGCAGTTTTGGAAGAGGCTGCCAAGTTCACGCAAGGCGTGCTGAGTCCGCTGAATTGGGAAGGCGACAAAAACCCCTCCAGCTGGAAAGATGGCGTGGTCACCGCCACACCAGGCTTCAAGGAGGCATTTGTCCAGTTTGCAGCGGGTGGCTGGCAAGGTCTGCAGCACCCTGTGGATTTTGGTGGCCAGGGCCTGCCCAAGTTGATTGGCGCTGCCTGCGGCGAGATGCAAAACTCGGCCAACATGAGTTTTGCCCTGTGCCCGCTGCTCACCGATGGCGCCATTGAAGCGCTGCTGACCGCTGGCTCTGATGAACTCAAAGCCACTTATCTGGGTAACTTGGTGAGCGGCAAGTGGACTGGCACCATGAACCTGACCGAGCCCCAGGCCGGGAGCGACCTGGCCGCTGTGCGGAGCCGTGCCGAGCCGCAGGAAGATGGCAGTTACAAGGTGTTTGGCACCAAAATTTACATCACCTGGGGCGAACACGACATGGCCGAGAACATCGTCCATCTGGTGCTGGCCCGCGTCACGGGTGCGCCAGAAGGCGTCAAAGGCATCAGTCTGTTTGTGGTGCCCAAGTTCATGGTGAGTACCGACGGGTCTTTGGGTGCGCGCAATGACGTGCATTGCGTCAGCATCGAACACAAAATGGGCATCAAGGCCAGCCCCACTGCTGTCCTTCAGTTTGGTGACCAAGGCGGAGCCACCGGTTACCTCGTGGGCGAAGAAAACCGGGGCCTGGAATACATGTTCATCATGATGAACGCCGCCCGCTTTGGCGTTGGCGTGCAAGGCATTGCCATTGCCGAGCGGGCCTACCAAAAAGCGGCAAGTTTTGCCAAGGACCGCGTGCAAAGCCGCCCGGTGGATGGCTCACTGCCCGGCAGCGGCCCCATCATTCGTCACCCGGACGTCAAGCGCATGCTCATGACCATGCGCGCCTACACCGAAGGTTGCCGTGCACTCGCCACGGTGGCTGCTGCCGCTTATGACGCCGCTCACCACCATGTTGATGCCGAAGTGCGCAAGCAAAACAATGCGTTTTACGATTTCATGGTGCCGCTGATCAAGGGCTACAGCACCGAGATGAGCCTGGAAGTGACCTCCCTTGGCGTGCAAGTTCATGGGGGCATGGGCTTCATCGAGGAAACCGGCGCGGCCCAGTATTACCGCGATGCCAAGATCCTGACCATTTATGAGGGCACCACGGCCATCCAGGCCAATGACCTGGTGGGGCGCAAAACCTCGCGCGATGGGGGTCAATTGGCGAAGTCCCTGGCTGCTCAAGTGGAGGCGACGGAGGCTCTGTTGACCCAAAACGGCACTGTTGATGCACTCGCTGTCGCGCGGCGTTTGAAATCGGCGCGCGAAGCGTTTGTGGACGTGGTGAGTTTTGTGGCTTCCAACACCCGCTCCAACCCCAACGCTGTGTTTGCGGGCAGCGTCCCTTACCTCATGCTGGCCGGTAACCTGATGGCGGGTTGGCAAATGGCGCGGGCCTTGCTGGTCGCTCAGGACCAACTGGCACAGGGCGTTGATGTCGCGTTCATGCAGGCCAAGATCATCACAGCGCGCTTCTATGCGGACCATTTACTGACGAAGGCTCCTGGCATGCGGGACGCGATTGTGGAAGGTTCCGATAGCGTGAATTCGCTCGCACTCGAGTCGTTCTGATCCGGTTTTTCTGCTGTTCGTTGGGTAGCCTCTGTCGCCGATTTGACGTCGGTCAGGGGCCTATTTGACCCATAATAATTAAAATTTCCGGAGACGTCATGTCCAACTTGCCCGCGCCGCTCAACCAGCTGCCCTTTCCCGTGATCGGCTCCCCGCTGTTCATCATCAGTAACCCCAAACTTGTCATTGCCCAGTGCATTGCTGGCGTGGTGGGCTCCATGCCCGCGCTCAATGCGCGCCCGGCCGCGCAGCTTGAAGAGTGGTTGATCGAAATTACCGAGACCCTCGCCGCCTACAACAAGGCCAACCCGGACAAGCCCGCAGCGCCGTTTGCGATCAACCAGATCGTGCACAAGAGCAATGACCGTCTGGAGCACGACATGGCGATGTGCGTCAAGTACAAAGTGCCGATCATCATCACCAGCCTGGGCGCGCGTGAAGACATCAACGCTGCGGCGCATTCATACGGTGGCGTGGTGCTGCATGACATCATCAACAACAAGCACGCCCGCAAGGCGATTGAGAAGGGCGCCGACGGACTGATTGCCGTGGCGGCCGGTGCCGGCGGTCACGCCGGCGTCAAGAGCCCGTTCGCCTTGATCCAGGAAATCCGCCAGTGGTTTGACGGCCCGGTCGCCTTGAGTGGTGCCATCTCCACCGGCGACGCCGTGCTGGCCGCTCAGGCCATGGGAGCGGACTTTGGCTACATCGGATCAGCGTTTATTGCTACCGAAGAAGCCCGTGCGTCGCTGGAATACAAACAGTCGATTGTGGACAGTAACTCGGACGACATCGTCTACAGCAACCTGTTCACCGGTGTGCACGGCAACTACCTGGCCCCCAGCATTCGCAACGCAGGCATGGACCCCGACAACCTTCCCGTCAGCGACCCCAGCAAGATGGACTTTGGTGGCGAAAAGACCAAAGCCTGGAAAGACATCTGGGGCTGCGGCCAGGGTATCGGCGCGATCAACAAGATCCAGACCACGGCCGAGTATGTGGCCCAACTCAAGCGCGAGTACGCGGCGGCACGGGAGCGGCTCCTGGCCATGAAATATGCCTGAATAGCCTGCTAGCCAGCGTCTTGCAATACTTTTAGTACTTTAAATGATAGCATCGGGTGATGCGGGAAAAAGCACCTGAGCTTGCTCCGGCGCCCATGCAGCGTAAGGTTGCATCACCGCTTGATAGGCAGCAGAGCCCTCAAACCCGATCATCCAGCTTTGCAGTTCAGGCCAGGGTTGTTGGGCAAACCAGGCGGGGTCGGTGTGGGCGAATTGGCGCACAAAAGGTGCTGTTGCCATATCCGCCAACCCCGCACAGACTCCGCCTAAATAGGGTGTCTGGATCAGTTGCTCATTCAAGAAAGCGAGAAAGACGGCTCCTTGGGACCGGTGAGTCCGGCCGTCCGGCAAACCAAAGCGGTTCGGGTACTTGTAGCGGTCCAGGTGAAACTTGAACTCCCCGTCGCAGTGCGCCACGACTCGCAAGGCCTGTGTCAACGCATTGCCATTCTCGGGTAACCACTGAAGTGGGTCATTCCGGTGCAATGCCCATAGCATGATGTCCAGGCTTTGGTCGACCACTTGGCCATCGGTCAGCACCAGCACGGGCACGGTTCCCTTGGCCGAGGCCACCAGCAAGGCCGCAGGCTTGCGTGCCAGCACCACTTCGCGCAATTCGCATACCGTGCCACTCGCCCACAAAGCCAGCCGCGCCCGCATCGCGTAGGGGCAGCGGCGAAAGGAATACAGAACCGGAGGGCGCATCAGGTCGCTCAAGATGAAATGGGCGGGAGGCTGGACGGGACAGTCGCTGTTTTTGGCAGCGGCAAGGGCAATTTGGCGCCAATATGGTCCTGGTCCCTGGCTTTGGCAAATTCCCACTGGCGTTGACGTTCCCGGGCGCTGTTCTTTTGCGTCTCCAGGGTCGTGGCGTGGCACTTGGGACAGCTGACTCCGGCTTCAAACAGCGGTGAAGTCAGGTCCGAGTCATTCAGCGGCATACGGCAGGCCCGGCACAGGCCATGCTGACCGGGCACCAAGCCATGCCCCACCGACACCCGCTCATCGAACACAAAACATTGACCCTGCCACAGGCTCTGGGTCTCGGGCACGGTTTCCAGGTATTTCAGAATGCCACCCTCCAGGTGGTAGACCTCGTCAAACCCCTGCGCCCGCAGCAGGGCGGTTGATTTTTCGCAGCGGATGCCGCCGGTGCAAAACATGGCGACTTTGGGCTTCTTGCCGGTGACCGGGTTCAAGGCCGGTGTGTTGGCCACCCATTCCGGCAGTTTGGCAAAGCTCCTGATTTGGGGGTCCAGCGCCCCCGTGAACGTGCCAATGCCCACCTCGTAGTCGTTTCGGGTGTCGATCAGCACCACATCGGGGTCAGAAATAAGGGCGTTCCAGTCTTGCGGCTTCACATAGGTGCCCGCCATGAGGGTGGGGCTGATGCCAGGCACACCCAAGGTGACGATTTCGCGCTTCAAGCGTACTTTCATGCGGTAAAACGGTGACTTAGTGGACCAGGCCTCTTTGTGCTGCAAGTCCATCAGGCGAGGGTCTTGTCTCAAATAATCCAGCACGGCCCGAATACCGGCCTCGGGCCCTGCAATCGTGCTGTTGATGCCCTCAGCCGCCAGCAGGATGATGCCCTTGGCTCCATTAGCCTCGCAACAGGCGAGCAGCGGTGCTTTCAGGTCTGCGAAATCGCTCAATTCAACAAACTTGTAAAACGCAGCGGTGAGGAATTCAGTCATGTCGCCATTTTCGCCTCTCTTTTCCTCACGTGGGCCAAGTCGACCCGTGCTCCGGTACCAGGGCTCGCCAGCCCAACTCATGTTTGATGCGCTTGCGCAGTTCATCTGCCGGGCCCATTTCACCGTGGACCACATACACCTGGTCTGGCGCCCGGGATAATTCTCGCAGCCACGCCAAAATCTGGTTGGCATCGGCGTGCGCTGAAGCCGACTCCAGTTGCACGACCTCGGCATTCACCGTCACATCTTTCCCATGAATGCGCAGCGTTTTACCACCACCGGCGAGGGTGGCGCCGCGCGTTCCGGGTGCCTGAAATCCGGTCAGGACGATCATGTTGCGGTGATCTCCGGCCCGCTGGGCAAGGTGGTGCAGTACCCGGCCACCCGTGGCCATGCCGCTGGCCGTCAAAATCACCATCGGACCGTGCCGGCTGGATAAAGCGCGCGATTCGTCCGTACTGCTGACCATGGTGGCAGATCGGGTCAGCGCCTGGGTCTCGGCGCTGCTCAGCCGGTGTTCACCGGGGTGGTGCTGAAACAACTGCGTACTGTTGACGGCCATGGGGCTGTCCAGAAAAACAGGCAACGCATGGGAAATCTCTCCGCGGTGTTTGAGCAGATTGATAGCATGCAGCAAGGCCTGCGCCCGGCCAACGGCAAAAACCGGCACGACGGCCACGCCGCCGCGCTTGGCCAGTTTATTGAGCGCGGGTCCCAACTCGGCCAATACATCTTCCCTGGGGTGCTCGCGGTCGCCGTAGGTTGATTCAATCAGCACAGTGTCGGCTGCTGGCGGCTTGGCGGGTGGATTCATGATGAGGTCGTCGGGGCGGCCCAGGTCCCCCGAGAACAGGATGCGTCGCCCGGCCACTTCCAGCAGGATGCTGGAGGCGCCCAGAATATGCCCGGCGGTGGAAAAGGTGGCGTGCCAGCCGGGGATGGGTTGAAACGTCTTGCCAAACCCGACAGCTTTGAGGCGGGGCAGGCAGTCCAGCGCGTCCTGTCGGGTGTACAGGGGAAGGGCGGGAGCGTGCTTGGAAAATCCGTGCCGGTTGGCAAAGTCCGCATCTTCCTCCTGCAGGTGGCCGCTGTCGGGCAACAAGATGCGGCATAAGTCACGGGTTCCCGAGGTGGTGTACACCGTGCCCTTGAACCCCTCCCTGACCAACAGGGGCAGATAGCCGCTGTGGTCCAGGTGAGCATGGGTGAGCAGCACCGCATCAAGCTCTGCCGGTGCCAGGGGCAAAGGCGTCCAGTTGCGCAAGCGCAGCAGCTTGTAGCCTTGAAACAGGCCGCAGTCGATCAACAGGCGTTTGCCATCGTGCATGATCAGGTATTTGGAACCTGTGACTGTGCCGGCGCCTCCAAGAAAAGTAATGCTCACCCCCATGTCGACCTCCTGCAGTGGCTTGATACCACAGCCGACTATGCCCAAAAAAATGCCGCAAAACTTGTAAAGTTCTTGCGGCATTCCTTGAATTTCAATTTTCAGGAGGAGGGTTGATTTTCCTCAACTGAAAAGGTTCTTCAGTCGATTGGTCCAGCTGTCCCCACCAGGGGAATGTTTGTTGCCCCCCTTCTTTAAAGACTCATCCAGCTCACGCAGCAGCTTGCGCTGGTGTTCTGTGAGCTTCACTGGAGTCTCCACCAGAATGTGGCAATACAAATCGCCCGGGTAGCTGGAACGCACGCCCTTGATGCCTTTACCGCGCAGCCGGAACTGCTTGCCGGTTTGAGTACCTTCAGGAATGTCAATCGCGGCCTTGCCGGCAAGGGTAGGCACATCGATTTCGCCGCCCAGGGTGGCCGTCACGATGCTGATGGGTACCGAGCAATGAATGTCATCGCCTTCGCGCTCAAAGATGTCATGCTTTTTGAGCCGAATTTCAATGTACAGATCGCCGGCCGGACCGCCATTGGTGCCCGGCTCGCCATTGCCCGCGCTGCGAATGCGCATGCCGCCGTCGATTCCCGCCGGGATTTTGACTTCAAGGGTCTTTTGTTTCTTGATCTTGCCTTGTCCATTGCACGCCATGCAGGGCTCAGGAATGACCTTGCCCGTACCGCGGCAGGTGGGGCACGTCTGCTGCACGCTGAAAAAACCCTGGCGCATCTGGACCGAGCCGCTGCCCGCACAGGTGCCGCAGGTTTTGACCGACGTTCCGGGTTTTGCACCACTGCCCTTGCACACATCGCAGGCATCCCAGCTCGGAATTCGGATTTGGGCATCTTTGCCCTTCGCTGCTTCTTCCAGCGTGACTTCCATCGCGTAGCTCAGGTCACTGCCGCGAAACACCTGGCGACCGCCGCCTGGGCGCCCGCCGCGCTGCTGGCCAAACATGTCACCAAAAATATCGCCAAACGCTTCGGCAAACCCGCCCATGCCTTCGCCACCCGCTCCGGGCCCGCGCATGTTGGGGTCCACACCGGCGAAACCATGCTGGTCATAGGCCGCGCGTTTTTGCGCGTCCGACAGCATCTCATAGGCTTCCTTGGACTCTTTGAATTTTTCCTCGGCCACCTTGGAGGCATCCCCTTGGTTGCGGTCAGGGTGGTGCTTCATCGCATGCTTGCGATAGGCCTTCTTGATCTCTTCGTCGGAGGCGTTCTTGGGAACGCCCAGGACTTCGTAATAGTCTCTTTTCGCCATGGTCTTTCAGTGCCCGTTTTCAACACAAACGCCGCGATGAACAACTTGGATGTTCATCGCGGCGCCCGATAAGCGTGTTTAGCGCAAGCGCTTAACCCTTTTTGACTTCTTTCACTTCGGCGTCAACGACGTTGTCGTCCTGAGCCTGACTTGAGCCGCCTTGCGCGCCGGTTTCACCCGATGCACCCGCTTGTGCGCCCGCAGCTTCAGCTGCTTGCTTGGCTTGCTGGTCGGCATACATTTTTTCGCCGAGCTTTTGGCTCACTGTCATCAAAGCCGTACTCTTCTCTTCAATGTGCGCCTTGTCGTCGCCCTTGATGGCTTCTTCCAGATGCTTGATCGCCTCTTCGATCTTGGCTTTTTCGTCACCTTCGAGCTTGTCGCCGTACTCGGTCAGGCTCTTCTTGACACCGTGCAAGCTGGCATCCGCCTGATTCTTGGCCTGCACCAATTCCAGCTTTTTCTTGTCATCGGCGGCGTTCAACTCGGCATCTTTCACCATCTGCTGGATCTCGGCCTCAGACAAGCCGGAGTTGGCCTTGATGGTGATCTTGCTTTCCTTGCCTGTGCCTTTGTCTTTGGCGCCCACGTGCAAAATGCCGTTGGCATCAATGTCGAACGACACTTCAATTTGTGGCGTGCCCCGGGCTGCGGGAGGAATGCCCTCCAGGTTGAACTCACCCAGCATCTTGTTGCCGACAGCGATTTCGCGCTCACCCTGGAAAACCTTGATCGTGACCGCAGGTTGGTTGTCATCGGCCGTGGAGAAGGTCTGGGCAAATTTGGTGGGGATGGTCGTGTTCTTGGTGATCATCTTGGTCATGACGCCGCCCATGGTCTCAATGCCCAGGCTCAACGGGGTCACGTCCAGCAGCAACACGTCCTTGCGGTCACCGGAGAGCACCTGCCCCTGGATCGCCGCGCCGACGGCCACGGCCTCATCAGGGTTCACGTCCTTGCGTGGCTCTTTGCCAAACAATTCCTTGACCTTCTCCTGCACCTTGGGCATGCGGGTCATGCCGCCTACCAAAATCACGTCATGGATATCGGAGGCGCTGACGCCCGCATCTTTGAGAGCGGTGCGGATCGGTGCAATCGTGCGCTCGATCAGCTCTTCAACCAAGGACTCCAGCTTGGCGCGGGTCAGCTTGATATTCAAGTGCTTGGGACCAGAGGCATCAGCGGTGACGTAGGGCAGGTTGATGTCGGTTTGTGCGCTGCTTGACAGTTCGATCTTGGCTTTTTCAGCGGCTTCTTTCAGGCGCTGCAGGGCCAGCACGTCTTTGCCCAGATCGACGCCTTGGTCTTTCTTGAACTCGGAAATGATGAAGTCAATAATGCGCTGGTCAAAATCTTCACCGCCCAGGAAAGTGTCGCCGTTGGTGGAGAGCACTTCAAACTGCTTCTCGCCATCCACATCGGCAATTTCGATGATGGACACGTCAAACGTACCGCCACCCAGGTCATACACCGCAATCTTGCGGTCGCCTTTTTCGTTCTTGTCCAAGCCAAATGCCAAAGCAGCGGCAGTGGGCTCGTTGATGATGCGTTTGACATCCAGACCTGCAATGCGGCCCGCGTCTTTGGTGGCCTGACGCTGTGCGTCATTGAAATAAGCGGGTACCGTGATCACGGCTTCGGTCACGGCTTCACCCAGGTAATCTTCAGCTGTTTTCTTCATCTTGCGAAGAATGTCGGCGCTGACCTGCTGTGCAGACATTTTCTTGCCGCGCACCTCGACCCAGGCGTCGCCGTTGTCGGCTGGCACGATCTGGTAAGGCATGAGATCGATGTCTTTTTGAACCTCTTTTTCAACAAACTTGCGGCCAATGAGGCGCTTCACCGCATAAAGTGTGTTTTTGGGATTGGTCACGGCCTGGCGCTTGGCCGAGGCACCCACCAACACTTCGCCGTCTTCCTGGTAGGCGACGATGGAGGGCGTGGTGCGTGCGCCTTCGGAGTTTTCAATGACCTTGGGTGTATTGCCTTCCATGACCGACACACAGCTGTTGGTGGTGCCCAGATCAATACCGATGATTCTTCCCATGACTTTTCCTTAAATGTTTGGGGCCAGATTAGCAAGGCGCTGCAGGCCTTGGTCTGTCCCGAAAGGGTTTTTGAATTCTGCTGCTAGTGAATTGCGGATGAGTTGAAATTTTTCAAGTCATCCGTTTGTTTATTTCGGTGCCGAGACCGTGACCAGGGCCGAGCGCAGCACGCGGTCAGCAATGGAGTATCCTTTTTGCAACACGGTCACCACCGTGTTGGCGTCCAGTTCGGATGGCACGACGCTGATCGCCTGGTGCTGGTGCGGATCGAATTTGGTTCCGGCTGGCGGGTTGATCGCCAATACTTTGTTGCGCTCCAGAGCGGCATGCAGTTGACGCAGCGTGGCTTGGGCGCCTTCGCGAATTTGCTCAGGGGTGGCGTCTTTGATGATCAGGCCCGCCTCCAGGCTGTCGGCTACCGGCAGCAGGCTTTCTGCAAAACTCTCGACCGCAAACTTGCGGGCCTTGGATATTTCTTCTTCGGCGCGACGTCGGGCGTTGTCAGCTTCGGCCTTGGCACGCAGGAACTGGTCTGCCAGATCGGCGTTTTTTGCCTTGAGTTCAGCCAGATCGGCTTGCGCTTGCGACAAGGCATCTGACTCATTGGCTGCTTGTGCCGCAGCCATTTCTTCTACGCTTTGGTAGGCGTTGAGAGGTTGATTGGGTTGGTTTGTATTGGGTTCGGACATTAGAGCGCTCAATGTGAAAAACGGTCTCTGGTAGTTGGGGGCCCCTGCAGGCGTTTCAAGAGTGTGCGAGATCAGGCCGGGTCAGACGCCCGTGCCCTGGCAGAGGGCCAGGCCGTCGGGCGCCGCAGACGGAATAAGCGCTTTAGCGGGACACTTCCAGGAGTTCAACGTCGAATTTCAAGGTGGCGTTGGGTGGAATGACACCACCTGCACCGCGGGATCCATAACCCAGCTCAGCCGGAATGATCAAGGTGCGCGCACCGCCGACCAGCATGCCGGCAACTCCTTCGTCCCAGCCACGAATAACCATGCCCGCGCCCAGAGAAAACACGAATGGGTCGCCACGGTCTTTGCTGGAGTCAAATTTGGCTCCCTGCACGCCGCCTTCGTACAGCCATCCGGTGTAATGAACCGTGACGCTTTTGCCCTTGGTCGCCTCAACGCCCGCGCCAACGATGGTATCTTCGTATTGCAGGCCGGTAGGGGTGGTAGTCATATTGAAGTCCTTGAGTATGTTTTGGTGAAGGGAGGGGCACTCGTTTCAATGAGCGAAGCCTCAGAAAAACCCAAAATTATGCCAGCACCCATTTTTCAGGGAGATTGGAACAGACCTGCTGTGCAGGCGCCCACCAGGGCGCGAGGCCGTATCTGGCGGGTCTGCTCGAATACCCAGTGGGGTCCGCAGCGAAATCACGCAGGCTTTTTAGCCTGGTTTGCAACCCATTTGGTGGCAAATGCAGATAAATCATTGAGGCGCTTGAGCAGGTCCGCGCCAGAGGGTGTGACCGAGTAGCCGTCACTGCCGTGGGTCAGCAGGCCCGCTTCACGCAGGGCTTTGATCCTGGTGTTCAGCGTGTTGGGGGTGATGCTACCCACGCTGTCCTGCAGCAACCGAAAGGTTTGGGGATGGCCGTCTTTCAGAGCCCACAGCACGCGCATGGCGTAGCGGGTCTCCAACAGGCTCAGCAATTGACCAATTGCGGCGTTTTCTTTGAAACTCATTGAACGGCTCTCCTCTGGGCGATGGGTGATGCATGACCCGAAACTATATCCGAGAAAGCCGACTGCTACATGTTTCATAGCTATTGGCAGCCACAAAATAGGCAATCAGGGCCCAAACTCTTGTCAGTTGGCCCGGCGACTGCTACCGTAGCCAGAATTTAGGCGCATGGTTTTGTCGGGTTTATAGGAGATGCACATGATTTTTAATTTCGAGCAGGTTCACAACTATTACGAACGCCTGGTGTTTGAAGATGTGGCGCGCCTTTCGGAGACCTATCCGGATTTCACCGCCGACATGCTGGGTGACGTGGCCTGCGTCGCCCTGAATCGCCTGCCTGCCCGCTATGTGCGCCACGATGTGGACATGATGTTTTACCTGACCGAGCAGGAGCGCCATGCCATTGAACAAGCGATGGCCGAGGCGTTGACCTTTGCATTTGCCTTTGTTCTTGAGCGCGAGGCCAAGCGCAGCGCTCTGGCCTGAACCGGGCTTGTGGCGGTGTCCCGGGGCAGCTGGTGTCCTGTCGCAATCCTGAATGAATTTATTACATCCAGCTTTTTCCAACGACTTGTTGCAGGCCCTGCCGGATAAGAAGAACGCGGGTTTCCCCGAAATTATCCTGACGGGTGAGGAGCGAGTCGAGTGGCCCAGACGGGTTCGCTTACGACTTACGAGCGGGAGGCTAGAGCAGCGCACAGGGATCGTGTTGTTGGCCGTCGAAGGATTTCAAAACAAGCATACAGCCCAGAAGCTGTCCGTTGGACGAGGACAAGTTTCCTGCTGGCGACCTGAAGCGGCCACACATTGGGGTACCCGAACAATGGCGGCAGAGGTCTGCGTGTGCTCCGCCAGCGTGGCTCATCACAACACCGATTCCAAAGCATTTATCTGGATCAAAATAGCTGGCGGCATGCTGTAAAAGGTCATCTGCGCCAACAGCCACTTGAGTTTCAAACAGAATGCAACACTGCACTAGGCCCAGACCGCGTCGGCGTGCTCGGTAGGTGCGATGAAGGCGGGTTGGTGGTGCACGAATGTCAGCCTGAGTGATCAAGGCAATGGGCGATTACCCACCCTACCTGAACGAACTTGGCTTAGCCGCTGGGAATGCTGCCAAAAAAAGAGGAGCCCGTGGGGCTTCTCGTGTGATCGGTTGGTATATTTACTTGATGGCCACTTGATTGCCGCCCAGAGGCAGCGTCTCTGCGGCCTTCAAACTGCCGTTTCGCATCAGCATGTAGCCCACGATTGCTGTCTTGCCCGCGTCGTCAACCTTTGCTGGATCATCAAACGGCATCAACATTTGAATGTATTCAAACAACCCTTTGGCGGTGTTGAATTTTCCGATGTCATGCCCAGCACCCCAAATGGGACGAGGAAAAACGGTGGCACCTCCGCCCTTGGCACCATGGCATAGAGCACAGTTTTGCAGGTAGAGCTTTGCTCCAAGCAGAACTTGCTCGCTGGCGCCCGCTGGGGGCTGAGGCACATCCTGTGCGACACCGATGGATGGCTGCATGAGGATAAGTATCCAAGCGGTTGCTGTTAATTTCCCAAACTTCATACGACACGGATTTTGAATCTCGGAATAGCGCTGTTGGCCATCCCAAGCTGGTTGAATGGAACGGTGGCGGTTTGAACATTGCCGGCCATGTCAATTCCGCGGGTCTCGATGACGTGATCACCTGGACGAGCGTCCCACATAAAATCAAAGCGGACCCAGGTGTAGCGCCCCAGATTTGGACCCTGGATATTGGCGCGATTCCATGCCCCGTTATCTACACGGTACTCCACGTGCCGGATACCGTGCTGTGGTGCCCATGCGTAGCCGCGAACGACTTGCTTACCGTTGCTCATGAGAGGCCACTCGCCACGCTTGAGCGGATAGTTCGCTGGAATGGATGGGCTCTTTTCCAAAACCAACGGCACCGTGATCAATGTCTTGATGGGCATCCAAGTCACCATCGGACCTTTGACATCGGCTGGGGTAATACCGCCAATGAACTCGTCATTGGGTCCAATCGCTGGGGCGGCGTAATCCGGACCGATATAGGTCTCACCGCGGGTGTTCAGACGAACCCAGTGTTGATGGTTATCGACACGCATCTCGGTGACCCATTTGATGGATGCAGTCCCGCCCCAACCGGGCACCAACATGCGCACGGGTGCGCCATGGTCAGCTGTCAGGTCGTTGCCGTTCATCTTGAAGCAGATACCAATGTCATCCGCACGCGACAAGATATCGGCCACGGGCATGGGGCGCCCCATATCAGCACCATCCACACCCGACCAGAAGAGTGCTGATTTCGCATCTTTCTTCAAACCCACCAAGCCAAAAATATGCGACAGCGGGACAATTTGCCATTCGGCCTGACCAATGGCGCCCAATACCCAGTTGCCACCAGCCACTTGCATTTGATCCTGCTGCTCCCAAAAAAGACTCCGACCATTGCCATGGCACTCCATGGTTGCAATGACTGTGCGCGAAGGCATTTTCATCAAATCTTCGTAGCTGATCTCGATGCTTCGTTCAACAGCATTGCCATGAATTTTCATCTTCCACTGCCTGGGGTCCAAAATGGGTTTGGCCTCGACAAGGGGTGTGGGGTAGTGATTGCGAACGTAAAACTCTTCAATGGGCGTCATATAAGTACTGAAATTCCAGTAGTTACCGCTTCGAACCGTCGCACCAATGTTGAGCAAACGGGAATCATCTTTCAACAAAGCCTTGCGAGCCGGTGCCACGCTGGCAGCAGCAGGCGCTTGCTGTGCCATGGCCAACGGGGATGCGGCAGCGGCAGCGCCAAACGCAGCAGCCGAAACAAAAAATTGACGTCGATCGGCTTGCGGCCCTATTTTGAGCGCTTCTTTGACCAATGCGCGCTCTTGCGCTTGTTGCTCTTTTGCTGCCATGATTGTCTCCTGTTGAATTGAAATGGCTGAGGTGTTTTGCTCATCAACGTGTGAGTGTTGATACAAACCCAGCAGCAAGTTACATGCCGAAAAAAACAAGCCCAAATCAACCCATGTGTGTCGAAACCGTAATAAACCGAGCTGATGGCGCCGAATCGTTGTTACAAAAAAGTAACCGACGGCTGTTTTTGAGGTTGAGCTCTGTGGCCTTGGGTGCAGTGGGTCTGCCACGCCACTCGGCAGCTGAAACACCGCTGCGATTTGCATCAACCCCTGTTTTTCTCAACGATCAGGTTTCCTTGTTGGGACGTTGGCAGCGGTATTTGGAGTCAAGGGTGGATCGACCGGTTCGCTTCATTCAACGAGGAAGCTACCGCGAGATTGTCGAACTGTTGCTGACCAACGAAGTCGATGCGGCTTGGCTTTGCGGGTATCCCCTCGTGCTGCATGAAAAACGTTTGTCTGCGTTGGCGGTTCCCAAGTATCAAGGCGCTGCACTGTACCGCTCGCACTTGGTCGTTCCAAAATCAGATACCTCCACTCGATCGGTATTGGATTTAAAAAACAAGGTATTTGCTTACAGCGATCCGCTCTCTAACAGCGGGTACTTGGTGCCGCGAACAAAAATACAAATGGGCGGTCACGACGCTGCTGCTTTTTTTCGACGCACATTCTTTACATTCAGTCACCGAAAAGTGATCGAGGCTGTTGGCTCGGGCTTGGCGGATGCGGGCGCAGTCGATGGATATGTTTGGGAAACGATGGCTGAACAATTTCCGTCTAGTGTCGCTGGCTTGCGCGTGGCATGGCGCTCAGAACCGCACGGATTCCCACCGATCGTGATCCGAAAGAACTGGGGTGACGTCAACAAACAAGCGCTGCTCGGCGCCTTGCTGACCATGCACGCCAACGAAGCGGGACGCGAAATACTCCAGCAGCTCAATATTGATGGCTTCAGCGCTCCAAAGTCTGATCAATACGACAGCATTCGGAGCATGCTGAAACACAACCCCCATAAAAAATCATGAGACTGCGCGACCTCAGTTGGCGTTTAAAAGTCCCCATTGCCATTACCATCGTTATTCTGATCACTGAAATTGTCGTCACTGGGCTGCTCGTGACCCGTGCACTGTCGGACTCACGGCGTGACTTGGAGTACAGCGCTGACAGCCTGACAACGGTGTTGGCCAGCTCTTTGAGTGACCCCATCTTGCGGGACGATATCTGGCATGGGTTTGAAATCGTCACCAAGCTGCTGGAAGCACGCCGAAGCGATAACCCGCTCAAAGCCGTGGTGGTGCTTGATTCATCCGATTTGGTCTTCGTTTCCAGCGAGCCCAAGAGAATTCCAATCTCGATGCCCGGTGCGTCGCTGCCAGCGCCCTTGCCAACAGTCGCATTGACTGCAGATGTTCCCGATTTCAAATTCGTGCTGGGTAGGGGATCGAGTGGCCCTGAATTGGCCGCCGCGAAACCCATCATTACCAATGATGGCATTCGCATTGGAACCGTGCTGCTTGAATTCGATGGGGAGATGTATGCCGCCCGAGTTCGATCTGCCATCGTGGACGTTGCACTGATCAGTGTTCCAGGGTTGCTGCTGCTGATCCCGCTGGGTTGGTACGCAGGCAAACGCTTGGCTGAACCCCTGGTGCAAATTGCACAGGTGTTGGCGCGTGTAAGTCATGACCCCCCCGATCAAGTGTTGAAGCTGCTCCCCCCCGAGGGCGGCGACGAGCTCGGCCGCTTGTCTTCACAAGCTCGGCATATGCTCAACGGCCTTGCACGCAAATCGGCGCTTGAACAAGAGGTGATGGCATCCGACCGCCTGGCCGCCATCGGCAGGGTTTCAGCAGCCATTGCACACGAGATCAATAACCCACTGGGCGGCATGCTGAATGCGATCGACACTGCGCTCAAGCATGGTCAACCTGACGCTATTTCCAAAAAAACATTCGGTTTGTTGGATCGGGGCTTGCAGCAAATTCGTGCCACTGTTGAAGCCTTGCTGGTTGAAGCCCGGCTGAACTCTCCCCAACTAACCAATCAAGACTGGGAAGACCTGCTGCTCTTGGTTCAACCCAATGCCGTTGCCCAAAACACGCAACTCCTTTGGAACATTGAGCCATCGGTTAATGGCCACATGATGTTGCCAGCCCATGAAATTAGACAACTGATCCTGAACTTGTTGCTCAACGCCATGGCTGCGACCAAGCACACCGACAACGAACGGGCCGCCGTTGAGTTGGCCGTTGCGCATACGCCTGGCTGGCTGACCATCGTGGTGGGCAACACTGGGCAAGTCCTGTCCGCTGAGCGGATCGGTCAAATGTTCGAGCCATTTGTGGCAACCGATCCATCAGACACGCAGCACCGTCATGGTTTGGGTTTGTGGATATGCTGGCAAATCGTTCAACGATTAAAGGGCAGCATCAATGTGTCGAGTGATGAGCAATGGACACGGGTGTCTGTTTTATTGCCGATAGCGCCATTACAAGCAGCAGGTTAAACACATGTCCAAAATTCACCTTATTGAAGACGACCTCATCATGGGCGAATCGCTGGTCGATCGTTTTGAAATCGAAGGCTATGAGGTGCAATGGTCACAAACCATTGAAGAGGCCGGCGTGATGTTTGATGCAATCAAGTTTGACGCTGTGGTCAGTGATGTGCGCCTTCCCGATGGCTCTGGAGAGCGCCTGTTTAAGGAGCAACTGACATCGAAATCAAAAGCGCCCCCCTGGTTATTCATCACGGCATTTGCCACGGTTGATCAGGCCGTTGCCATGCTGCAATCGGGCGCGTGCAATTATGTTACGAAACCCTTCGACATTACGGCGCTCGTTGACAAGTTGAAATCAGCCATTGGAAAAGAACTTGCTGATGAATCCTTGCCAACGGAGGCACTCACCGACTCCACTCTCGGGATCTCGCACACCATGCGGCAACTGGCAACACAGGCCCAACGCGTGGCAAGCAGGGCCAATACCATTTTGATCACCGGTGAGAGTGGCGCTGGAAAAGAGGTGCTTGCCCGGTACATACACAAACTTGCCAACCCTGTGAAGGACGCGCCGTTCATTGCCGTGAATTGTGGCGCCATCCCTGAAAACCTGATTGAGGCAGCGCTGTTTGGACACGAGCGCGGCGCCTTCACGGGTGCCGATCGACTCCATCGCGGTTACTTTGAGCAAGCCTCCGGGGGGACTTTGTTCTTGGACGAAATTGCGGAGTTGGCCCCCGCCATGCAAGTACGGCTGTTGCGTGTGCTTCAAGATCGTCAAGTGCAAAGACTTGGCGCCGAAAAGTTGATCGATCTTGATTTAAAGCTCATCTTTGCGACCCACGCTGACCTGCAACAAATGGTCAAAAAAGGCGGGTTCCGAGAAGACCTTTTTTACCGGATACATGTCATGCACATGCGTGTCCCACCCCTGCGGGAGCGACCCGATGATGTTCTTTGGCTGGCACAACGTTTTTTGCAGGACGATGCCGCACGTCGTCATGAATCTCCAAAAACACTCACGCCCTCCGCTCAAGCTGCCCTGATCACGCACAGCTGGCCAGGCAATGCGCGTGAGCTCCACAACTGTGTGGAGCGGGCGTGTGTTTTGGGTGAAGGCTCACAGATTGACACATGCGATTTGTTTGAAAATGCCATCGATCAAGACTCACCCCTTGAACTCCCGACTTTGGATGCTTTTGTTGCAGATGCGGAGCGCCATTACCTGACGGCTGTTTTGTCACGATTCGGTGGGAAAACAGGTTTGGCAGCAGACGCCCTGGGAATCTCTCGAAAAACGCTGTGGGAAAAATGCAAACGCTACGGCTTGCGTGATTCAAAAACCAACGAGCTCGATGACATCAAAACACAGCAACCCAGGCATTGATGCTCGGGGTGAATGGTCTGTTGATGGTGCTTTGCACTCGGGTCCCTTGTTGAAGAGGCCAACCAAAACACCGTGAATTTAGAGTAACGGTGCAGCCCATCAATTATGGGCATCTGGGCGATGGCAATCTGGGCTTTAATGTGTCTCACCCGCAGGGCTGGAGCAGCCCCGGCTGGCAAGGCGAGGGCGAACGCATGAACGCGCTGGTGCTGGGTGTGGTGGCGTGCTACCTGGGCTCATTCAGTGCCGAGTATGGCCCGGGCAAGCTCAAAAATCATGAGATGGTGCATTGCACACACGGCTTGTTGCTGGCATCCTTGTATCCGGAGGCGGCGCGCTCCGGCGCCTT
>CALRWE010000036.1:0-26757 GCA_943371745.1 Rhodoferax sp. OV413
TCGCTGGGTACAGTGGCAGGTGGCAAGGTCTTCCCTGTGAAGATCAGGCGGGACCAGTAACTGTTGACCTGCGCTGGGCTCATACTGGTCAGGGCGGTGTAGAACTCATCCCTCACGGGGTGGTCTCTGGGAAGGTCCAGCACGATCACCGCTGCACTGGCATCAACGCCGCGCCCACGGCCCATGTAGAGCGCCAAAAGGTCTTTTTGAGTCAAACCGGCCCACTGACTGGCTACGCTTGCAACGACATAAACATTGGCGTGTGCGAGCCTTCCCAGGCACAGGCTCATCATGATCAACAGCGGCAGGATGAAATGTTTTTTCATGCTGCAACGTTCAGAACAAGAAGTCCAGCAAGACCGTGCCCACATTCGCGCGGCCCCCGCTTGGATTCCCCTGCCAAATAGCGCCACCATTGGGGGACACCACAACATGGTCCCACTGGAGCTTCAAGGCCACTCGGGGATCAATATCCCATCGCAGACCCATGGACACCGTGCGCTGCTCTACTCGTCCAGAGTTGATCAACGCCGCAGCGGTGGTCCCAACCGCCTTCGCTTGGGCAATTGCTGCCGATCCGATGACCGGTCGCAAGGGCTCCAACACCTGACCCCATTGAGGGTCTACTGCGGCCTTGATATTTGACCGATTGCCACTGACAGAGGTGTGAAGCGTCACGTTACCCAAACGGCGGCCGATCATCACGTAACCGGCCTTGAAAGCCGTCAGCGGCGCGTTGCTTTGGGTCCCGAGCACCTCGGATGTGAATATCCAGTTATCCCTGTCGTAGGCCACACCCAGAGACCCGTAAGTTACGCGAATGTTGTCAAAGAGTATCTGGTCGTTGAACGCTGCTGCTTGAGCTGCCACAGTTGGTATTGGCAGCGAGGCGACCGCACCCAAACCTTGTCTGAGATTGGAGATGTCGATTGACCTGAAGACCAGTTTTGCTTTGGACAGCGTGCCCCGCAAAAGCAGCCCATGACTTTCGCGAGACAGCACAAGGCCCCCTGCCCAATCCAGATCCCCTTTCTGAACCGAGACACCACCTGTTTCTACGCTGTAGCTGCTTTTTCCAGCAAAACCCTTCAGGCGCCATTCGGCGTTGTCCTCTGTCCAGCGCTGGGTCAGGTCGATACCGTCGAGTCCCGCCAGCGGCAACAGGCCGTAAAAATCGACCGGTGGCCGTGCGGCCAAGTAGGCAAAACCCACGTTGCGATAGTCCGATTGCAGGAAAAGGTCCATCCCCGTTCGGCCAATGCGCACCTGGGTTTGTGGGGTCAACTCGTAGGCGGCAAACGCCCAATCCAAGGCGCCCTCCAGCTGATGCCGGGAAGAACGTTGCCGGGCTATCACCTGCGCCACCAGCTCAAGTTGATCGTTCACGGCATAGTTAGCCTGGACGCCCAAGCGGCTGTCCATACTTCCCCGTAAACCCTGCTGCTTGAGGGGTTGGGCGATGTCGCGCCTGAACGAACCACCAAAGTCAGATGAATCTTTGGTCAGGCCCAGGGTACCGAAACCATTCAGGCGCAAGCCCGATTCTGCTGAGATCGCCTGCGCATTGGCTGCACCAGCGCACAGCACACCGGTAAAGAGCCAAATCGTGACACCCGTCAAACGTTTAAGAGCCATTAAAAATACATCCCCTCAGGTCTGAGCGCACCTTGCGAAGCGGGTACGTCTTGGCGATTGGCCAAACCCCCGATTGTATCCAGAGGTAACCAGCGACCCCGAGCACTCGAGTGTTTGCAGCGATGTTGAGATTCAACAGCCCCCATAACTTCCCTTAGAATCTATCGTTGTCAGGAGAGAGCCTCCCTTGTGAAGGCCGCCGAAGGCGCAGGATTGCTGATCGCAGCTGTCTGAACGCTCAGGCAAAAGGACTGACAGGCGTTGCAGGGTCGCACTACCCGCAGCGTTTCCCCACTGGAGAGAGGCCACACAGTTCAGACCTGATGCGGCCCACCGAAGGAGCAAACCGCAGTCTGACCGCGCTACAGCGGTTGCAGGCCCGGTGAATCTCTCAGGTAAAGCGGACAGCGGGGGCAGCCCATGGATTGGACAATGTTCAAACCCGTGGATTCACATGCCCCCGTCTTTTCATGGAGTTCGCTCATGGCCGCTACGCCCGACAACCTTCTCAAAGTACCTTTGAATGACCTGCACATTGAGCTGGGCGCCCGCATGGTTCCCTTTGCGGGTTATTCCATGCCGGTGCAATACCCGGCCGGCCTGATGGCCGAGCACCACCACACGCGCAACGCCGCTGGCTTGTTTGATGTGTCACACATGGGCCAGTTGCGCTTGGTGGGGCCGGACGCTGCGGCGGCTTTTGAGAGCCTGATGCCGGTGGATGTGATGGACCTGCCCGTGGGCAAGCAGCGCTACGGCCTGCTGCTCAATATTGAGGGCGGCATCATTGACGACCTGATGTTCTTCAACAAAGGGAACGATGAGATTTTTGTCATCGTCAACGGCGCCTGCAAGGTGGGCGACATCGCGCACATTCAGGCAAAGATCGGCCAACGCTGCGACGTCATTCCCATGCCCGAGATGGCGCTGCTGGCCTTGCAAGGACCGCAAGCCGTCACCGCGCTGGCGCGCCTGGCACCGGGCGTGGACAAGCTGGTGTTCATGACCGGGGGCAACTTCACAGTCAACACCGACACGCAACAGATTGAGGTGTTTCTGACCCGCAGCGGCTACACCGGCGAAGACGGGTTCGAGATTTCAGTGCACAACGAACAGGCCCAAGCCTTGGCCCGCGCCCTGCTGGCACAACCCGAGGTCAAGCCGATTGGCCTAGGCGCACGCAATTCCCTGCGGTTAGAGGCCGGGCTGTGCCTTTACGGCAACGACATCGACACCACCACGACCCCCGTGGAAGCTGGCCTGAACTGGGCCATGCAAAAGGTGCGGCGCGCTGGCGGCGCCCGAGCCGGTGGATTTCCGGGCGCTATGAAAATATTAGATCAATTGGCAATCAAAACGCCGGCTACCGCCCGAAAACGTGTAGGACTCATCGCCTTGGAGCGCATTCCCGTGCGAGACCACACCGAGCTGCAAGACAGAGAAGGCAACAAAATTGGTGAAGTCACCAGCGGCCTGCTCGGCCCGACCATCGACAAACCGGTGGCCATGGGTTATGTGGCGCCTGAATTTGCGGCGCTGGGTGTGAAAATCAACGCCATCGTGCGCGGTAAACCCGTACCGATGGAAGTGGTGACCATGCCCTTTGTGCCCACCCGTTACTACCGGGGCTGAAAAAGCCGCTTCTCTTTTCTGTATTCATTGACCCTATTTTTTGGAGAACCTCCCATGACGATCAAGTACACCCCCGACCACGAATGGCTCAATATAGACGGCGACACCGCAACAGTGGGCATCACCCACCACGCGCAAGACGCGCTGGGCGATGTGGTGTTTGTGGACCTGCCTGAAGTGGGCGCCACCTTTGCCGCCAAAGACATTGCCGGCGTGGTGGAGTCGGTCAAGGCTGCCGCTGATGTGTACATGCCCGTCACGGGTGAGATCACCGAAGTGAATGAAGCCCTGCGCGCCGACCCGTCGCTCGCCAACTCCGACCCGCTGGGCGCCGGCTGGTTCTTCAAGGTCAAGCTCAGCAACCCCGCTGAGCTGGATGCCCTGATGGACGAGACCAGCTACACCGCGTTCTCTGCCAACGCCTGAACAGGAAAATAATATGTTGATGCAATCCGCCAAACCTTTGAGCGACCTGGAAAATACCAGTGAATTCATCGCCCGCCACATTGGCGTGAGTGAGGCCGACGAAGCGCTGATGCTGAAAGCCGTTGGCGCCAGCTCGCGCCGGGTATTGATCGACGGCATCGTGCCGCGCTCGATTGCCCGGGGCGCCGCCATGGCGATTCCGGCACCGCTGACCGAGGCGGCGGCGCTGGCCGAGTTAAAGGCGATTGCATCGAAAAACAAGATTTTCAAGAGCTACATCGGCCAGGGTTACTTTGACACCCACACGCCGGGTGTCATCCTGCGCAACATTCTGGAAAACCCGGCTTGGTACACGGCCTACACGCCCTACCAGGCCGAAATCAGCCAAGGCCGCATGGAGGCGCTGATCAACTTCCAGACCATGGTGTGCGACCTGACCGCCCTGCCCATGGCCAATGCCTCCATGCTCGATGAAGCCACGGCTGCGGCTGAGGCCATGACGCTGGCACTGCGCGTGGGCAAGTCCAAGTCCACCACCTTTTTGGTCGATGCCGATGTGCTGCCCCAAACCCTGGAAGTCATCCAAACCCGCGCCAAGCCGCTGGGGATCACGGTCAAGATTTGCAGCGGAGACGAAGCCCTGGCGCAAGACAGCTTTGCCGTGCTGCTGCAATACCCCGGCGTCAGTGGGTTGGTGGGTGACCACAAAGACTTCATTGCCAAGTACAAAGCCCGTGGCGGCGTGGTCATCATGGCCGCCGACTTGCTCGCGCTGACCCTGCTGACGCCCCCGGGCGAACTGGGTTCCGACATCGCCCTGGGCACCACCCAGCGTTTCGGCATGCCGCTGTGCAACGGCGGCCCGCACGCCGCCTATTTGGCCTGCCGCGATGAATTCAAACGCTCGATGCCCGGCCGCTTGGTGGGCGTGAGCGTGGACGCGCACGGTAACCCGGCCTACCGGCTGGCCCTGCAAACCCGCGAGCAGCACATTCGTCGCGAAAAAGCCACCTCCAACATTTGCACCGCACAGGTGCTGCCAGCGGTGGTAGCCAGCATGTATGCCGTGTACCACGGCCCGCAGGGCTTGAAGCGCATCGCCCAGCGCGTGGCGGCATTCACCGCGGTGCTGGCGCGCGGATTGCAGGCCATGGGCTACAAGGTGACGAACGCCACAGCGTTTGACACCCTGACCATCGCCACGGATGATGCTACTCATTCGATAGCTTCCAAGGCAATGGAATCCTCGGCTAACCTCCGATTAGTCTCAAAAACGGCCCTGAGTGTGTCGCTGGACGAAACCACCAACCGTGAACACTTGGAACAACTTTGGGGTTTCTTTGCCAAAGGGGGCCAGATGCTGCCCACGGTCGCCGCGTTCGAGAAAGGGATTGAACCGCTGATCCCGACCGAACTGCGCCGCACCAGCCCTTATCTGGCGCACCCGGTCTTCAACACCCACCACTCCGAGACCGGCATGCTGCGCTATATCCGCATGTTGTCGGACAAAGACCTGGCGCTGGACCGCAGCATGATCCCGCTGGGCAGTTGCACCATGAAGCTCAACGCCACCAGCGAGATGATTCCCATCACCTGGCCCGAATTTGCGAGCATTCACCCCTTTGCGCCGCATGACCAGCTGCTGGGCTACAAACTGCTGGACGAGCAACTGCGCGACTGGCTCTGCCAAGCCACCGGCTACGCTGGCATCAGCCTGCAACCCAACGCGGGCAGCCAGGGCGAGTATGCCGGGCTGCTGGTCATCAAGTCGTTTCACGAAGCGCGCAACGAGGGCCACCGCAATATCTGCCTGATCCCGAGCAGCGCGCACGGCACCAACCCCGCCAGCGCCCAGATGGTCGGCATGACCGTGGTGGTCACCGCCTGCGACGCGGACGGCAACGTGGACATGGCCGATCTGAAGGCCAAGTGCGAACAGCACAGCGCCAGTCTGGCCGCCATGATGATCACCTACCCCAGCACCCACGGCGTGTTCGAGACCAGCGTGAAAGAGCTGTGCGCCCTGGTGCATTCCCACGGTGGGCGTGTGTACGTGGACGGCGCCAACATGAATGCCCTGGTCGGCGTGGCAGCTCCCGGCGAGTTTGGCGGCGACGTGAGCCACCTGAACCTGCACAAGACCTTCTGCATCCCCCACGGCGGCGGTGGCCCCGGTGTGGGCCCGGTGTGTGTGGTGGCGGACTTGGTGCCTTACCTCCCCGGCCATGCCACGGGCGGCTTGCCGACCAATGGCGTGGGCGCTATTTCTGCAGCGCCCCTGGGCAACGCAGCCGTGCTGCCGATCAGCTGGATGTACTGCCGCATGATGGGGCCTGAGGGCCTGCAGTCGGCGACTGAGGTCGCGATTTTGAGCGCCAACTACATCAGCACCCGCCTGAAAGACCATTTCCCCACGCTGTACGCCAGTGAGTCCGGCTTTGTGGCGCACGAGTGCATTCTGGATTTGCGACCCTTGAAGGAAAGCAGTGGCGGGGCCAACGGCATCTCGGCTGAAGACGTGGCCAAGCGACTGATGGACTACGGCTTTCACGCGCCTACCCTGAGCTTTCCGGTCCCCGGCACGTTGATGGTGGAGCCCACCGAGAGCGAAACGCTCGGTGAGCTGGACCGATTCATCAACGCGATGATCGCCATCCGCGAGGAGATTGCCAAGGTCGAGCGTGGCGAGTGGCCGCAAGACAACAACCCGCTCAAGCACGCACCCCACACCGCGCCGTCTCTGATGGGTGCGGACTGGGACAGACCTTATTCGCGCGAGGTAGGCGGCTTCCCGCTGGCCACGCTCAAGGCGGTGAAATACTGGCCGCCGGTGGGCCGGGTGGACAACGTGTGGGGCGATCGCAACTTGTTCTGCTCGTGCGTGCCGGTGAGTGATTACGTGAGCTGATCGCCATCCAGGGCAATCGCATTGTTTGCCATTGACACCAAGATGGTATTGAGCTAAGTTAGTCTTACCAAGTAAGACAAGGATGCACCATGCTGACCGTTACCGTTTCACACAAAGGGCAAGTCGTCATCCCGGCGGACATTCGCCGCAAGCTAGGCATTGCGCCGGGGTGTCAACTTGATTTCCGGCTGGAAGGGCATGTAATCCATGCCGAGGTGAAACGCCAGTCAGCACCCACCCAGGCTGACGACGGGTTTGGCATGTTGGTGTGCAAAAAACCGGGTACGCGCCGTTTGGCCGATTTTGACGTGGCGCTGGCCATGCGTGAAGCTGCCGATGATCGCGCTTGACACCAACATCTTGGCCCGGTTTTATGTGGACGACGCCACAGACCCTGAATCAGCCAAGCAGCGCCCCATCGCCCGCCGTGTGCTGACCGAATCCAGGCAGGTGTTTGTTCCACTCACGGTGGTACTGGAACTCGAATGGGTTTTACGCGCGTTTTATGGTTTTGCAGCAGACGATTTTTGCAGTGTGGTGCGCCACCTGCTAGGCCTTGCCAACGTGAAGGTCGAACAATGGGCACGCGTGACCGATGCACTGGCCTTGCAAAAAGACGGGCTGGATTTTGCCGATGCGCTGCACCTACTGGCCAGTAGCGAGTGCATGGAATTCATGAGCTTCGATGATCGACGGTTTGCACGCCGCGCCCAGCGCCTGGGGTTGACGCCTTCGGTCGTGGTGCCTACAGCCTAGTTCAGCCTTTTTAGTGGATAACTATCAAATAAATAGCTATCCAAGCATACAAATCGACGGCTACAGGCCATTTACGCTTACAAGCATTGGTCGTTGACAAGACTCATACTGCAAATCTTGATTGATAGCACCTAATCTATGCATCCTGAAGGCTAGAGTCATTTTTCGTCAATAATCCGCGCGCTTTGTCCAGCCACAGCTGCAGACTGTCCACCAGGTCTTTGTGGCTGAAGGAGCAGCTCTCTTCCGTGAACAGGGCGCTTGACTCCAGCCGGGTCAGCAACTGGGTCAAGACTTCGGTGTAGCGCGGCGGCAAGGCGGCCAGCAAGGTCACCTGCTTCTCGGCCAGAGCACTGAAAGACGCCGCAGTCACCTGCGACCGGGCCAAACCCTCAAGCGCCTCCTGAAGGGCTTCGAGCTGCTGGCGTGCGTGGCTGTTGGGCATGCGACGTCTCCTGTCAGTGGGCGGGCATGGCCTGGGCCATCGCCTTGCTGATTTCCAGGGTGCCCTGAGCGGCGCCGCTCTGTGGCATGGTTTGGCCGGCTGGGTCGGTCACCTGCGCCAGCCTTTCGGCCAAACGCTCGGGGGTAAGCGCATCGTTGCCCAGCCACACGCCCTGCGTCAGGGTGATGTGGGCCGCCTCAAAGCTGCCCGCACCCGCGCACAAAATGGTGCGGGTCGGCGCGTCTTGCGCAGCCAGCACCAGCATGGCCGGCACCACGGCTTCGGGCTGCAAGGCCGCCAGCACGGCCTCGGGCATCAGGCCCTCGGTCATGCGGGTGGCTGCCGTAGGCGCCAAGCAGTTGACGCGAATGTCGTTTTTGGCGCCTTCAATCGAAAGCGTTTGCATCAAACCCACCAGCGCCATCTTGGCCGCGCCGTAGTTGGACTGGCCAAAGTTGCCGTACAAACCACTGCTGGAGGTGGTCATCACAATGCGGCCGTACTTTTGCTCGTTCATGAGGGCCCACACGGCCTTGGTGCAATGCACGGCGCCCATCAGGTGCACGTCCACCACCAATTCAAAGTCCGCCAGCTCCATCTTGGCAAAGCTCTTGTCGCGCAGGATACCGGCGTTGTTAACCAGAATGTCCACCCGACCCCAGGCGTCCACCGCCTGCTGCACCATGGCCTGCACCGCCACAAAATCGGTCACCGAGGCGCCGTTGGCAATGGCCTCGCCACCGGCGGCCAAGATTTCGTCCACCACCGCCTGCGCGGCGCTCACCGAGCCACCAGAGCCATCGCGCGCGCCGCCCAAATCGTTCACCAGCACTTTGGCGCCACGTGCCGCCAAAGCCAGCGCGTGCTGACGGCCCAGCCCACCACCGGCGCCGGTGACGATAGCCACACGGCCTTTGAAATCGATACTCATGGTTTTTATTTCCTGAAATTAAGGTGACAAGTTCACACAACAGATTCTGATAGTCTCATCCGGCGAAACCTCCACTGTAAGTCACAGTGGAGACTGCCCCTGAAAGCCCCCCCTATGGAACTGAACTCCGAAGTCATCACCACACCACCCCGGCCCGCTGCCACGGTGGTCATGCTGCGCGATGCAAGCCTCGGCCTGGAGGTCTTTTTGGTGAAACGCCACGGCCTGTCTGATGTGCTGGGCGGCGCCTACGTGTTCCCTGGCGGCAAGGTTGACGCCGCCGATGCCCGGCTGGACATGGACGCCCACCTGGACCAGCCGTTGCCCGTGCTGCACAGCGCGCTCAATGAGCATGACATCGCGCCGATCACCGCCGCCAGCCTGTTTGTCGCGGCCATGCGCGAGGCCTTTGAAGAGTCCGGCATCTTGTTCGCGCACGGCGCCACCCACAGCCATGCCGCACAAGCCACACGCCTGCTGCGTGAGGGCTTGGCCTTTGACGCGGTGCTGGCGCAGATGGCCTTGCGCCTGCACACCAGCAGCGTGCTGCCTTGGTCGAGATGGATCACGCCCAAACAACCTTCAGTCACCAACAAGCGGTTTGACACCCGTTTCTTTGTCGCCGCCGTACCCAATGACCAGATCGCCCGCCACGACGACCATGAGGCCACCGAGAGCGTGTGGCTCAGCCCCCGCGCCGCGCTGGAGCAGTATTGGGAAGGCCGGATCGAGATGGCTCCGCCCCAAATCATGAGCTTGGTGCAACTGGCGCGGCATACGCAGGTGCACAGTGTGCTGGAGTCCGCGCGCCAGCAGCGCCCAGCCCTGATTGCGCCCGAGCCCTTTGATGACGAAGGACACCGCGTGATTTGTTACCCCGGGGATGAACGGCACTCAGTGCAAGCGCGCGCCATGTTGGGGCCGACCCGGCTGGTCTACCGCAACAAGCGATTTGAGCCGTTGGCGGGTTTTGAGAGCTTGTTTGACTGAAGACGGGCTGGGTTTAGTTCGCGCTGGCGGTGATGCCGTACCATGCGACTGTCACCCTGACCACACAACCTTTGCCCACATTAACCCACACCACACCGCTTGCGCCATGGACAACTCATCCCCTTACATACCGCCCAAAATCTGGTCCCCCAACAAGGAAAACGGCGGGCGCTTTGCCAACATCAATCGACCGGTGGCGGGCGCGACGCACGATAAAGAACTGCCGGTGGGACGCCACCCTATGCAGCTTTACTCCCTTGGCACCCCCAACGGTGTGAAGGTGACGGTGATGCTGGAGGAGTTGCTGGCGGCAGGAAACACCGGCGCGGAGTACGATGCCTGGCTGATCCGCATCAACGAAGGCGACCAGTTTGGCAGCGGCTTCGTCTCTGCCAACCCCAACTCCAAAATCCCCGCGCTGATGGACCGCAGCGGCGCAACGCCGATCAGGGTGTTTGAGTCGGGTGCGATCCTGATTCATTTGGCCGAGAAGTTCGGGGCCTTTTTGCCAACCGACGCCGCCAAGCGGGCTGAGTGCCTCTCGTGGCTGTTCTGGCAGATGGGCAGCGCGCCCTTTCTGGGTGGTGGCTTTGGCCATTTTTACGCCTACGCGCCGACCAAGATCGAATATCCGATTGATCGTTACGCCATGGAAGTCAAGCGTCAGATGGATGTGCTGGACCAACGGCTGGCGCACAGTGAATATCTGGCGGGAGACGATTACACCATTGCCGACATGGCCGTCTGGCCCTGGTACGGCACGTTGGCCATGGGCCAACTGTATGAGGCCGGTGAGTTTCTGCAAGTGCAAACTTATAAAAACGTCATTCGCTGGACAACCCAGATCGCCCAGCGCCCAGCCGTGCAGCGCGGACGCATGGTCAACCGCACCTTTGGCGACCCCGCCAAGCAACTGCATGAGCGTCATGATGCCAGCGATTTCGACACCAAGACGCAGGACAAGCTGCTGGCACCACTCTGACATCAAGCCGGGCACTGCGCCACCGTTCGTTCATCCTGGCCTTGAGCCCGGCACGGTCTAGCAGCCAGAATAACCCTGTCGCGCAGGCCACAGGAGCGAGACACCAGTTCGAGAGGCTGGACCCGACTGCGCTTGGCGAGCCATGGCGGTTGAGCTAAAAATCACCCAAGCCAACGACAAATCCGCCAACGTGAAAATCCGGCATTGGCGCGATCTGCGCTGAGTTTGGCAGCTTCTGCTAGCACGCAACAGAGGTGATACAGGCAAACTCAGCGGTATTGTTTCCAAAAGGGGTTGATCCTATGAAGTTGATTGTGAACGGCAAGGCGCACGAGCTGAACGTTGAGCCTGAAATGCCACTCCTGTGGGCGCTACGCGACGAACTGAACCTGCCAGGCACCAAGTTTGGCTGTGGCTTGGCCATGTGCGGCGCCTGCACTGTCCTCGTGGACGGCACGCCAGTTCGGTCTTGCGTGACGCCGGTCGGCGCCATCAGTGGTGCAGTGACGACAATCGAGGGCCTGGGCAAGCCCGATGCACTGCATACGGTGCAGGCGGCCTGGATCGATCATCAAGTGGCCCAGTGCGGCTACTGCCAGTCGGGCCAGATCATGAGTGCAGTCGCGCTGCTCAATCAGGTCAAGGCCCCGACCGACGCCGACATTGATGCTGCCATGTCCGGCAACCTGTGCCGTTGCGGGGCTTACCCGCGTATCCGGGCGGCCATCCATGACGCAGCCAAGCGTTTGAATGGAGTCACAGTATGAGCCGCCTCGGTACCATCGCGCGGCGCAGCTTTTTGATCGGGTCTACCGCTGTGGTAGGCGGCGCGGTATTTGGTGTTTACAAGTACAAGCAGCCCCACCCCAACCCCTTGTTGACGGCGCTTCCAGAAGGGGCAAGTGCCATCACTCCTTATGTGCGGATTGATGCGCAAGGGGTCACCATCATCACCCCGCGCGCAGAAATGGGACAAGGCATCCACACCACGCTGGCGGCCCTGGTGGCCGAGGAGCTGGACGTGGCCTGGGACAGCATTCGCGTTGAGCATGGCGCGCCCGGCGCAGCGTATTACAACCGCGCGCTGTTGCAGGAGGGGGTGCCCTTTTCGTCACTGGACCGCAGTGGCATGGCGGAGGGTATGCGCGGCACCATGGGCGTCCTGGCCAAGTTCATGGGCATCCAGGGCACCGGCGGCTCGTCCAGCGTACCCGATGCGTTTGACAAAATGCGTGTCGCCGGCGCTGCGGCACGCTTTGCCCTGGTAGCCGCTGCGGCCGAACGTCTGGGGGTCAATGCAGCCACGCTCAAGACGGCGGACGGTGCCGTGATCGCCGGTGACGGCCAACGCCTGCCCTACAGCGAGCTGGCCCTTGCTGCGGCCAAGGTTCAGTTGCCGGACAACCCGCCACTGAAGCCACGCGAGCAGTGGCGCTACCTGGGCAAGAACATGCCACGGGTCGATATGGCGGGCAAGTGCACCGGCGCTGCCACCTTCGGTATTGACGTCCTACTCCCGGGTATGGTGTTTGCCACTGTACGCATGAATCCGGCCATTGGCGCGCCGATCAAGGGCTTTGAGGCTTCAGCCGCCAAGGCCATGAGAGGTGTTCTTCAGGTGGTGGCGCTGCCCGGTGGTGTGGGCGTGATTGCCGACAACACATGGCGTGCCTTCCAGGCTGCGCAAGCGATTCAATGCGATTGGGCCGGGCCGGTGCATGGCGCCACGACTGTTGTGTTTATGGACGCGATTGACGCGTCCTTTGACGACAAGCACCAGGACAGCCGCATCCGCAACGACGGCGATGTGACCAAGGTGTTGCCCGCAGCCAAGATGCTTGAGGCGCAATACCGGGTCCCCTTCCTGGCGCATGCCACGATGGAGCCGATGAATGCAGTGGCCTGGCTGCAAGAAGATCGGCTGGATATCTGGACTGGTACCCAGGCGCCAACGGTCGCCCGCGACCAGGCGGCAGCCCTGGCCGGCCTGGACAGCAGCAAGGTATTCGTTCATACGCAGCTCATGGGCGGCGGATTCGGTCGACGTGCCGAATCCGACTACGTCCTGCAAGCGGTGCACCTGGCGATGGCAATGAAGGGCAAACCCGTCAAGCTGACCTGGGACCGCAAAGAGGACATGACGCAGGATCAATACCGCCCCGCTGCGGTGGCTCGTATGCGCGGCGCCACAGCCGAGGGGACTGTGCAGTTGCTTGACGTGCGGGTGGCCAGCCCCTCCGTGCTGGAGTCTCAAGGCGGACGCCTCGGCATCGCCATGCCCGGTCCTGACAAACTGATTGCCGAGGGCACCTATGACCAGCCCTATGGCATCCCGAACTACAGGGCTACCGGCTACCGAACGCCAGCGCTGCTGCCCATCAGCAGTTGGCGATCGGTTGGAAATTCATACAACGGCTTCTTTATGGAGTGCTTCATGGACGAATTGGCAGCACAAGCCGGCACCGATCCGATGAAACTGCGCCTGTCTTTGGTCAACCATGAATCCTCGCGCAAAGTGCTGATGGCAGTGGCCGAGATGTCGAACTGGGGCAAGCCGTTGCAGAAAGGGCGCGGCCGGGGACTTGCGTTCCATTTCTCATTTGGCGTGCCAACCGCTGAGGTGGTGGAAGTTTCAGTCACGAAGGACGGCGTCCGCATCGACCAGGTCTTCGTGGCTGCCGACGTGGGCACTGCGCTGGACCCGC
Organism: Rhodoferax sp. OV413; assembly: GCA_943371745.1. Classification (GTDB taxonomy): domain Bacteria; phylum Pseudomonadota; class Gammaproteobacteria; order Burkholderiales; family Burkholderiaceae_C; genus Rhodoferax. Next base: position 13,411 of record CALRWE010000036.1, read on the forward strand.
GCAACATTGAAGCCCAATTGCAATCAGGCGTGATTTTCGGTTTGAGTGCGGCCATGTTTGGAGAGATTACCTTTGCCAACGGCGCTGTAGAACAAACCAACTTCCACCAATACGAAGCGGTACGCATGGGTCAGTCACCGAAAATTCACGTGAAGGTACTGGAGGGCGGCGGCCCCATTCGTGGCGTGGGCGAACCCGGCACGCCACCAGCAGCCCCAGCGCTGGCCAACGCCATCTTCAACGCCACCGGCCAGCGTATTCGTGAGCTGCCGCTGCGCAAACACATTGGCTTCGCTTGATGCCAGGCACTGCGGAACAAAGTCAGATAACCAACCCACCCACAACCCACACGTACATCATGGAAACCATCTCAACTTACTTCAGCGCTGAGCGGGCCGAGAGCATGCTTTTTATTGCGGTCGGTGCATTGGCACTGGCTGCGTCGGCTTACTTCCTGCTGGTACTGCGCAAGCCATTTTTCAACGGTATGGCCATCACGCTGTCGGTGGTGGCTGCGCTTCAGATGATCGTTGGCATCACGATCTACCAGCGGAGTCCGGCGGATACGGCTCGTGTGCAACAAATGGTGCAGTCGGCACCCCAACAAATTAAATCTGAAGAGGTGCCACGCATGCAGACGGTGATCCGCAATTTCAAGATATACCTCGGCGTTGAACTGAGCTTGTTGGTCTTGAGCATTCTGGTGCTGCTGCTCTCGTCGCCCGGGACCCTCATTCGAGGCGCCGCGATGGGACTGGCCATTCAGGCCGTTTTCACAGCGGTGCTTGATCTGGCGGCAACGCGGCGCGGCGATGCCTACCTGACATGGCTGCTTTCCCAGCCGTGATTGCGCCACTTGCATCACGATACAAGCCACCCAGGCGCTGAGCCCAGCTGAGCTGAGGTTGTGGTTTTTCTTTGCCATCCATGGGCCATCGGGCTCGGTGATTGACGGTCGATGGCGCACTATTATTGGGGCAATTTTCTGGCTCAAATACTTTAGTAAAACTAAAGTCAAAGATGAATAATCATGCATTGTCAGAGTCAGCTGAGATGACCAGAATTTCAGGCTGTTCAATCCGAAAAGCCCTGTCAATGATCACCACCGATAGCACACCTACGCAACATGAATTCACATCGCGCACCTATCCACTCAAGGTGTATGCAGGCCACGATGCACTAGATGCTCTGAAGGACGAGTTGGCCCGCAACGGCGCATACCGCGCTTTTCTCTTGTGTGGCCGCAGCGTGCATGAGCGCTCCACACTCACACAACGAATTTCCGCTCTGCTGGGCGACGGCCTGGTTGGTGTATTTCCAGGTATTTCCGAAGGGGCGCCCAGTCAAAGCATCGAAGCGGCTGCGGAAATGGCCCTGGCATTGCGCGCTGACGCCCTGATCGCCGTCGGTGCAGGCAGCGTCATCAAGGGCGCCAGGGTCGTCGCCATGTTGATGGGCGAGAAGCGTCCACTGCTGGAAATGGCGACACGACACGTGGACGGCCAGACGCCTGTGACTCAAAAATTGCTCGCACCCAAGGTTCCGATTTTCAATGTACTGACGTCGCCAACATCAGCGCAAAACAGGGGCGGGTCGGCAGTGCGTCATCACGGCGAGGTCCATCACCTGGAATTTTTTGATCCAAAGACCCGACCCCGGGCTATCTTCTGGGACAGTGCAGCCTTGGCAACTGCGCCTGTTTCCTTGGCACGCTCCACCAGCTTTGAAACCTACTGGTGGGCACTGATGTGCATCGGCGCTGCACAGACGGCCAATCCATTGGTTCAAGCCAGCCGCTATCAGGCCTGGAGGCTGGCCCGCAATGCCTACCCTCGCCTGCATGACCCTGCAGATCATGCTGCGCGAATTGATCTTTGCGCTGCATCGCTGCTCCAAAATCGCGACGAAGAGGACGGTGGCAAACCCTTGTCGTGCCACGTTTTGGTTCGCGCCGCCTATGCGGTCTCGGTCGCCCTCTTCAATCGATACGCCGGTATCACACAGTCGCACGGCTATGCGGGTATGGCGCCTGCAGTGATCCGCCACCTCGGGCATCTTTGCCCCGATGTCACGGCAGCGATTGGAGCCGCACTGGACCTGCAGGTTCAGCCTCAGGATGTGCAACTGGGCGACAAAGTCGCCAATGCAGTTCAGGCTCACTTCGACCTGCTGGGCTGGCAGACGCCCCTGCGGGACGTCGCCATACCCATGGATCACGCCCCGACCTTGCTCAAGTTTGCACTGAAGAACTTCAATGCAAACCACGATCGCCATCTTGATGATCACGCCGATCTCATTTTCAAGGCCATCGAAGAGATGATCAGCCTGCGCTGACAGCCTGAGGGTCAATCTGCCCGACCAACCTCCTCGAGCACCCAGTCACGGAAAAGCGCCAAAGCCTCGCTGACGGGCCTCGCAGCAGACCAACCCAGGTAGTAGCCATTCTTGCCATGTACCTTGATGTCAAACGGCGCTACGAGCGTACCTGCAGCCAGGTTGGCCTTGATGTAGGCATGCTGAACCAGAGCAATGCCCACCCCGTCAAGCGCGGCCTGAATGGCCAGGGAAGAACTTCCGAACGACAGACTGTGGGTTGATTTCAGATCGGGTTCACCCGCGTGCGTCAACCAGGCTTTCCAATAGTCAGCCCGGGGCACTGATTTGAGCAATGTGAAATGAACCAGATCACTTGGCTTCTTCAGGGGAACCGCTCCCTTCAACAGGGACGGACTGCAAACCGGCATGAATTCGTCGTCAAACAACCGTACACCGCTGACGCCTGACGGCAGGTTGACTCCGATCCACGAGGCCATATCAACGTCCTCCGCCTCCAACTCCACGGATCGGAAGCTGGTCATTATCTGAATGTCCAGTTCGGGGTGGGCACCATGAAATCTCGCCAACCTGGGCATGAGCCATTTCTCGGCCAGCGTGGGCAGCAGTGTCAGCTTGATGGTGGATTTGCTGCGTTTTCTGGTGACCGAGTCGAGTGCGACGCTGATCCAGTCCAGCGCCTGTGTCAGTTGGGGCTGCAAGAGCAGACCGGCATCTGTGAGCTCGATAGCACGTCCGCTTCTCTGAATCAGCGCCACCCCGATGCTTTCCTCCAAGAGCTTGACCTGCTGGCTGATGGCACCAGGCGTCACGCACAACTCCATGGCAGCTTTGGAAACACTAAGGTGTCTTGCAGTGACCTCGAAGGCGCGCAAGCCGAGTAATGGGAGGTGTGATCTTTGCATCACGTAATTTTAGCTGAGCTAAATATATTGGACAGAAATCATGCATTGATGGTTGTGCTGTCAGCGCCTAAAGTCCCCTCACTTACAGCACGATGTGGAGACAGCAAGAATGATGATTACCAAGCGATCAAAAAACCATATTGTTCACACTGATGATGGTTTGACTTTGCTTGCAAACCGAAAAGAAGGCAGTGTCAATTGGCAGTTTCCGCCAGCAGAATTTTTTCTTGGCGAGACACCGGATGAAGAAATACTTTTGGGCCCCAAGGGGGTGCTCTACACCTACAGCATCGTTCACATCGATCGGGAGCGTGGCCCCTACGCACTCGCCATGGTGGACTTTGAACCTGGCGTTCGAGCTTTTGGCCCCATGGTCTACGAGGCAGGACAGGAACCACCCCTTGGGGCAACGATGCAAGTGGTGCAGCACATCTTGGCAGACGGCTCAGAGGACTACGCCTTCCAGCAGGCGACAGGGACCGCACCATGAGCGCAGCCGTGATTTCTGGTGTCGGCATTTCAGACTTCGGCAAATTCCCCCACTTGACGGAGGAAGTGCTAGCCCAAGCAGCCGTGATGGAGGCGTTGAGTGACGCGGGTATCACGATCAAGGATATCGACGCCTTCTACTGCGGAAATGCCGCTGGTGGTCACCTTCCAGGCCAGCGTGTTTTGCGCGAACTGCACGCTACCGGGCAAGCGGTTTTCAACATAGACAACGCCTGCTCCAGCGGAGCGACCGCGTTCCACCTGGCACTCGACGCGATCAATTCCGGCAAGCACGACACCGTGTTGGTTTTTGGCATGGATCAGCTCAGTACACTGGGCGGGGGTGCACTGCCACTGGGTCAGAACGACTGGAATAACCGCCGGGGCATGGTCATGCCTGCACTCTATGCAATGCGTGCACGCCGCTACATGCACGACTACGGTGTATCGTCGCAAGTACTCGCGGAGGTGTCGGTCAAAAACCGGCTGCACGGCGCGCTCAACCCCATCGCCACATTCTGCAAAGTGGTCACGAACGAGCAGGTACTGGCCTCGCGTCCTGTTGCAGAGCCTCTCACCTTGCTGCAATGTTGTCCAGCCGTGGTCGATGGTGCAGCAGCGGTCGTGCTGACAAACAAGCCAGGCAAGGGTCGGGCGAAACCCGTTCGTGTATTGGCCTCGGTTGTTCAGTCTGGTGTTTTTGAAACAGGTCCGGTCGATATGACCGAAGCGGAGATTACCGCGCGCGCCGCACGCCTCGCCTATGAGCAGGCAGGCGTTGGTCCCGAGGACCTGAGCCTCATCGAACTCCATGATGCCTTCACGATTTCGGAGTTGCTCTATTACGAGGCCTTGGGGTTGTGCAAACGAGGCGAGGCACAGCACCTGCTGACGAGCGGCTCTACTTCGCTGGGCGGTCGCATTCCCGTCAACCCGAGCGGCGGCCTGCTTGCAAAGGGTCATCCACCTGGTGCCACGGGAGTGGCTCAGATCGTTGAAATTTGCGAGCAGCTTCAACAACGCGCCGGCAAGCGCCAAGTGCAAGGAGCCCGCGTCGGCTTGAGTCAGGTAACGGGCGGTGGCATCTGGGGCGTAGACCACGCTGCCTGCTCAATTCACATATTTTCAATCTAGACCCCGGTAATCCACCATGACTGACAACAAGCAACCGAACTCCACGAACCTCCCGGACTCCCTCCACGGACTGACAGCCATCGTGACCGGTGGAGCAAATGGCATCGGCCTGGGCATAGCCAAAGACCTGGCCAGTCAGGGCTGCCGCATCGCCATTTGGGACATTGATAGCGCGGCACTGGCGCAGGCAAGCACCGAATTGCAGCAACTGGGGGCTGAAGTCTTCGGCCAGCAAGTGAGTGTGACCTCGCCGGACGATGTTGAGCGTGCAGTCGCTCAATTGCACAACACTACGGGACGGATCGACATTCTGGTCAACAACGCCGGCATTGGCGGCGACAAATTGGTGGCGAAGATGGACCTCGATTTCTGGCAACGCGTGGTCGAAACCAACCTCACGTCCCAGTTCATTTGTGCAAAGGCTGTTCTGCCCCACATGGTTCATCAGCGTTTTGGCCGGATCATCAACATTTCGTCCCGAGCCTGGCTGGGTAACCGAGGCCAAGCCAGTTACTCGGCATCCAAGGGGGGCGTTGTCAGCTTCACCCGCAGTCTCGCACTTGAATATGCCCGTCACGGCATCACGGCTAACGCCATTGCACCGGGAATCACCGAGACCCCGCTCTTTCAGACCCTTTCGGCACAGGTCATTGAAGACCTCAAGCGCTCGGTTCCCGTCCAACGCATCGGGCAAGCAGAGGATGTCGCTCATGCCGTCCGATTTTTTTCGCAACCCGCATCGACGTACATCACAGGCCAGTTGCTTTACGTTTGTGGTGGCCGCAGTCTGAGCAGTGTTTCTGTATGAACAAGAAAATTACCCCCATCAACGCGTCGATGAATCGACGGTTCGCTATTCAAATCATTGCTGCAGGTGCTCTCGGTGCATCTGGCCTGCCACTGGTGGCTCAGGTCAGCTATCCCTCCAAGGGCTTGCGCATGGTGGTTCCATTTCCACCGGGCGGTGGGACCGACACCGTGGCGCGGGCCCTTGCGCAGCGCCTGTCGGCTGCGCTGGGGCAAACGGTGATCGTTGACAACAAGGCTGGCGCCGGCACCACGATCGGACTGGCTGAAGTGGCGCGCGCCGCGCCTGACGGTTACACGGTGGGGATAGGCGGGACCAGCGACCCCCTTCTTCCGCTGCTGTACGACAACCTTTCGTTCAACCCGACGCAGGACATTGCCTTTGTGTCGACGTTGGCTAGCTCACCGATTGCGCTCGTGGTCGGCAATAACGTCCCGGCAAGAACCATCACAGAGTTCATCAGCTACGCCAAAAGCAGGTCGTCATCTCCATTGGCTTACGCATCCGTTGGCATTGCTTCGCCCCAGCATCTTGCGGGTATTCATTTTTCAGCCATGACCGGCGCACCTCTGATTCATGCCCCGTATCGGGGTACTGGCCCGGCTTTGAACGACCTGCTGGGTGGGCACATTCCGGCTGCAATGCTCGGTCTGCCTTCCGTGTTGCCGCACGCCCGCACCGGAAAGCTCCGCATTCTCGGTGTGGCATCCGCCACCCGGTCGCAATTGGCCCTTGAGATACCCACGATAGCCGAGAGTGGCGTCAATGGCTTCGAAGCGGGATTTTGGTACCACGCGGTGGTCCCGCGTGGCACGCCAGCTGATGTCATCCAACGCCTGAGGCTCGCGATTGACCGCGTCATCACCAGCCCGGAAATGAAAGAGTACTTGGCCGGAAATGGCTTCGAGGCTTTGACTCTGTCACCAGACGAGTCAATGCGTGCCTTGAAACTGGAGACCGAGAAATGGTCACGAATCATTCGTGAAAACAACATTCGCGGCTCCTGAGCCATCATTATCCGGAACACAAAATATGCTTTCACAGTCACTAAGCGGACTCAAGGTCATCGACTTCACCCAGATTGCCGCCGGTCCGACTTGCACCATGATGCTCGCCGACCTGGGCGCTGACGTGATCAAAGTCGAGTCCCCCAGCGGGGAACTTGGCCGCGCCTTTGTGCCATGGGTTGAGGGTGAGAGTGTCACTTTCATGTCGATGAACCGGAACAAGCGAAGCATCGCACTCGACCTCAAAAACAAGGATCACCTGGAAATATGTCGGGACCTCCTGCTGGAGGCCGATGTGGTTGTGGAGAGTTTTCGGCCTGGTGTCATGCAGCGGCTTGGCTTGGGCTACGAGCAGCTCCAGCAAGCCAACCCGCGCCTGATCTATTGCTCCGTCTCAGCTTATGGACAGAGCGGCCCCTGGCAAGACAAGCCCGGTGTCGATGGAGTTATCCAGGCTGTCGCGGGGCTGATGAGCGTGACGGGTTCGGCCGATGCACCGCCCTGCAAGATACAGGTCCCGGTGGTTGACATCGTGACCGGCTATCTGGCCACGGTGAGCGTGTTGGCTGCGCTCACGCAACGCGGGAAAACCGGAACGGGCCAGCACCTTGACATCAGCATGTTCGGCAGCGCAGTAGCCCTTCAACAGTCGGCACTGGCGTCCTACCTGGCAGACCAGATCATTCCCGAGCGCATAGGCAGTGCGGCCCCCTATGCAGCCCCCAATGAGGCTTTGCGCTGCGCTGACGGCTGGATCATGGTGGCGGCCTACCAACCCGCGCGATGGAAGGCCTTGTGTGAGATCGTCGGTGCACCAGAGTTACTGACCGATCCCCGCTTTATGGAACTCGCTGGGCGTATCAAGCACCGTGCAGAGCTGGTGCTGGCACTGGAGTCCCGGATGCGCAGCCAAACCAAGCAGGCGTGGATCAAGGTGCTTGAGGCTGCGGACATCATCTGCGGCCCCATTAACAACTACGCCGAGGTGGTGCGCGCCCCGCCCTATGTTGAAGCAAATATGAGCGAACACATTGAGCACCCGTCTGCAGGGCTCATCACGATGCCTCGCTTTCCACTCAAATCGATGGGTGAATCACCTGCCGCACGTCGCCCACCACCGCGCTTGGGTGAACACACGCGCGAGGTTCTTTTGGCGATGGGGCACAGCAGCTCACGAATTGACGCGCTGATCACACCCCAGCTGACCGATCAACAGCAGGCATCCTGACCATGACCGTCTCCATTGAAGTCTGCGACTACATCGCAACGGTCACCTTGAACCGGCCTGAAGCCATGAATGCACTGGATCCCGAGTCAGTGGACCAGTTACACGCCATCTGGCAGCAAATTTCATCCGACAGCGACATACGGGTCGTGGTTCTTACCGGCGCTGGCGATCGCTCATTTTGTACCGGTGCGGACTTGAAGAAAACCTTGCCTCCCAGCGAAACTTTTGCCGAACTGCACTTCGGGTCGGTTCGACCGACCCCGAATTTGGCCAAATTGCAGACGGGCAAGCCGGTCATCGGCGCGATCAACGGATTTGCCCTCGGCGGCGGACTTGAACTCGCCCTTCAATGCGACATCAGAATTGCGTCAGATAGGGCAAGCTTCGGTCTGCCCGAGGTTTGCATTGGCAGCATCCCAGGCGCGGGCGGGACCCAACGCATCGTTCGTGCGATTGGCCAGTCAGACGCCATGCTGATGCTACTGACCGGCGCAAGGATCGACGCCCAGGAAGCGTTGCGAATTGGCTTGGTAAGTCGCGTGGTCCCGCCCTCTGCGCTCATGGGGACAGCATTGTCCATTGCCCGACAGATCGCAGCCAATGCACCCCTGGCGGTGTCTGCCGTCAAGCGACTGGCGACTGTGGGTCGTGAGATCCCTTTGGCTGCAGGACTCGAATTGGAGCAGCAGTCGTTTGGAATCCTTCGCAACAGTGAGGACCGTCTTGAAGGACGTAGCGCCTTCGTTGAAAAGAGAAAACCTGCCTTCAAAGGCAAGTAACTCGCCTGACCACCATGACCATCACCACCAACCACCCAGGACCGAAGGCTGCCACGTCCACCGCGAGTGCCACGACAACCCCCACTCCTTCATTGCTTGAAGTCTCCAATGTTGTGGTGACCTTCGGTGGCGTGGTCGCCCTTGACCGGGTGAGCTTCAAGATTCCTGAGGGTAAAGTGGTCGCACTCATTGGCCCCAATGGCGCGGGCAAAACGACGCTCTTCAACTGCGTAAGCCGTCTGTATACGCCCGACTCGGGGGATATCTTGTACCGAGGTCAATCGCTTCTGGTCACTGCGGCGCAGCACATCGCCGAGCGAGGTATTGGCCGCACGTTCCAAAACCTGGCGCTCTTTCAGAATTTGACAGTCACCGACAACATCAGGATCGGGGCACATACACGCACCCGGGGAAACCTGATCGCCGACGCCCTGCGTCTGCCCTTGTCCCGTCGGGCCAACGCAGCCTCCAACGCGGCAGCACATCGCCTGATCGATTACCTCCATCTGCAGGATGTCGCCACAAGCAAAGTGAAGGACTTGCCATTTGGCACCCAAAAGCGCGTTGAATTGGCCCGCGCGCTGGCCACTGAGCCGAGCATGCTGCTCCTGGATGAGCCTGCCTGCGGACTCAACCATGAAGAAGTGAAAGAACTGGGGCAAATCATCCAGAAGATTCGCCGGGACTTCAAGCTGACAGTGCTGCTGGTTGAGCACCACATGGGTTTGGTGATGTCCATTTCAGATCACATCGTGGCCCTTAACTTCGGGCGACGGATCGCAGAAGGCACACCAGAACAGGTACAACAACACCCGGACGTGATTGCTGCCTATCTGGGCGGAGACTCGGCATGAGGGGCCAATTAATCATCAAGGATCTGACAGCCTCCTATGGAAGCAGCAAGGTTCTGCACGGCCTGAGCCTTCGGGTCAACGCGGGTGAGATCACCGCGCTGCTCGGTGCCAATGGCGCCGGCAAAACCAGCACCCTGCGGGCTATTTGCGGCATGCTGTCGCGTCAAGGCTGCATCGAAGTCGACGGGCGACGGATTGAACAGTTGTCCACGGAAGAGATCGCTCGGCTGGGCGTGGGCCATGTGCCGGACGGGCGCGGGACTTTTGGCGCACTGAGCGTGACTGAGAATTTGCAGCTCGGCGCAATTCACCGAAGCGACAAGGTCAGCATCAGCCAGGACATGGACCGGATTTATGGCTACTTTCCGATTCTTCAAAAACGGAATTCACAGCAAGCCGGAACCTTGTCGGGCGGTGAGCAACAAATGCTCTCGGTGGCCCGCGCACTGATGGCGCGGCCGACATTGCTGCTGCTGGATGAACCGTCCTTTGGCCTGGCACCGCTCATGGTGCGCGAACTCTTCAACATTTTCAGGCGACTCAACCAGGAGCAGGGAATCAGCATCCTTCTGGTTGAACAGAACGCGCACCTCGCCTTGGATCTGGCACACCAGGCCTACCTACTGGAAACAGGGCGGATTGTTTTTTCGGGCACACCAGACGTGATCCGAAAGAACGACACGATTCGACAAGCCTACCTCGGGAATTGATGATGGAACTCTTTGCACAGCAACTGATCGCGGGCATATCCACAGGAACGATTTACGCCTGTGTCGCGCTCGCTGTCGTCATGATCTACCAATCCATTGGTCATGTGAACTTCGCCCAAGGTGAGATGGCCATGCTCTCCACCTTTGCAGCATGGCAGATCATGGACTACGGCGTGACCTATTGGATGGCGTTCCCACTGACCGTTTTGATGTCATTTATTTTGGGTGTCTTGGTGGAACGAGTCTTGATGCGACCGCTTCGCAATGCGCCACCCCTGAGCCTTGTCATTGTCTTCATCGGATTGCTGCTGACGATCAACAGCGTTGCAGGTTACATCTGGAGCTTCACGGTCAAGCCATTTCCATCGCCGTTTGGGACTGCGCCATTTTTGGGAAGCGCGTGGATCAGCCAGCATCAAGCGGGCATGATGGTCACCACGCTGGTCATCCTGGTCCTGCTGTTTGCCTTTTTTCGGTCTACCCGGGTTGGTTTGGCCATGCGCGGGGCCGCAAACAACCCGACATCAGCACGCCTCCTGGGCATACGTGTCAGAACGCTTGAGGGGCTTGGCTGGGGCATGGCAGCGGCCATTGGTGCGGTGGCCGGCATGCTGATCGCTCCCGTCGTTTTTTTGGAGCCCAACATGATGGCTGGGACCTTGGTCTATGGCTTTGCCGGTGCTGTGCTCGGTGGACTCAGCAGCCCTGCCGGGGCTGTTCTCGGAGGACTCATCGTGGGTGTTCTGGAGAACCTGGCTGGCACATTCATTCCGGTCATTGGCGGCGAACTCAAACTCACGTTGGCGCTGGTCACCATCGTTTTGGTTCTTGTGATACGTCCCCAGGGTCTCTTGGGGAAAAAACTGGTGCACCGCGTATGAAAAATCAAATGAATCGGCAATGGCATCCCATCAATTGGATAGCGCCAGTGGTCGGGGTCCTAGCGGTGGCTGTTGCGCTACCTGCATTCGCGAAGGGATTTCTACTGTTTCAAGCCACCCAGGTCATGATCTTCGCGATTGCCATCATGGGACTGAATCTCCTGGTTGGCTTCAGTGGCCAGCTGTCGCTGGGCCATGGGGCGTTCTATGCCGTCGGTGCCTATACGGCAGCCATTTTCATGGGTCAATATGACCTGCACTACGGCTTTGCCATACCGGCTGCCGGCGTCATTGCCTTCCTGTTTGGATTTTTGTTTGGATTACCCGCACTGCGTCTGGAAGGACATTACCTCGCCATGGCTACTTTCTCGTTGGCCGTCGCCATGCCGCAGGTCATCAAACTATCTGTTTTGGAAGCATGGACAGGCGGCTCCCAGGGCATCGCCGTCAACAAGCCACAAGCCCCTTTTGGATCATCGCTGAGCGAGGATCAGTGGCTCTACTACATCACGCTCATCACGACCTGTCTACTCTACCTGGTCGCCAGAAACCTGATCAAGAGCCGGACCGGCCTGGCCCTGCTGGCCGTCAAAGAGAGCCCTGTGGCTGCCAAGGCGATGGGGGTCAATGTGTCGGTCTACAAAACTCTGGCCTTTGGCATGAGCGCAGCATTCAATGGCATTGCGGGGGCACTGAGTGCCATGGCAGTGCAGTACATCGCACCGGAGAGCTTCACCTTTTATCTTTCGGCCGCCATTTTGGTAGGCCTCGTGGTCGGCGGCGTTGGTTGGTTGCCCGGGGCCTTCTTGGGTGCCATCTTCGTCTTGCTCGTACCCAATGTGGCCGAGACCGTCTCCAAGGGCTTGTCGGGTGCCATTTACGGCGTATTTCTCATCGCCCTCATATTTTTTCTGCCGTCAGGCGCAAGCACTTTTCGGGATTTTATTTTCCACCGGTTCCAACGCAAAAGCGGAACTTCCAACTAACCAAAACCAGGAGACAGACATGAACAACATGGCAAACAGCATTAAATCAATGACCCGACGAGCCTTTGCAGGCAGTTCCATCGTGGCAGGGACAAGGGGCTTTGGACGCCAGGGCAGATCGGCGCACACCCGATTCGGAAAAGCCTTTGTGGCAGCCGTTTTGGGTAGCCTGGCGCTGTCTGGCGCTTGGGCGCAGAAGGCACAATTGCCTGGCGTCACCGACACCGAGATCCGCATTGGAAACACCAGCCCCTACAGCGGTCCGGGCTCAGCCTACAGCACGATCGCCAAGGTAGAGGCTGCCTACTTCAAGATGGTGAACGAAAACGGCGGCATCAACGGCCGCAAAATCAACTTCATTTCCTACGACGACGCCTTGAGTCCACCGAAAACCGTTGAGCAAACCCGAAAGCTGGTGGAGAGCGATGACGTTTTGGCGATGTTCAACACGATTGGAACTGCCGCTAATTTGGCAGCGCAAAAGTACCTCAACGCCAAGCAGGTCCCTCAGTTGCTGGTGGGCGGTGGCGCAACCCATCTGGTAGACCCGAAAAAATACCCTTGGACGATGGGGTGGCAGCCGACCTATTTCAGCGAGGGCGCCATCTATGCGAAGCATATTTTGACCAACATTCCCAACGCAAAGATTGCAGTTCTTTCCCAGAATGATGATTTCGGCAAGGACTATCTGGCCGGTCTGAAAGACGGTCTGGGGGAAAAGGCAAACTCGATGATCGTCGCAACAGCCACCTACGAGCCTTCAGACCCCACAGTGGACTCGCAGGTGCTCAAGCTGAAGGCTTCGGGGGCTGACGTCCTGGTGAATATCACCACACCCAAGTTCGCCTCCCAGGTAATCAAAAAGATTGCGGAAATTGGCTGGAAACCAGCCCACTATTTGATCAACATTTCTGTATCTGTGGGTGCGGTCATGAAACCGGCAGGGATTGAGAACAGCCAGGGAATTCTGAGCACGGCCTATTTGATGGAATCTACAGATGCACGCTGGAAAGACCATCCCGACATGAAAGCCTGGTCTGCCTTCATGGACAAGTACCTACCCGGCGCCAACAAGGCAGACTCGATGAATGTCTACGGCTATGTGACTGCTCAGGCACTGGTGCAGGTTCTTTCTCAAAGTGGCAATGATTTGTCTCGTGCCAACGTGATGAAGCAGGCTGCGAGTCTGAACAAGGTGCCCTTCAAATTGATGATTCCTGGTGTGGTTGCCA
>CALRWE010000037.1:0-26702 GCA_943371745.1 Rhodoferax sp. OV413
TCACCGATGAGCCCATTGCCCGCCCTTTGTCAGTCACTTTGAGCTACCACGAGGCTGGCCGCTGGCTGGACGCGCAGGAAACCGTGGAGCAGGTGCCAGCTTCGACCCCGGTGGTGGAATGGCTGCAGGCCTTTGTGCACGAATACCATGTCGAAGAACCCCGGCGCCGCAAGCGGCCCGAGAGTTTTCGGTCGCTGACCGACCGCTTTGGCAACCCCGCGTCCATCAGCACCGAGAAGAAGCAGGGCGGTGGCCGTGGCTGACGGGTTTTTGGGCCGCTGGTCGCAGCGCAAGCAGGCTGTGCGCGAGGGTAAGCCACTCATTGAACCGCCTGCGCCGGTGCCCAAGCCCGAGGTGCCAGCGCGCCCCGAAAACCGGATGGCTTCTGCGCCAAACTCAACGGCTACAACGGCTACAACGGCTACAACGGCTACAACGCCTGCAACACCAACAACGGACCTGACTGCGCCGGCCCCTGAAGCCACCGAGCCCGCGCCCGTTTTGTCGCTGGACGACGTCAAGGCCCTGACGGCTGAGTCGGACTACGCCCCCTTTGTCTCCCGCGCCGTCTCGCCCGAGGTGCGCAACGCGGCCATGAAGAAGCTGTTCACCGACCCCCACTACAACGTGATGGACCGGCTCGACATCTACATTGACGACTACTCACTGCCCGACCCGCTGCCAGCGTCGATGCTGCGCCAGATGGCCAGCGCCAAATTCTTGAAGCTGTTTGAGGAAGAGGAGCAAGCGCCCGCGCCTGCCCAGACACTACGGGATGATGCCCATATCCCCATTCCCGATTCCGTGGCACAGTCCGCGAAACCCCCGGCCAGCGTGACCGAGCCTCCCTTAGATAACCCGCCCCTTGAGGCGGAGCCTGACCATGACCACACTGATTTGCGACTGCAACCAAACGATGCCGCTGGACCCCAGGAGCCTGGGCGCAGCACTCAATGAAACCCTGACTCTGCACAGCACCCTGTGCCGCCGCGAGGCCGGCGCCTTTGAGGCGGCCCTGAAAACCGGCGACGACGTGGTGGTGGCCTGTACCCAGGAGCGCCGCCTGTTCACCGAGCTGGCCAATGGCGCGGGCACCACAGCCCCCATCCGCTTTGTCAACATTCGGGAAACCGGCGGTTGGAGCCGGGACGCAGCCAATGCCACACCCAAGATAGCCGCCTTGCTGGCAGCCGCCCATTTGCCCGACCCTGAGCCAGTGGCCACAGTCACTTACAAGAGCGCGGGGCGCGTGCTCATCATTGGTCAGCTTGGTGCGGCTGAGCGCGCGGCCGAATTGCTGGGCGAGGAGCTGGATGTGACCTTGTTCACCCAGGGCGCAGGCGATGCCGGCGCCGCGCAAGAGCGCCGTTACCCCGTGCTGGGTGGAAAGATCGAGTCCCTGACCGGTTGGCTGGGCGCGTTTGAACTGAAATGGCTGCGCAACAACCCGATCGACCTGGACCTGTGCACCCGTTGCAACGCCTGCCTGGTGGCTTGCCCGGAAGATGCCATCGGGCTGGACTACCAGATCGACCTGAACGCCTGCCAGTCACACCGCGCCTGCGTCAAGGTGTGCAAGGTGGCGGGCGCCATTGATTTCACCCGTGAGCCCGAGAGCGCGTCCGAGACCTTTGATCTGGTGCTGGACCTGCGCGCCACGCCCGCTTTCACCCAGCACGCCTTGCCGCTGGGCTATGTGCGCTGGGACGGCCTGAGCTTGGCGCCGCTCAACAAGCTGCGCTCGCTGGTGGGTGAATTTGAGAAGCCCAAGTTTTTCAACTACAAGCAAAAGCTGTGTGCCCACAGCCGCAACGAAAAAATCGGCTGCAATGCCTGCATTGATGTCTGCTCGGCGTCGGCCATCAGCAGCGACCGTAGCCGCCAGCAAATCAAGGTCAACCCCAACCTGTGTGTGGGCTGCGGCACCTGCAGCACGGTCTGCCCCACCGGGGCCATGACCTTTGCCTACCCGCGTGCCAGTGAGCAGGGCGTCAGGTTCAAGACGCTGCTGTCGACTTATGGCCGCAGTGGCGGCAAAAACGCCGCGCTCTTACTGCACAGCCAGGAAGGCGGAACCCGCCTGCTGGGCGACCTGGGCCGCGCTGCCCAACTGGACCGGGGCAGCAAGCAGGGCACCCACGGCGTGCCGGCCCGTGTGCTGCCGGTGCCGCTGTGGCATACCTCATCTCTGGGGCTGGAGGTGTGGTTGACAGCCATCGCCTACGGGGCCTCGCAAGTTTGGGTGTTGATGACCGATGAAGAAGCGCCGCAATACCATGAGGCCATTCGCAGCCAGATGGCGGTGGCGCAAGCCATCCTGACCGGCCTGGGTTACCAGGGTGAGCACTTTCGTGTGCTGCACGCCAAAGACGCTCGCGACCTGGCCGCGCTGGACAGCGATTTGCAGGCCGCACCCGCCCAGACGGTGGCCCGCAGCGCCAGCTTCGCGGTGCAGTCCGACAAACGCGCCACGCTGGATCTGGCGCTGGATCACCTGACGGAGCATGCGCCCAGTGCGCCATCAGTCATTGCCTTGCCCGCTGGTGCCCCGCTGGGCGCGCTGCTCATCAACAAGGATGCCTGCACCTTGTGCCTGAGCTGCGTCAACGCCTGCCCGGCCAGCGCACTGCAAGACAACGCCGAGTCGCCCCAGCTCAAGCTGGTCGAGAAAAACTGTGTGCAGTGCGGCCTGTGTGCCACCACCTGCCCCGAGGGTGCCATTACCCTGGTGCCGCAGCTCAGCTTGAGCCCGTTGCGCAAAGAGGCCGTAGTCATCAATGAGATGAAGCCCTATGCCTGCGTGCGCTGCGCCAAACCCTTTGGCACGCTCAAGGCGATTGAATCCATGCTGGGCAAGCTCGCAGGCCACAGCATGTTCCAGGGTGCCGCCCTGGAGCGCCTCAAAATGTGTGGCGACTGCCGCGTGGTCGATATTTATTCGGCCCAGAACGAAATCAAAATCACGGACCTCTGATGATCCCCACCCCCGACTCCCTGCGCTCCAGCGCGCTTGACGAAGAAACCGCCCGTTCCGAGCTCTATGGTCTGCTAGCCCTCGTATTTTATGCCTCACCTACATCAGAGTTGATAGCGAATTTACGCGCTGCAGCGACCGATGCCCCGGCGGCAGGCGCCTTCCTGGAGGAGCCCTGGCGCCTGCTGGTCGGAGCCGCACGCGAGCTCTCGGACGAGGCCATCGGCAGCGAATACAACACCTTGTTTGGCGGCATGGGTAAGCCCGAGGTGTACTTGTACGGTTCCCATTTTTTGAGTGGTTTCCTGAACGAGAAACCACTCGCCAGGCTGCGCACCGACCTGGTCACCCTTGGGCTGGCGCGCGATGACGCCATGTCCGAGACCGAGGACCATTTCGCTTACCTGTGCGAGGTCATGCGTTACCTGATTGCCTCCGATGACGTGGCGGTGGCCAACCTCACGCACCAGCGCGAATTTTTTGCCACGCACATCCAGCCCTGGGTCAACACCCTGTGCGATGACCTGGAGGCTCACCCCCGCGCCCGTTTTTACGGCGCTGTGGGTGGACTGACACGCGCATTCATGGCCGTCGAAGCGCAAGGTTTTGACATGTTGGTCTGAGTGGCTGGGGCAAGCCATGTCAAATTCACTGGATCAAGCCCGGCAGCATTTTTTGGACGGCGTTCAGGCCTTTGAGCGAGGCCAACTCGAGGACGCGGAGCAGGCATTTTCCTCGGCCCTGCAATTGGCTCCTGGGCGACCTTCGGTGCTCCTGAACCTGGGTGTGACCAAGGCGCACCTGAGGCGTTTTTCTGAAGCCGAGCCGCTGCTACTTCAAGCCACGGCGGCCGATGACAGCCAGGCGGATGGTTGGGCCGCCCTGGGCCTGGTCCACATGGAGTTGGGCCAGTGGCCACAGGCCTTGCTCAGCCACCAGCGTGCCCAGTCGCTGGGTGCGGACTCCGCCGCCTTTCAGTTGCGCCTGGGTCAATGCCTGGCCAGTCAGGGGCGCCGCGACGAGGCGATGCAGGCGTTTCAAGCAGCGCTGCGGCTGGACCCTGCGCTGGCCGAGGCCTGGACGCAGCAGGGGCATGCGCACCGGGAGGCCAACCGGCTTGAATCAGCCGCCGACTGTTACCAACGGGCCCTGGACTTGGGTGCCGACCCTGAACTGCACCGCTACTACCTGGCTGCCCTCACGCGCGGTGGCCCGGTGGTCGATGCGCCCAGAGCCTACGTGGAGACCCTGTTTGACCAGTATGCGGATGACTTTGACAACCACTTGGTGAAGCAACTGGGTTACCAGGGACACCAGGTGCTCATTGAGTGCTTGCCCGCCGACTGTCCGGCTGTCTTTGATCAGGTGCTTGATCTGGGCTGCGGAACCGGCCTGTGCGGGGTGCTGTTGCGGTCGCGTGCGGGGACGCTGACCGGGGTGGACTTGTCGGGCCAGATGGTTGAAAAAGCCCGCGCCCTGGGCGTCTATGACCGCCTGGTCCTGGCCGATTTGCTCACTTATCTGGCTGATGAGTCAGTGGCTGCCGATTTGGTGGTGGCGGCCGATGTGTTCATTTATGTGGGGCGTCTGGAGGCCGTCTTTGCCTTGCTGAGCCAGCGCCTGCGTCACCACGGGTGGCTGGCTTTCACGGTTGAGGTGTCGGATGAGGGACAAGATGTGCAACTGCACCCCACCTTGCGTTTCTCGCACTCGCGCGCCTATCTTGAAAATTTGGCGGTATGCCATGGGTTGCGCTGGGTGGCGAGCCACCAGGCGCCACTTCGACTGGATCGAACCAACCCTATGGCAGGCGAGTATGTCTATTTGCAGAAAATATAGTCTTTCTGCCCTATAGCCTTTATATCTATTGACTTTGTGGCTATTTATTAAGGAGCTAAAATGGGTCTGGCCCAGGGTTGTTGGAGCGCAAACTGGCCTCTGGTACCTGCGCGTCGGTCAGCAGCCACACGGTGAAACCGGCCCCTGGTCCGCTTGCGGCGTTGGCTGCAGAGATGCGCCCGCCGTAACGTTCAATCAAGCCCTGGCTGATCCACAGGCCCAGGCCATTGCCATCATTTTTGGTGGTGAAGAATGGTGTGAACACTTTCTCCAGCGCGGATTCACTCAGGCCGCAGCCGCTGTCCGTGACCTCAATGCAGGCGCCTCGGGGCTGTGGGTTGGCGTTGTCGCCCGGCCAGTCTCTTGTGTTCAGGGTGAGTGTGCCGCCCTCGGGCATGGCCTGAATGGCATTGATGAGCAGGTTGATCACCACCTGCTGCAGCTCCTGCGCGTTGATGCCCACCCGCACAGTGGCCCGCAGATCGCTGCGCACCTCAATGCGCGTGTGGGCCAGCAGGTGCCCGACCAGCAGCAGCGCGTTGTCCAGCGTCTGGTTCACATCCACAGCCTCCACATAGCCCGCGTAATCGGTCGGCCGGGCGTGCTGGAGCAGCTGGGTCACGATCAGGCGCATGCGGTCTACCTGCTGGTCCATCAGCTTCAATTCGGCGGCCACGGGCTGGGCGTGTGGCCCCAGCAGCTCGCGCACCAGGTCCAGGTTGCCCTGAATCACCGCAATTGGGTTGTTGATTTCGTGCGCCACGCTGGCCGTGAGTTGGCCGATAGTCGCCAGTTTTTCTGATTTGATGAGTTGCTGCTGGGCGGCCTGCAGCGAGGTGTTACTTTGCGCCAGCTCATGTGTGCGTGCAATGACCTTGGCATCGAGTTCGCCAGCCCAGCGTTGCAGCGCCTGGGTCTTGTCGTCAATCACATCGAGCAATTGATCCAGGTGGTTGGCCAGAGTGCCAATTTCGTCGCGCGCCTCCACGGGGCCGACGCGCGCTCCCGGGTCGCCCTCCTCCACCCGCTGGATGGCGTGGTTCATTTGCTCCACCGGCTTGAAGATGCTGCGTGCCCAGCGCACCGAAAACACGGCGGCCAGCACCATCACGAGCAGAAAGATGCCCGCAATCAAGGCCAACATACCGTACTTCACGAACCGGAACGGTTTCTCCAGATAACCCACATACAACATGCCCACCCGCTGCCCCGTGGCATCTACCAGCGGGTCGTAGGCCGACACATACCAGTCATTCACCACAAATGCGCGGTCCAGCCAGGTGTCTCCATTGTCCAGCACCGCATGGCGCACGGCTTGGGAGACGCGTGTGCCGATCGCGCGCTGGTCCTGAAACAGGCGCACATTGGTGGTGATGCGCACGTCCTCCATGAACAAGGTGGCAGTGCCGTGGCTGTCAAAGGGGAGGGAGCCTTCAGGGTAGACGATGCGGTTGATGTGGTCGATCAGATCCAGGTTCTGGTTGAGCAGCACGCCCCCGCGCAGCAGGGCCAGGGTCTCACCGTTGGCGCCAAGAACCGGTGTGGAGGACAGCATGACCAGCGCCCGGTCCTCGTCCGTGCGGGGCGTGGGTGACGCACCGCGTGTGGCAATCAAGGGGATGCGAAGGCGCTCGGCCAGGTGCGGCGCCAAGGTGAGCAGTTCGGTGCCGCTCATCAGTGCCAGGCTGGCCTGCGCTGCCGGCGACCAGCCCGCCAGCGTGGAGCCACCCTCGGTCTGAAGAACGTCAGGCCATGGGTGTTCGGGCGGTGCGATCCAGTTGGCCGTGAGCAACTTGCCTTCAGGGCTGTACAGGTTGATGAAATCAAAATCAAGCCGGGCACGTGCGTCCATCAATTGCTGCTGCAGGCCTTTCAGGTCACCGCGCGCGAGCGCCACGTGCAGGGTGTGCGAGGCAGCCACAGCCTGGGTTCCGGCACCCACGGTGTAGAGCACCTGCTCAAAGTAACCTCGTGCCACTGCCAGATCGCTGCGCACCTTGGTGATCAGGAGCCGGTCGTAGGCGGCGTTGCCCCAGATGACCAGCGCGCCCACCAGCAAGGGCAATACCACCAGCAGGGGCAGCAGGGCCATGGCCAACAGCTTGTTCTTGACCGAGTGGGCGATCCAGTGCACCTCACGCAGGTCCCACAGCCTGGAGACGCCGGGCTTCACTTCAGAGCCCATTCGGCGTGCCGCCGCTCCAGCGTGCGCCGGGAAATACCCAGCAACTGAGCTGCGCGGGTCTTATCGCCCTGTACGGAGTCCAGCACGGTTTGGATATGCTGCTTCTCCAGGGCCTGCAGGTCAGTGGTTACGTGTTCCACGCGAGTCTCTGTGGAGACTCGTGCAGTGCGGGTACCCAGTGAGAACAGCGCCGATACATTGAGCGCGCCCAAAATCAGCGAGCGCTCCACCAGGTTGCGTAATTCGCGGGCATTGCCGGGCCAGTCGTATTGCATCAGGTAGCCCATCTCGGCGGGTGTGATGGCTAAAGGCGCCGTGCCCAGCCTGGGCACGAGTTGCGCCATGAAATGGGCCACGAGCTCGGGGATGTCTTCTTTGTGCTCGCGCAGCGGGGGCAGGTTGATCTCAACCACTTGCAGCCGGTAATACAAGTCCTTGCGAAAGCGTCCGCCAGCGACTTCGTCGCGCAAACAACGGTTGGTGGCTGCGATGATGCGGGCATTGATGGGCAGCAGTTGGACGCTGCCGACCGGCCGGACTTTGTGGTCTTCCAGCGCACGCAGCAAGGTGGCTTGCAGCGCCAGCGGCAGCTCGGCCACTTCGTCCAGAAACAGCGTGCCGTCCTGCGCGTAATAAAACAGGCCGTTGCGCGCCTTGGTGGCGCCGGTGAAAGCGCCCTTGGCGTGACCAAAGAGTTCACTTTCAATCAACTCGGGTGACATGGACGCACAGTTGACAGGCACAAAAGGGCCCGGCGCCCGGGGGCTCAAATTGTGCAAGGCGCGAGCTACCAGCTCCTTACCCGTGCCGGATTCGCCTTGCAGCAAAACGGTACTGTCCACGGAGGCCACACGGCCAAGTGATTCGGACAGGTCCGCCATGGCGGCTGAGCTGCCCATCAGTCCGCAGTCTGCGTCGTGTCTGACCGCCAGACTGCGCTTGAGCACGTAGTTCTCCCGCTTGAGCCGTGAGCTGTCAAAGCAATGCTTGATGGCGTTGAGAATTTGGGGTACCCGAAACGGTTTGAGGATGAAATCCGAAGCGCCTGCGCGCAGGGCTTCAATGGCGGTGTCGAGGTCGGCGAATGCCGTGATCAGAATGACGTGACCACCAAAAGCTTGCTCGCGCAGCTCCTTGAGCCAATTTACGCCGCTGCGCCCGGGTAGCGAAATATCCAGCACGATGAGGTCGACATGAACTGCCTGGAGAATCTCGGCTCCTTCTTCTGCACTGGCAGCCTCCATGACGGTGTGGCAGCGGGGCAACAAGGTCTTGACCAGAAAATTGCGCATGCCAGGTTCGTCATCCACGACCAAAACTGACCACAAGGGCCAGCCTTCGGTCGGTTTATCTCGCAGTTGAAAGGGGCCGGTTTGTGTCACTGATGCTGATCTTGATGAGCTTCAATTTTATCGGGACATCCGACAAATCCACTCGGGTATAAATATTTTCAACTCTTTTTTGAGACGAATCCACGGACTTGTTGTGTGCCCGACCCAAGTTGGCTGCGGGCATGTGCGACAAGTTGTCGCAAGCATGTTGACAGTTTGGCAAGATGTCACCTGATGCTGCATCGCAGCAAAATTCTAAGTCCTTGTTTTGTATATTCGGCGATCGTAAAAGCATGGTTGGCATGTTTACTGCTTGAAAATGCTGTGGAAATTTTTTTGGTTTTTCTTCTTCGGAATCCGCTTCATTAAAGTTGCATGCCGCAGGGCTTTATCAGGTTTTCCCCTCTTGCTGAAACACGTGGACGTTGGTAAATTGAATCCGCCCAGTCTATGCATTCCAGTTCCTAAGTAGAACTCTTGAGGAGAACCAACATGAGTCAATCCACGACCAAACTGTCCCGGCGCACGCTGTTTGCAGGCGCCAGTACCGCAGGTGCACTTGCTACGGTTGCCACCGTGCTGCCCTCCTTGAACACCCTGACGCCGACCGCTGCGGCGGCGGTCTTGCCGAAGCCCGAACGAGGTGGTGGCTACATCTTGAGTGCGCACGTCAAGCAGTATTACAAGACGACGCTGGTCTGATTTTTGGCTAACGCGGCGGCCCTCGCCGACTTTGGAGAGATACATGTTGTTGACAAAAAAATCTGGTTCGTCGGATTCATCCCAACGTTCACCGTTCGTGCACAGCCTGCGCCGTGGCCTGTCTCAGGCATTGCCCACCATGGACCGCCGTGCGTTCTTGCGCCGCTCCGGTTTGGGTGTGGGGGTGGGTTTGGCCGCCTCGCAGCTGACCTTGGTCAAAAAGTCTCATGCGGCTGCAGGCGCAGTCGCCATCGGTGACGGAAAGATCGAAGTCAAACGCACCATTTGCACCCATTGCTCGGTCGGCTGCGCGGTCGATGCGATTGTGGAAAACGGGGTCTGGGTTCGCCAGGAAGCGGTGTTTGATTCGCCGATCAATCTCGGTGCGCATTGCGCCAAAGGGGCCTCTTTGCGCGAACACGGCCACGGTGAGCACCGCCTGCGGTATCCCATGAAGCTGGTCAACGGCAAGTATGAGCGCATCAGCTGGGACACGGCCCTGACAGAGATCAGCGCCAAGATGCTGGAGCTCAAGAAATCCAGCGGCCCCGACAGCGTGTACTTTATTGGTTCGTCCAAACACAACAACGAGCAGGCCTACTTGCTGCGCAAGTTTGTGAGCTTCTGGGGCACCAACAACTGCGACCACCAGGCGCGTATTTGCCACTCCACCACCGTCGCTGGTGTCGCCAACACCTGGGGTTATGGCGCCATGACCAATTCCTATAACGACATGCAGAACAGCAAGGTCGCCATGTACATCGGGTCGAACGCCGCAGAGGCTCACCCGGTGAGCATGCTGCACATGCTGCATGCCAAGGAAAACGGTTGCAAGATGATCGTGGTGGACCCCCGCTTTACACGCACGGCCGCCAAGGCGGACGAATATGTGCGCCTGCGTTCGGGCGCTGACATTCCATTTTTGTTTGGAGTGCTCTATCACATCTTCAAGAACGGATGGGAGGACAAGCAGTACATCAATGACCGTGTGCACGGCATGGAGAAGGTCAAGGAAGAAGTGCTGGCCAAGTGGACTCCTGACAAGGTGGAAGAGGCCTGCGGCGTCAAGGAGGCCCAGGTACTCAAGGTGGCCACCATGCTCAACGAGAGCCGTCCCGGCACCGTGGTGTGGTGCATGGGCCAGACCCAGCACACCACCGGCAATGCGGTTGTGCGGGCCTCCTGCATCCTGCAACTGGCCTTGGGCAATGTGGGCAAGTCAGGTGGCGGAACCAACATCTTCCGGGGTCATGACAACGTGCAGGGTGCCACCGATGTGGGCCCCAATCCAGATTCTTTGCCCGGTTACTACGGTTTGGTTGAGGGCTCATGGCGGCATTTCGCCAAAGCCTGGGGCGTGGACTACGAATGGATCAAAAAGCAATACGCTTCTCCCGCCATGATGACCAAGCCAGGCATCACTGTGTCGCGCTGGATTGACGGCGTGCTGGAGAAGAACGAACTGATCGATCAGGATTCCAATTTGCGCGGCGTTTTCTATTGGGGTCACGCCCCCAACTCCCAGACCCGGGGTCTGGAGATGAAGCGCGCCATGGACAAGCTGGATTTGCTGGTGGTGGTTGACCCCTATCCATCTGCTACAGCAGCCATGGCGGCCATGCCGGGCAAGCCCGAAGACCTGAATGCCAACCGTGCGGTGTACCTGCTGCCGGCAGCCACCCAGTTTGAGACCAGTGGCTCCTGCACAGCTTCCAACCGGTCGTTGCAGTGGCGCGAAAAAGTCATTGAGCCGCTGTGGGAAAGCCGCAGCGATCACATGATCATGCAGCAGTTCGCCGATAAGCTTGGCTTCGGAAAAGAGCTGTCCATCAACTACAAAATGCAGAAAGTCAAAGGCATGGATGAGCCTGTGCCAGAGGATATTCTGCGCGAGATCAACGGCTCGGTCTGGACCATCGGCTACACCGGGCAAAGCCCTGAGCGGCTTAAGGCGCACATGCGCAACATGAACCTGTTCGACGTGAAGACGCTGAGGGCGAAGGGGGGCAAGGACAAGGAAACCGGCTACGACTTCACGGGTGACTATTTCGGTTTGCCATGGCCCTGCTACGGCTCACCAGCGCTCAAACATCCCGGTTCGCCAAACCTGTACGACACTACCAAACACGTCATGGATGGTGGCGGCAACTTCCGCGCTAATTTCGGTGTGGAGCGCGAGGGCAAGACGTTGCTGGCAGAAGACGGCTCCCACTCCAAAGGGGCGGATATCACCACGGGCTACCCCGAATTCGACCACGTCCTGATGAAAAAGCTGGGCTGGTGGGACGATCTCACCGATGTCGAGAAGACGGCAGCAGAAGGCAAGAACTGGAAAACCGACATGTCCGGTGGTATCCAGCGTGTCGTCATGCAGGTGCACGGTTGCCATCCGTTTGGCAACGCCAAGGCGCGTGCTGTAGTGTGGAATTTCCCGGATGCCATTCCCCAGCACCGCGAGCCGCTGTATGGCAATCGGGCCGATTTGCAGGTCAAGTACCCCACCCACGACGACAAGAAGGCGTTCTGGCGCTTGCCCACCCTGTACAAGACCATTCAGGATAAGAACTTGGCTGACAAGGTACATGAGAAGTTCCCGCTGGTGTTGACCTCGGGGCGCCTGGTCGAGTACGAGGGTGGCGGCGAGGAAACCCGCTCCAATCCCTGGCTGGCCGAGTTGCAACAAGAGATGTTCATCGAGATCAATCCCAAAGTGGCTGCTGAAAAAGGCATTCGCAATGGGGAGCGGGCCTGGGTCTCATCTCCCACCGGAGCGCGTCTGAATGTGCAGGCGATGGTGACTGAGCGTGTGGGTCCGGACACGGTGTTCATGCCGTTCCACTTCTCGGGTCGCTGGCAAGGGGCTGACATGCTGGCCCACTACCCCAAGGGGGCGGCGCCCATCGTGCGCGGGGAGGCGATCAACACCGCTACCACCTACGGTTACGACAGCGTGACCATGATGCAAGAGTCTAAGACTACGGTCTGCAACGTCGAGCGAGCATAAGGAGAACACAAAATGGCACGAATGAAATTTATCTGCGACGCTGAGCGTTGCATTGAATGTAATGGCTGCGTGACGGCTTGCAAAAACGAGCACGAGGTGCCCTGGGGTGTGAATCGCCGTCGGGTCGTCACACTCAACGATGGTGTACCGGGTGAGAAATCAATTTCTGTAGCCTGCATGCACTGCAGCGACGCGCCCTGCATGGCCGTGTGTCCGGTAAATTGTTTTTACCGCACCGACGAAGGCGTGGTATTGCATGACAAAGACGTCTGCATTGGCTGCGGCTATTGCTCCTATGCCTGCCCGTTTGGCGCACCGCAATTCCCCTCACAAGGCACTTTTGGCGTGCGTGGCAAGATGGACAAGTGCACCTTCTGCGCTGGTGGTCCCGAAGCCAATGGCAGTCAGGCCGAGTTCGAAAAATACGGTCGAAACCGCCTGGCCGAAGGCAAGCTGCCGGTATGCGCGGAAATGTGTTCCACCAAGGCCCTGATCGCGGGTGACGGCGACGTGGTGGCCGACATCTTGCGCAACCGCGTTCTGCGCCGGGGCAAGGGTGCCGAGGTGTGGGGCTGGGGAACCGCTTATGGTTCCAAGCAAGCGGGGCAACCCGGTGCTGCGGCCGCTGCAGGAGCGAAATCATGATGCGCATTCTTTTGGCTGTCTCCTGTGCCCTGACTTTGGCAGCGTGCGGCGAATCACTTCAACCGCACGCCTTGGGCAAGAATGACCTGGCGCCCTACACAGGCACCGGGAAGCCTTACGCTGGCAAAGATTGGAAGCAGGGCGACAAGGCCAGTTGGGAGTCTGCCCTGAAGGCGCGGGCCCAAAGCGGGCAAGACGACTACAGCCGAATGAACTGACCGGGAGGCCCCGATGAACAAACCCTTATCTGTTGCACTGACACTGCTGTTGCTGTGCTCAGGCGCCACGGCGCAAGCGCCGGCGGCTGCACCTGGCGCACCGGCTGGAACACAAGCGACTGCGGATTCAGGCGGCCCCAAAAGCCAGAATATTTTTGAAGTCAAACCCGATGCGAGTGAAGAGGCCGGGTACGCCAAGCAAACCAACGCTGAGCGTCAACAGGTGCAGCCTGGTAACAACGCTCCCATTTGGCGCCAAGTGGGTGCGGGCGTAACAGGCTATAGCAGCTTGCCCAAGAGCGAGGCGCCTGAGGCCGGTAACCTGATTCAGCCATTTGTTCAATACCCCGGCTCCAAAGTGACCAATGCCGGCGAGGCTTGGCGACAGGTGCGCAACAACTGGATCATTCCCTATGGGGGTGCCCTGCTGTTGATCGTGCTGGGCGCGGTTGCCTTGTTTTACTGGCGCAAGGGAATGATTGCGCAGCATGGCCCTGACACAGGCCGAAAAATTGAGCGGTTCACGCCGCTTGAGCGCTCTGCACACTGGGCCAATGCCATCGCGTTTGTCTCTTTGGCCGTGTCGGGCGTGATCATGGCGTTTGGCAAGTTTTTCATTCTGCCGGTCATCGGAAGCACCCTGTTTGGCTGGCTGAGCTATGCCCTGAAAAACCTGCACAACTTTGCCGGTCCATTGTTTGCCGTGTCTTTGGTGATTGTGTTTTTCACTTTCCTGAAAGACAACCTGCCACGCAAAGAGGACTGGACCTGGATCGTCAAGGGCGGTGGTTTGCTGTCGGAGCACGAGGTGGCTTCGCACCGGTTCAATGCCGGCGAAAAAGTGGTTTTTTGGGGAGGTGTGATGTTCCTGGGCCTGATCATCGTGGCTTCGGGACTGGTGCTTGACAAGTTGGTACCGGGTCTCCTCTATGAGCGCAGCACCATGCAGATCAGCCACATGATTCACGCGGTGGCGGGGGTCTTGATGATGGTGATGTTCATTGGGCACATTTACATGGGAACCATTGGCATGCAGGGCGCATTCAAAGCCATGCGCACCGGGTATGTGGATGAGACCTGGGCCAAGGAGCACCACGAGTTGTGGTTTGACGATGTCAAGAGCGGCAAGATTCCGGCTCAACGTTCGCAACAACCGACCCCTGGCGGTCAGCCCGTTCAGATTTGAGAAATTGGAGAAAGCGGATATGAAACTAACTCTCAAGCAACTCGCAGTGGCTTGTTCCCTGCTGGTGGTCGGCACTGCGGCCCTCGCCAAGCTGCCGGCCTTGTCCGATGAGGCCAAGGCCAAAGCGGCCGAGGCGGGCGCCAAAGCGGCCTGGACGGGCAAGGTCGGGAACTATCAGCTGTGCAAGTCACAAGACCAGGCGGCTGCGCATTACTACAAGACAGCCAAGTCCGCAGGCAAAGAGACCAAGCCTGCAGCCAGTCTTCCCCCTTGCGCTGACCCCGGCCCGTTTGTGTACACGCCATCTGTGGCGGCACCGGTTGTTGCAGGCGCAGCACCCGCACCAGCAGCGGCTGCACCAGCGCCAGCTGCAGCCCAACCTGCCAAAAAATCCTGAGTTACCTGCCTTACTTGACGCAGGCTTTCGCACCTCTGGTGCGTGAAGTTGGCGCAGTCAACGAATTTGGCGAAATAAGCAGGGTTTCCATTCCGGCCGAGCGGGCACTGACGGTTTATGTCGACAAACGCGAACTGGTGACCTTGATGACCTTGGGGGCGCACCCGGAGCTGTTGGTGCTGGGGTTTTTACGCAACCAGCGGCTGGTGCAGTCTGTTAATGAGGTCGAGTCCATCACCGTGGACTGGGATGTGGGTGCGGCTGCGGTCAAGACGCGGACTGGCATTTCAGACATCGAAGCTCGCACCTCCAAGCGGGTGGTGACCACCGGCTGCGGGCAGGGCAGCGTGTTTGGTGATCTCATGGCCGAGGTCGACAGCCTGGTGCTGCCCGAAGCGCGCATCACGCAGGCGCAGCTTTACGGCATTGTCAACGCCATCCGCCTCCAGGAGAGTACGTACAAATCCGCTGGCTCGGTGCATGGGTGTGCCTTGTTCCAGGGGGAAGACATGCTGGTATTTGTGGAGGACGTGGGTCGTCATAACGCCATAGACACCATTGCAGGCTGGATGTGGATGCAGGGCGGCGCTGACAATGCGCCCGAGATCCGCATGCTGGGTGCCGACAAGGTGTTCTACACCACCGGTCGGCTGACCAGCGAGATGGTGATCAAGTCAGCCCAGATGGGCGTGCCGATCGTGGTCTCGCGCAGCGGCATCACCCAAATGGGGCATGAAGTGGCGCAGCGCATCGGCCTGTGCACCGTGGGGCGCGCGACCAACAAGCGTTTTCTTTGCTACACCGGCGCAGACCGGTTGCGACTGCAGCCAGAACTCGCCGGCACGCGACCGGCTGTTGCGGCCTGAGGCCCATTCAGCCCAAATCCCTTGCCCTGTCGGCAAATGCCGAGTGCGCTAAGGTAGAGGGATGACTATTTCTTTCTGGCGCCTGGGTTGGCGCACCCTGTGGCGCGACTTGCGCTCTGGTGAACTCCGCTTGCTCATCGTAGCCGTCACGCTCGCCGTGGCTGCTCTCACCGCTGTGGGCTTCTTTGCGGACCGGCTCAAGGGTGGCTTGCAACGCGACGCCCGCCAGTTGCTGGGTGGGGACGCCGTGATTTCGAGTGACAACATGACTCCGGCGGTGTTTGCCGAGAAGGCGCGTGCGCTGGGCCTGGAGGTGGTCAACACCTTGGGCTTTCCCACCATGGGGCGCGCGGACGATGCCAGTGGCGGTAGCACCAAGTTGGTGGCGCTCAAGTCGGTGGAGCCGGGCTACCCCTTGCGGGGCAACCTGCGTGTGGCCGACCAGCCGGGCCAGCCGGATGCGCCCACCCGGGCCATTCCTGCACCCGGTGAGGTCTGGGTGGATGCGCCCTTGCTGGACTCGCTCGCCATCAAGGTGGGCGACCCCTTGCTCCTGGGTGACGCGAATCTGCGCATCACCAAAATCATTGTGAGCGAGCCCGATCGGGGCGCCGGGTTCATGAACTTTGCGCCTCGTGTGATGCTCAACAGCGTCGATATGCCCGCTACCGGCCTGATCCAGCCTGCCAGCCGCTTGACCTACCGCATGGCCGTGGCCGGAGAAGACAAACGGGTCACCGCCTTTGTGGACTGGGCTTTGCTGGAGGCCAAAAAGCCCGAGGTCCGTGGCGTGCGGGTCGAGTCGCTTCAGGGTGGTCGCCCTGAAATGGGCAAGACGCTGGATCGGGCCGAGAAGTTTCTCAACCTCGTGGCGCTGCTCGCCGCGCTGCTGAGCGCAGTCGCCGTGGCGCTGGCCGCGCGTGGGTTTGCCGCCAACCACCTGGACGACTGCGCCATGTTGCGCGTGCTGGGCTTGAGCCAACGCACGATTGCGTCAAGCTACGCTTTTGAGTTCACCCTGATTGGCCTGATGGCCAGCGCCTTGGGCGTGGGTTTTGGCTACGCGGTGCATTATGTGTTTGTGGCCTTGCTGGCGGGCTTGGTGGATGCATCTCTGCCCGCAGCCAGCCTGTGGCCGGTGGGTTTTGGCCTGGGCATGGGGCTGACGCTGCTGCTCGCTTTTGGCTTGCCCCCAGTGCTGCAGTTGGCGCAGGTTCCGCCGCTGCGCGTGATTCGCCGTGACCTGGGTAACCTGCGCCCCGCCTCCATGGCGGTGCTGGGATTGGGTGTGGCCGGTTTTGCGACCTTGCTGTTGGCCGCCAGCAGCGATTTGACGCTGGGGCTGATTGCCGTGGGCGGTTTTGCCGGCGCTACGCTGGTCTTTGCCGCTTTAAGCTGGCTGGCTGTCAAAGCATTGCGCCTAAGTGTGAACGAGAGCACCGCGCCGCGCTGGCTGGTGCTGGCTACCCGGCAAATTTCGGCGCGCCCGGCCTATACCGTGGTGCAGGTCAGCGCGTTGGCGGTGGGTCTGCTCGCGCTGGTCTTGCTGGTGCTCTTGCGTACCGACCTCATCAGCAGCTGGCGCCAGGCCACCCCGGCCGATGCGCCCAACCGCTTCGTCATCAACGTCATGCCCGAGCAGGGTGATGCGTTCGCCAAAACTTTGCGGGCTGCAGGGGTGAGCCAGTTTGACTGGTTCCCGATGATCCGGGGCCGGCTGATCTCCATCAACGGCAAGACGGTGACCCCGGACGACTACACCGATGACCGGGCCAAGCGCCTGGTGGATCGCGAGTTCAACCTGTCCCACAGCGCCCAGCAGCCCAAGCAAAACGACCTGGTCGCCGGCCGCTGGACCCCGGAAGAGCAGGGCGCCATCAGTGTGGAAGAAGGCATTGCCAAAACGCTCAATGTCACCTTGGGCGACACCCTGGTGTTTGACGTGGGGGGCATGCAGACCGAGTCCAAAATTACCTCCCTGCGCAAGGTGGACTGGGGCTCCATGCGGGCCAACTTCTTTGTGATGTACCCCGTGTCAAGCCTGCCCAACGTGCCCAGCACTTACATGAGCGCTTTCAAGGCACCCCAGACGCCCGGTTTTGACAATGCGCTGGTGCGCAGTTTCCCCAACATCACCAACGTGGACATGACCGCCACCATCGGCCAGATCCAGCGCGTGCTGGACCAGGTGATTCGCGCCGTGGAGTTTTTGTTTGCCTTCACCCTGGCGGCGGGTTTGGTGGTGCTGTTTGCCGCCGTGACCGCCACCCGCGAGGAGCGCGCCCGGGAGTTCGCCATCATGCGGGCGGTAGGCGCCAAGAGCAGTTTGTTGCGCCAGGTGCAGCGTGCCGAGCTGATGGGCGTGGGCTTGCTGGCTGGTTTTTTGGCATCCATTGTGGCCACAGCCGTGGGGTGGGCGCTGGCCAAGTATGTGTTTGAATTCACCTGGACCGTGTCTCTTTGGGTGCCGGTGTTCGGCGCGCTCAGTGGCGCCGTGCTGGCGCTGGCCGCAGGCTGGTGGGGCCTGCGCGACGTGCTGCGTCGGCCCGTGGTGGAAACCCTGAGGCGGGCAGCGCAGTAGAAGAGCGCCTGACTGATCGCAGTGGGTGAGCTGCTTGGTGCGTTGTCCTTGTGGGTAAAATCACGGACTAGGCGTGCCTGCTCCCATGCCAGCACGTTGAATAGAGGAGTCTGAAACACAGCAGGAAGAATCCAATGGCCAGAGTCCAGCAATTGTTGAAAGCCTTGATCTTGGCGTTGACCTTCGCCTCCAATTTGGGTGTAGCGACGGCGCAAAACGTGGGCAGCCCCGATGCGTCTTTCGAGGTGGGCGTGCTGCCTAACGTGAACGCCAGACTGATATTAAGCAGCTACCAGCCCATGCGCGAGTATTTTCAGCGGGAGCTAGGTCGCCCAGCCCAAATCGTCACCGCGCAGGATTTTCGCCATTTCCATCAGGCTACCCAGCGGGGTGATTACGAGATGATCGTCACGGCCCCCAATTTGGGCCGGCTGGCGCAAGTGGATTCCAAGTGGGAGCCGCTTGCCATGTACGAGCCCAAGATCCCTGCTCTCCTGGTGGCGCTGGCCAGCAACACCACGGCCAACCCCAAGCAGTTGCAGGGCAAGGCCGTGGCCATGGCGAATCCGCAGTCATTGGTGGCGTTGGTCGGCATCAAGTGGCTGGAGGACCAGGGCCTCAAACTAGGTAAGGATTTCAAGGCCGTCGTCGCAGCCAACGACGACAGCCTCGGTACAGTGCTCAACACCGGCGAGGCTCCGTTGGCCATCATGAGTTTGGGTGAATTCAATGCCAAGCCGGATGCAATGCGGAAAACATTGCGCATCGTGACTGAAATGGCTACGTTACCGGGCTTTTTGGTGATGGCCAACCCCAATTTGCCCAGGGCTCAAAGGCAACGCCTGAAGCAACTGATATTGGCTTTTCCCCAAACAGACGACGGTAAAAAGTTCTTTGCCCTGACCGGCTTCAACAATATTCGCGAGGTGAGCGAATCGGATCTCAAACAGCTTGATGACGTAGTGAGCGAAACCCGCAGAGTCCTGACCGGCGGCGGGTGAATCCCATGTGGGGGAACCTCAGTCTGCGGATGAAGCTGATGCTGGTCGGCGTCATGCTGCAATTCGTGGTGCTGGGAGGCATGTCGGTCGGTACAGTAGGTCTGGTGGAGTATTTCCTGGCTGCCGAAATGCAGTCCCGGGCCAGGCAGATCAAGCCTTTGTTCAATGCGGCATTGTGCGCACCGATGGCCCAGCGGGATTACGCATCTGTGGCCGCGATCGTGACCGAGACCCGAACATGGCGTGACCTGGTCTACCTGGAAGTGCGCGATGTGAATGATCACCTGATCGCTCAAGATGGCCGTCCTCCGCCCCGGCCTGACCAAGCCCAGCAAACTCACCAACTTGACACGGAGTCTTTTTCGGCACCGTTGGCGATGGGCGGCCAGGTGCTGGGCACGGTTTATTTCAATCTGTCCTACAGTTCGCTGGACAACACCCGTCAGCAAATTATGACCCGCCTGCTGCTCAGCATGCTGGTGGCACTGGCGGTTTTTTCCGCGCTGCTGTGGATGGCCAGTCGTTTGTTGACGCGGCCGCTCAAGCAGCTGGTCTCTGCCAGCCGGGATATCCGGGCGGGCAATTACGAGCTGACATTGCCACCCGCCCGTGCCGATGAGATGGGTGAGCTGATGCAAGCCTTCGGGAAAATGGGCAAGGAGATTCGGCGCAAGATTGATGCGCTGACCCTCAGCGATGCTCTGCAACGCCAGTACCTGAATGATTCGCGCCACAAGCAAGTGGCATTGGAGCAGGCCCTGGTCAAAGCCGAGGCCGCGACGCAGGCCAAGTCCGAGTTTCTGGCCAACATGAGCCATGAGATCCGCACCCCCCTGAACGGCATCATCGGCATGACCGAGTTGGCCCTTGACACCGCATCATCCTTGGAGCGCCAGGAGTACCTGCAGATCGTCAAGACCTCGGCCAATGCCTTGCTCGGCATCATCAACGATCTTCTGGATTTCTCCAAGATTGAAGCGGGCAAGCTGTCGGTGGAGCGGGTTGAATTCAATTTACCGGAGGTGTTTGATGACGCCCTTAAAACGCTGAAGCTGCGCGCCCAGTCGCAGACGCAGGCGCACGTCCTTGGGCTGAACCTGCGCTGCAGCCTTGCGCCGGACGTACCGCCGCAGGTGGTGGGTGACCCGACGCGCCTGCGGCAGATTTTGCTCAATCTGGTGGGCAATGCCATCAAATTCACGCCGGCTGGCGGGTCGATTGACGTCAGCTGGGCTGTTCAAAGCCGCACGGCTTCGCACGTGATCGTGCAGTGCTCGGTGCGTGACACGGGCATTGGTATTGAGCAGGACAAGCTGGTGCAGATTTTCGAGCCCTTTTCGCAGGCGGATGGCTCGACCACTCGCCGCTTTGGAGGAACCGGGCTGGGCCTGTCCATTACCCGCCGTTTGGTGGAGTTGATGGAGGGGCACCTGGAGGTTGAAAGCGAGGTGGGCCGGGGCAGCACCTTTCGTTTCACATTGACTCTAGGGTTGGGCCAAGCGGTGCGGCTGCCTGCGCCGGCCTCTCTTGTGCCCGCAGCACGGGTGGCGCTGCTTGACCTGTCGGTCAGGCAGCTCCAAGTGCTGTTGGTGGAAGATCACCCGGTTAACCAGACGCTTGCCACGCGCCTGCTGGAAAAGTGGGGGCATCACGTCACCCTGGCCTGTAACGGTCTTCAGGCCCTGGAGTGCCTGCAGGCGGGTCAGCACTTTGACCTGGTGTTGATGGACATGCAAATGCCGGTCATGGGCGGGCTGGAAGCGACCCAGTGCATTCGCAAATGGGAGGCTGAACATGAGTTGCCAGCACATTCGATCGTTGCCATGACTGCCAATGCCATGGCTTCTGACCGTGAGGCCTGCCTGAGTGCCGGCATGGACAATTACTTGTCCAAGCCCATCAACAAGGACGAATTGATCGGTATGTTGCAGTTGTACGGCAACCAGTCGACTTGACGTCCGGCCGGTCCCTCAGTTGCTCTCGCCGAGGTCAGTCGCAGGCGGTGCTGCCCAACTGCCCGCCTTGCGGTGCTGACGCGCGCCCATCAGCAACACCACCAGGGCGCCTGCGCCGCCATCGGCGGGTTTGGCTTGCACGAAGGCCATGACCTCGTTCTTTTGCACCAGCCAGCTGTGCACCCGGTTTTTAAGCACCGGCGCCTTGCCGGGGGACCCCAGCCCCTTGCCGTGCACCACGCGCACACACCGAATGCCATGCTTGTGGGCCTCGCGGATGAAACCGCCCAGCGCCTCCCGGGCCGCGTCACGGCGCAGGCCGTGCAGGTCCAGCTGGCGCTGGATGGTCCAGTCTCCGCGGCGCAGTTT
The DNA here is from genome assembly GCA_943371745.1 of Rhodoferax sp. OV413. Taxonomy (GTDB): domain Bacteria; phylum Pseudomonadota; class Gammaproteobacteria; order Burkholderiales; family Burkholderiaceae_C; genus Rhodoferax. The sequence continues at coordinate 21,254 of CALRWE010000037.1, forward strand.
GTGGGTGATGTCAGTACCGATTCCGGGGCGGCGAAAGCTCAGGTGCTCGTCGGTTTCCAGCAGGGTGCTGACGTCAAACTCATCGCTGATGGCCTCCAGCAGCACCGCCTTCTCATCCTTTTGGTACTGCATGGTCCGGGGGGCGGGAGATTCCTGCTTGAAAAGAACCCGGCGCTTGTCCGGCAAGGGCTGCACCTTGCCAGCGGCCAGCACAAACAGATTTTTCTCGCGCAAGACCTGGGCTTGTACCAGCGCCAGCTCGGCCGCTTGCTGGGCCCGGGCTTGCGCCTGCTCGGCCAGCTTGCGCTGTATCACCTTGAGGTCGGCCAGCGTGCTGAGGGTGATGCCTCTGGTTTTCACATCAACCCCTTTTCGGCCATGGACAGCGCTTCGCCTGGCGCCACGATGACATGGTCCAGCACCCGTACATCGATCAGCGCCAGCGTGGTTTTGAGGGTTTGGGTCAAGGCCTCGTCGGCCCGTGAAGGCTGCACCGAACCGCTAGGGTGGTTGTGCGCCAGCACCACGGCGCTGGCCTGGTGGTGCAGGGCGCGCACCACCACCTCACGGGGGTAGACGCTGGTTTGGGTGAGCGTGCCTCTGAACATTTCCTCCATGGCCAGCAGCTTGTTTTGCACATCCAGAAACAGCACCGCAAACACCTCATGCGTTTTGGCCGCCAGGTGCAGCTGCAGGTACTGCTTGACGGCATCGGGCGTGGCAAAAACGGTACGCTCCTTGAGAGTTTGGCTCAGTGCCCGGCGAGACAACTCCAGCACCGCCACAATTTCGGCCCGCTTGGCTGGGCCCAGCCCCTTGATGCGCTTGAGGTCATCCGTGGTGGCGTGCAGCAGGCCGGCAATGCCGTCAAAGCCCTCGGCATCGTCCGCGTTTTTCTTCAGCTCCAGCAACTCCTTCGCCATTTGCAGTACGCCCTTGCCCTGGATGCCGGTGCGCAACAAAATGGCCAGCAACTCCACATCGCTCAGGGCGCCGGGGCCGCGGGCCAACAGCTTTTCTCGGGGGCGGGCGTCTGGAGGAAGGTCTTTGAGCGGCATGGGGGCGGTCTTTTAGAATGGGACCCAGTTTATTCGCCAAAGAGCCCCGTGCCTTGTTGCCTTTTTCAAACCCTTATTCGGGATATTCATGACTTCCACGCCTGCCCTTGTTGAACCCGGTTCATTTTTGACCCTGCATTACCGCATGGGTGGGCCTGCCGGGGAGGTGATCAGCACCTTTGACGGCAAACCCGCCACGCTCACCCTGGGCACTGGCGAGTTGTCACCCAATGTAGAGGCCCGTCTGATCGGCCTGCCCGAGGGCACCCGCACCACCTTTGAGCTCTCCCCAGGTGAGGCCTTTGGCCAGCGCAGCCCCGACATGCTGCAGTGGCTGGCCCGCAGCGAACTGACCGCCATGGGCGACCCCGCCGAGCAGTACCAGGTGGGCGACGTGGTGCATTTCCCCACCCCGGATGGGCAGGGGCAGTTTGCCGGCTCGGTGCAGCAGCTGCGCACTGACGACAAGGGCGAGGCGGTTTTGTTTGATTTCAACCATCCGCTGGCCGGCCAGCCGGTGACGTTTGAAGTGCATGTGATTGGCGTGTTGTGATGAGCGCCGCACCATTGAACAACGGGCCGCAAGACATCATTCTGGCCGAGCCGCGCGGTTTTTGTGCCGGGGTGGATCGGGCCATCGAGATCGTTGAGCGGGCTTTGACCAAGTTTGGCGCGCCCATTTATGTGCGCCACGAGATCGTTCACAACACCTACGTGGTGAACGACCTCAAGGCCAAGGGCGCCATCTTCATTGAGGAACTGAACGATGTGCCACCTGGCGCCACGCTGATCTTTTCAGCCCACGGCGTGAGCCGGGCCATCCAGGACGAGGCCATAGCGCGTGGTTTCCAGATTTTTGACGCCACCTGTCCGCTGGTCACCAAGGTGCATGTGGAGGTGGCCAAGTTGTACAAAGAAGGTTATGAGTTCATCATGATCGGCCACAAGGGGCACCCCGAGGTAGAAGGCACCATGGGGCAACTGGAGAGCGGCATTCACCTGGTGGAAGACGTGGCTGACGTGGCCCGGGTGCAGCCCAGCCAGACCGAGCGCCTGGCGGTGGTGACCCAGACCACGCTGAGTGTGGACGATGCGGCCGAGATTGCCGCAGCCATCAAGGCCCGGTTCCCCAATGCGCGCCAGCCCAAGCAGCAAGACATTTGCTACGCCACCCAAAACCGCCAGGATGCGGTGAAGGTCCTGAGCCCGCAGGTTGATGTGATGATCGTGGTGGGCAGCCCCACCAGTTCCAACAGCAACCGGCTGGCCGAGTTGGCGCGCAAGCTCGACACGGCCAGCTACATGGTGGACAGTGCGGATGAGTTGCAGGCCGACTGGTTTGAAGGCCGCCAGCGTGTGGGCCTGACCGCCGGGGCCTCAGCCCCCGAGATTCTGGTGCGCCAGGTCATCGACCGCATCAAGGCGCTGGGCGCGGTGTCGGTGCGCAAGATGGACGGTATGCCTGAAACCATCAAGTTCCCCTTGCCTAAAGGGCTCAAACTGGACGAGTCGGGCCAGGAGGTCCAAGCTGACGGAAGCACACTCTCATGATTCACACCGATATAAATAGCTCTGATATTGATAGCGCACAAGGATTGCTCTATCCGGGCTACAGCCATTTTTTACGTCAAACGCCCTTGTGGGTGCTGCCAGGGCAGGCTTTGGGTCTGAATTGCGCCGAGGTTTGGCTCAAATTGGAGCACTTGCAGGTGGGCGGCAGTTTCAAGGCGCGCGGCATGCTCAACCGTATGCTGAGCCACACCATTCCCGAGAGCGGCGTGATCATTGCCTCCGGGGGTAACGCCGGCATTGCCACGGCGGCAGCGGCCCGGGCCCTGGGCGTGCGCTGCGAAGTGTTTGTGCCCGAGGTCTCGCCCGAGGCCAAGCGCGCGCGTCTGCGTGACTTGGGCGCCGACGTGGTGGTGACCGGTGCCGCTTACGCGCAGGCGTTTGAGGCCTGCCTGGCGCGCCAGCGCGAGAGCGGTGCCCTCTTGATGCACGCCTATGACCAAGTGGAGGTCGCCGCTGGCGCCGGCACATTGGCCCGCGAGATTGAGGCGCAGGCCGGCCTGCCCGACAGTGTGTTGGTGAGTGTGGGCGGCGGCGGGCTGATTGCTGGCGTAGCCGCATGGTTTGAAGACCGCGTGCGCGTGGTGGCCTTGGAGCCTGTTTTGGCGCCCACCCTGTTCAATGCCCGTTTGGCCGGTGAGCCGGTGGATGTGGCGGTGAGTGGCGTGGCCGCTGACTCACTGGGGGCCAAACGCATTGGCTCCATCGCCTGGAACGTGACCCAGCGCCACGTCAAGGACGCATTGCTGCTGGATGACGACGCTATCCGCGCGGCGCAGTTGTGGCTCTGGAAAGAACTCAAACTGGCCGTGGAACCCGCCGCCGCCCTGGGCCTGGCGGCCCTGCAAACCAGCGTTTACCCGGCGCACGCCACCGAGAAGGTGTGCCTCATCATTTGCGGGGCCAACCTGGACCCCGCCAGCCTGAACGTGCCCCTGCCTTGAGGCGCCGACCCTTTCAACATCAAATTCACCATGCTAGACATTACCCTGCTCCGTAAAGACCTTGACTCGGCCATTGCCCGTCTGGAGACCCGCAAAAGTCCGCAAGCCTTCCTCAATGTGGAGGTGTTTAAGTCGCTTGAGACTGAGCGCAAGACCATCCAGATGCGCACCGAAGAACTGCAAGCCAAGCGCAACGGCAACTCAAAACGCTACGGGCAGTTGATGGGCTTGATCAAAAAAGGCGGCCCCGGCGCCGACGAGGCCAACACCGAGGCGGCTGCGCTGCTGGCGGAAAGTAATCAGCTCAAGACCGGGCTGGAAGCCTCTGCCGCCCGGCTGGAGCAGATTCAGGCCGAACTGCAAGTGATGCTGGTGGCCGTGCCCAACCTGCCGCATGAGAGCGTGCCGGTGGGCGCCGATGAACATGGAAACGTGGTGGTGCGCACCCATGGCACGCCCAAGACCTATGACTTCACGGTCAAGGACCATGTGGACCTGGGCGCACCCCTGGGGCTGGACTTCGAGATGGGTGTCAAGCTCACCGGCTCGCGCTTCACGGTCATGAAAGGCCCGATTGCCCGCCTGCACCGGGCCTTGGCGCAGTTCATGCTGGACGTGCAAACCCAGGAGCACGGCTACACCGAGTGCTACACGCCCTACATCGTGAACGCCGAGAGTCTGCGCGGTACCGGCCAGCTGCCCAAGTTTGAAGGCGACTTGTTTGCCGCCAAAAAAGGCGGGCAGGACGGCGAGGCCGCGCCCGACAACGCCGCGCTGTACCTGATCCCCACCAGCGAAGTGCCGCTGACCAACTTTGTGCGTGATGAGGTGGTGGCGGAGTCCGAGCTGCCCATCATGCTCACAGCGCATACGCCGTGCTTTCGGTCGGAGGCGGGCAGCGCCGGGCGCGATACCCGCGGTCTGATTCGCCAGCACCAGTTTGACAAGGTCGAGATGGTGCAAATCGTCCATCCCGATACCAGCTACCAGGCACTTGAAGCCATGGTGGGCCATGCCGAAGCCATTCTGCAAAAGCTGGAGCTGCCATACCGGGTGATGTCTCTGTGTACCGGCGACATGGGTTTTGGCGCCAGCAAGACCTATGACCTGGAGGTGTGGTTGCCGGCGCAAGACACTTTCCGGGAGATCAGCTCGGTCTCCAACTGCGAGGCCTTTCAGGCGCGCCGTCTGCAGGCCCGCTTCAAGAACGCCCAAGGCAAGAACGAGTTGGTCCACACCCTGAACGGCTCCGGCCTGGCCGTGGGTCGCACCCTGGTGGCAGTGCTGGAGAACCACCAGAACGCCGACGGCTCGATCACCGTGCCGGCTGCGTTGCAGCCTTATCTGGGCGGGCTCAAGGTGCTGGGCGGCACGGTGACGGTTTAAAGAACCCGCTTGCGGATTTGGGTCACGATAATTTCAATCGCCACCACCACGGCGAGTACCGACAGCAGCACAGTGGCCACGCGCGGCCACTGAAATAAGTCCAGTGCCGTGTTGAGCGCCATGCCAATGCCACCCGCTCCCACCAGACCCAGCACGCCGGACTCACGCACGTTGATGTCCCAGCGCAGCAACACAATCGACCAGAAGGCCGGTTTGATCTGTGGCCAGTAGCCATACCAGATTTGGGCTGATGTGGACGCGCCCGTCGCCTGCAACGCCTCGATTGGGCCAGATGGTGCCTGCTCGATGGCCTCCCCGAGGAGTTTGCCCACAAAGCCCACGGAGCGGCAGGCAATGGCCAGAATGCCCGCCAGCGGTCCCGGTCCCAACACCGCCACAAACAGCAGCGCCCAGACCAGCGAGTTGACCGACCGGCTGGAAACCAGCACCAGGCGCGCCAGGAAGTTGAGCCACCGGTTGCGGGTGAGGTTG
>CALRWE010000038.1:0-26629 GCA_943371745.1 Rhodoferax sp. OV413
CACGGCCACCCCGTATGCCGCGCTGGCCGCCACACTGGACTGGCCGCTGACCAGCGCTCCACAGCGCCCGCCCACCGGCACGCCGCTGCCACATCTGTGGCACTGGCTGTACTTTCTGCCGATTTACCCGCAATCTGAAATTGGCCCGGACGGCCATGCCCAACGCGGAGGGTTTTTGCCCCCGGTTCCACTGCCCCGGCGGATGTGGGCGGGCAGCGACTTTGAGTTTCATGAGCCGCTGTTGGTTGGCGATGCCTTGTCCCGTACCTCGACCATCGTTGATGTGAAAGAAAAATCCGGCCGCACCGGCAGCCTGATTTTTGTGAAGGTTCGCCATGAGGTGCGGCGCAACGGTGCGAAAACGGTGGCGCTGACCGAACACCACAACATCGTTTACCGTGGCGCGCCGCAGCCCGATGATGTCGCGCCGCCCCCGATGGCTGCACCGGCCCATTGCGCCTGGGGCCGCACCATCGTTCCCGATGACGTGCTGCTGTTTCGCTACTCGGCGCTCACCTTCAACGGCCACCGCATTCACTACGACCGCCAGTATGTGACCCAGGTCGAGGGCTACCCCGGCCTGATCGTGCACGGCCCGCTGATTGCCACACTGCTGATGGACTTGCTGCGCAGCAATGCCCCCGGTGCCCGGGTGCTGCGGTTTGAATTCAAGGCCGTACGGCCCACATTTGACATTCACCCGTTCTCGGTTCACGGCCAACCGTCTGCGGACGGGAAATCCGTGCGATTGTGGGGCTGCGACCACGAGGGCTGGCTCACGATGGACGCCACTGCCACCTTGGCTTGACGACAGGAAACACACTATGCAACCCCTTAAAGGTATTACCGTCGTCACGCTGGAACACGCCATTGCCGCCCCGTTTGCTACCCGGCAACTGGCGGACATGGGCGCGCGGGTCATCAAGATCGAGCGTCCCGGCGTAGGAGACTTTGCGCGCGGCTACGACGAGCGCGTGCGCGGTCTGGCCTCCCACTTTGTGTGGACCAACCGTTCCAAGGAAAGCCTCACGCTGGACGTGAAACACGAGGAGGCGCAAAAGCTGCTGATGCGCCTGATTCTGGAAGAAGCCGATGTGGTGGTGCAAAACCTGGCCCCCGGCGCGGCTGCGCGGCTGGGCCTGTCCTATGAAGCCCTGTCCAAGCTCAAGCCCGGAATCATCGTTTGCGACATTTCCGGCTACGGCAGTGACGGCCCCTACCGGGACAAAAAAGCCTACGACTTGCTGATTCAAAGCGAGGCGGGCTTTGTGTCCGTGACCGGCACGCCCGACACTCCCTCCAAGGCAGGCCCGTCGATTGCCGACATTGCCGCCGGCATGTACGCTTACACCAACATTCTGGCCGCGCTCATGCACCGCCAGCAAACCGGCGACGGCCAGCGCATTGATGTCTCAATGTTGGAGTCGCTCACCGAGTGGATGAACTACCCGCTGTACTACGCCTTTGAAGGTGCTGCCCCACCGCCCCGCACCGGTGCCAGTCACGCCACCATTTACCCTTACGGCCCCTTTCCCGCAGGCGACGGCAAGACGGTCATGCTGGGTTTGCAAAACGAGCGTGAGTGGAAGATTTTTTGCGACAAGGTGCTGCTGCAACCGGCGCTGGCCACGCAAGAACGCTTTGCCAGCAACGCCAAACGCAGCGCCCTGCGTGCGGAACTGTCCGCCCTGATCATTGAGGCATTTGCTACCCTGACTGCAGAGCAAGTCGCCCAACGGCTGGAGCAGTCCGGTATTGCCAATGCACAGGTCAACACCATGCAGGAGGTGTGGGCGCACCCCCAGCTGCAGGCCCGCGGACGCTGGCGCGAGGTCCAGACCTCGGCCGGCACGATCCCTGCGCTGTTGCCACCGGGCTCCTGGCAGCATGGTGAGCCGCGTATGGACGCCGTGCCCGCCCTGGGTCAGCACACTGATGCCATCTTGAGCCATTACGGCTACAGCGCAGAGGGTATCAACGCCCTGCGCGACCAGGGCGTGGTGTAAGCATGCACCCAGCGCACGCCCAAACCTACCTGTTTGTTCCGGGCAACCGCCCGGATCGCTTTGACAAGGCGCTGGCCTCGGGCGCCCACCGCATCATTCTTGACCTGGAAGACGCCGTGGCCCCCGCCGACAAAGCCGCTGCGCGCGCCGCAGTCGCCCACTGGATGAAGCACGCCGATGTCCATCAACATGCCCAAGTGCTGATCCGCATCAACGACTGCGCCAGCGCCTGGCATGCGGAAGACCTGGCGCTGGCCAGCGCCAGCGGCGTGCCCTGTGTGATGCTGCCGAAATGCGAATCTGCCAGCCAGGTGGCCTCCACGCTGGCGCACCTGCCCACGGGCAGCACCATGCTGCCCCTGATCGAATCCGCCTGCGGCGTGATGGCCTTGCCCGCCATTGCCGGTGCCCCCGGCGTCGCCCGACTGGCTTTTGGCGCGCTGGACTACATGGTGGATCTGAACATTCCAGCCCACAGCGCTGCACTCGACGTCACTGCGGCCCAGATCGTCATTGCCTCACGCGCAGCCGGGTTGCCCACACCGCTGGCCGGAGTCACCACCGAGCTGAATGCCAGCCAGGTTACTGCCGATACGACCCACGCCCGCACACTCGGATTTGGTGCCAAGATGTGCATCCACCCCAGCCAGATAGCCGCCGTTATGGCCGCGTTGGCACCGAGCGAACACGAACTGGCCTGGGCACAACAAGTGCTGCATGCCTGGGCAGCGTCCTCTGGTGGAGCGCTGCAACTGGACGGCAAGATGATCGATCGCCCGGTAGTTCTGCGGGCCGAACACATCCTGGCCCAGGCCGCCCTATCCCACTCGACGCGGCCCTGATTTCAGTGCGCCAACTTACCCTTTACACATCAGGAGAAACCATGTCATCCACCATCATTGATTCCAAAATATTCGGCGACATGTTCAGCGATGCCGCCATGCGCCAGGTCTGGAGCGACGAGAACCGCACGGCCAAGTACCTCGACATTGAACGCGCCCTGGCCAAGGTGCAAGGTCGCTTGGGCATCATCCCCCAGGAAGCTGCGGATGAGATTGTCAAAAACTGCGAACCCAGCCAGATCGACTGGGTCAAACTCAAAGCCAAGACCGAGCAGATTGGCTACCCCATCATTGCCGTGGTCAACCAGATCAACGCCAACTGCCGCGACAAGCTGGGCGAATACTGCCACTGGGGCGCCACCACACAGGACATCACTGACACTGCCGCCGTGCTGCAGATCCGCGAGGGGCTGGCACTGGTGGAGGCGGACCTGAAAGACATCTCGGACTCGCTGGCCAAGCTGGCACAAGACCACCGCAACACGCCCATCATCGGGCGCAGCAACCTGCAGCAGGCCACACCCATCACCTTTGGCTACAAGATGGCCAGCATTCTGGCCGGCATTGAACGCCACCGCGAGCGCCTGGAGCAACTCAAGCCCCGCGTGCTGGTGGGCGAGTTTGGCGGCGCCTCGGGCACGCTGTCGTCCCTGGAGACGGGCGCCATGGAAACCCAGGCCGGCCTGATGGAAGAGCTGGGCCTGGGCCAGCCCCTGATTTCATGGCACACCGTGCGCGACAACTTTGCCGAGGTCGGCGCCTTTCTGGGCATTGTGGGTGGCTCGCTGGGCAAGATCGCCATGGACGTGAAGCTGCTGATGCAAACCGAGGTGGCCGAGGTGTTTGAGCCCTATACGCCGGGGCGCGGCTCGTCCAGCACCATGCCGCAAAAACGCAACCCGATCTCCTGCCTGTACATCCACGCCAACATCTCGGTGGTGCGCCAGTTGGCTGCCTCCCTGATGGACGCGATGGTGGCTGATCACGAGCGCTCCACCGGGCCGTGGGAGATTGAGTGGGTGGCGCTGCCGGAGATCTTCTGCCTGATGTCGGGCGCCTTGAAGCAAACCAAATTCATCCTGGCCGGGCTGGAGGTGGATGCCGCGCAAATGCGCCGCAACATCGACATGACCCACGGGCTGGTGATGTCCGAGGCTGTGATGATGGGTCTGGGGCCTTTCATGGGCCGCGAATACGCCCACGACCTGGTCTATGACATCTGCCGCGCCGCACTCAAGCAGCAGCGTCCCCTGATCGACCTGCTGGCCGAACACCCGGTAATCAACAAGCACGTCACCAGGGAACAACTGGCAGTGTTTTGCGACCCCATGAACAACCTGGGTCAGGCCGGCGTCATGGTGGACCGGGTGTTGGCCGCACGGCGCCGCTGAATTTTTTAACCACAACGAGGAGACATATCCCATGAAAAAACAAACCCACTATCGCAAGACACTCACCGCACTGTCCTTGCTCGCCACCACCTTGGGTGCAAGTGCACAAAGCAGCGTCACCGTGTACGGCATTGCCGACGCAGCCCTTCGGACCACCCACGGTCTGACCGCAGGCAATGCGGCCGGTGCCAGCGGCATCACCGCTATCAACAGCGGCATCAACACCACCAGCCGCCTGGGGTTCCGGGGCACGGAAGACCTCGGGGGCGGGCTCAAGGCCACATTCAATTTTGAGTCGGGCATCAATCTGGATACCGGCGCCTACGCCAATGCCACCAAAGTCTTTGACCGCGCGTCCACGGTGGGGCTGCAGGGCACTTGGGGCACCGTCACCCTGGGCCGCCAGACGACCGTATTGGCCGATGTGGTCGGAGCAACCGATCCCTTGAGCAGCCGGTTTGCAGGCTTCAACCCCAACGTGGGTATTGCGGCCTTAAGCGCGCACCAGCTGGCGGTTGAGTTTGGCCCGTCCGGTGCCGCCACGGGCGCCTACCGCCTGGACAATTCACTCAAATACGTGGGCCGCTTGGGTGACTTCAGCGTGCGTGCCATGCATGCCCTGGGCGAGCAGACAAGCGATTCATCCCGGCTGTCTTCCACGGGCGTGGGGGCGGGCTACCAGGCCAACGGCTACACAGCAGCTTTGTCTTATGCGCAATTTAAAAGCGCTACCGGCTTGACGCTGGACGGCTACCTGGGTGGCGTGAGCGCCATGATCGGCAAAAACAAGGTCTCCCTGACTTACGGCAGCCACGAGGCTGAAGTCACTGCCACAACCAAAACAAAGAACAGCACCCTGGGGCTTGGTGCCACAGTGCCCTTGAATGCCAGTGTGGACCTGATCGTGGCGCATTACCGCGTAGACCGCGAACGCACGGCCAGGGGCGACGACGGCTTCAACCGCACCATTGCGTTTGTGGAGTACGCCCTGTCCAAGCGGTCAAAAGTCTATGCAGAACTGGACCACACCCAGTGGAAAAACGGCTATCAGGGCGCCGCCTTTTCAAGCAGCGCCAGCGGCCTGTCTGTGGGCATTGTGCACCGGTTCTAGGTTCAGTAACCCAAACACCCCTGGCCGGGTTGGGCCGCCACAGGGCGGGGATAATCTCTCCCCTATGGAAAAACAACACAACGGACAGCGGGTGGTGGTGGGTTTGAGCGGCGGCGTGGACTCGGCGGTGACGGCCTGGCTGCTTAAACAACAGGGCTATGAGGTGATCGGCATCTTCATGAAGAACTGGGAAGATGACGATGACTCCGAGTACTGCTCATCGAACATCGATTTTGTGGACGCGGCCGCTGTGGCCGACGTGATTGGTATCGAGATCGAGCACGTCAACTTTGCCGCGGAGTACAAGGACCGGGTGTTTGCCGAGTTCCTGCGCGAGTACAGCAGCGGGCGCACGCCCAACCCGGACATCCTGTGCAATGCCGAGATCAAGTTCAAGTCGTTTCTGGACCACGCCATGCGCCTGGGGGCCGAGAAAATCGCTACCGGCCATTACGCCCGGGTACGCCTGAACCCGGCCACCGGCAAGCATGAGCTGCTCAAAGGGCTGGACCCGTCCAAAGACCAGAGCTACTTTTTGCACCGGCTGAATCAGGCGCAACTCTCCAAAACCCTGTTTCCGGTGGGCGAACTGCACAAGACCGAGGTGCGCCGCCTGGCTGACGAGATTGGCCTGCCCAACGCCAAAAAGAAAGATTCCACCGGCATCTGCTTCATTGGCGAGCGGCCGTTTCGGGATTTTTTGAACCAGTACATCGCCAAAGAACCCGGCCCGATCAAGGACGAGAAGGGCCGCACCATCGGCCAGCACGTGGGCCTGAGCTTTTACACCCTGGGCCAGCGCCAGGGCCTGGGCATTGGCGGCTTGAAGGACAAGGGCGCCCAGCGCGGCGGCGGCGAGCACGCGCCCTGGTTTGTGGCGCGTAAGGACATGGAGAAGAACACGCTGTGGGTGGTGCAGGGGCACGACCACCCATGGCTGCTGTCAACCGAGCTGGCCGCGCAGGACGCCAGTTGGGTAGCCGGCACCCCGCCTGCTGCCGGGGCGCTGTCCGCCAAAACCCGCTACCGCCAGGCCGATGCGCCTTGCGACTTGACGACCCAGGGCGAGACCGCCTTCAGCCTGCACTTCCCCGAGCCGCAATGGGCTGTAACGCCGGGGCAGTCGGCGGTGCTGTATGACGGTGAGGTGTGTTTGGGTGGGGGGGTGATTGCGGATTAGCCCCGTGAACTGTCGGGCTGAATTGTGTTTTTTTAGATCTTTCAGCATGTAACTTGGAGACAATTCCCGTCAATTAAAAAGACGAGGAGACTCCTGTGACTGCTGACACATCCCTTTATGACAGCAAGCCTTGGTCGGGCGCGTATGGCAGCGCGATTGAGCCGCAGCTGCCCGCCGCTCGCTACCAAAACCTGGCCCACTTGGTGCACAGCGCCTGTGAGCGCTTCGCCAAGCAAACGGCATTTACCGCCGTTGTGCCCAATGGCATGAACGGCAGCTTGAGCTTTACGCAGGTGGGTGAATTGTCCGATGCGTTTGCGGTCTATTTGCGCGAGGTATGCGGGCTCAAGGCCGGTGACCGCGTGGCCGTGCAGCTGCCCAACGGCCTGGCCTACCCCGTGGTGGCTTTTGGTGTGTTTAAGGCAGGCTGCGTTTTGGTCAATACCAACCCGCTCTACACACCGAGTGAAATGGCACACCAGTTCAAGGACTCGGGCGCCCGTGTGCTGGTCATTGTGGATATGTTTGCCGACAAACTGGCCGAAGTGGTTCCTAAAACCAGCATTGAGCGCGTGGTGCTGGCGGGTGTCTCCGAGATGTTTCCGGCCATCCCCAACCTGATTGTGCGCGGCGTGCAAAAGGTGTGGAGCAAGGTGTTGCCGCCGATTCCGGCGTTGTCACAAAAGATTGAACGTTTGTCCGATGCGCTGGCCAGTGGGCAGGCCAAAGTCACGTCTGGCAAAGTGAAGGCGTGGTGGCAAGGCGTGGCTGCAACCGAGGTGGTGGCCTTGCAGTACACCGGCGGCACGACCGGTGTGAGCAAAGGCGCCATGCTGACCCACGCCAACATGCTGGCCAACGTGGATCAGGTGCTGGCCATGGGCAAGTCGCACATGGGTCCCGGTGAGTGCGTGCTGACAGCGTTGCCGATTTACCACATCTTCGCTTTCACCGCCAACCTGCTCGTGTTCATGGACATTGGCGGGCGCAACATTCTGATCCCCAGCCCTCGCCCGGTCCAAAACTTGCAGCGCGCTTTGGAGAACTACCCCATCACCTGGATCACCGGGGTCAACACCCTGTTCAATGGTCTGATGAATGAAGAGTGGTTTACCACCTTTCCACCCAAACACCTCAAAGCTGCGATTGCGGGGGGCACGGCCTTGCACCACGCGGTGGCACAACGCTGGCAAACAATTACCGGCACGCGCATTGCGGAAGGGTTTGGGCTGACCGAATGCTCGCCCGTGGTGAGCTTCAATCCCTTGACCGGTACGGCCAAGGCCGACAGCATAGGCATTCCGGTGCCTGGCACCGAGGTGCGACTGGTGGATGATGCAGGCTTGCCCGTGGGCCCAGGGGAACCCGGTGAGCTGATTGTGCGTGGACCGCAAACCATGCTGGGGTATTGGCAGCGGCCGGACGATACGGCGGCTGTCCTCAAAGACGGCTGGCTGTACACCGGCGATGTGGCTGTGATGGACACGCAGGGTTACTTCAAGATTGTGGACCGCAAGAAAGATCTGGTGCTGGTCTCCGGTTTCAATGTGTACCCCAACGAGATTGAAGATGCCTTGGCCAAGCTGGGCGCCATTTTGGAGGCTGCAGTAGTGGGGGTGCCGGATGCCAGATCAGGCGAGGCAGTGCGTGCCTATGTGGTCAAAAACCCGGATTTTCCGGGCGAACTCACGAAAGAGGCTGTTTTGGCGCACTGCAAGACGCTGCTCACGGATTACAAAATTCCCAAGTCGATCATCTTCCGGGATGATTTGCCCAAGTCGCCCGTGGGCAAGATTCTGCGCAAAGATCTCAAGGCCGAAGTCAAGGCCGAGTTCAATAAGAAGTAAAGGACCATTGCCATGTTGACTGAACTCGAAACCAAACTGCTCGGTGTGATGATGATGGTCATCATGTTGGGCATGGGCGCATCGCTGACTTTCCGCGACTTTCTGATTGCCTTCAAGAAGCCCAAAGGGGTGTTGGTGGGAATTTTTTGCCAGTACGGCATCATGCCGTTTTTGTCCTATGCGCTGGCGGTGCTGCTGGGGCTGCCCCCGGCGCTAGCGGTAGGTTTGATTTTGATGGGTTGCATGCCTGGTGGCACCACGTCAAACATCTTCACCTACTTCAGCAAAGGCGCGTTGGCGCTGTCCATCATGATGACCAGCGTGTCGACCTTGGTGGCCGTAGCCGCAGTGCCTGCCTTGATTGCCTTCTATAGCGAGCTGGCGGGCGTGACGGGGGAGTTTGCGATTCCCGCCGCCAACGTAGCTCAGGTTTTGGTGGTGTTGCTGGTGCCCACCGTCCTTGGCATGGTATTGCGCAAAACCAACCCGAATGTGGGTGCCACGATTGAGCTGATTGGCTCCATGTTGGGTGTCTTGGTGATTGTTTTCCTGACCGTGTCGTGGGTGCCCCGCAATTACCAGTTGCTGTTGTCAACGCCCTGGCCCGTGTTCTTTGCTGCCATTGGTCTGGGTCTTGTGGGCATGTTGCTGGGTTACTGGCTGGCCCGACTCCTCAAACAAGACAGCAACCGCTCGCGCACCATCAGCCTGGAAACCGGCATTCAAAACGGGCCGCTTGCTGTCTTGATCGTGACGCTCACGTTCAAAGATGAGATGCAGCAGCAGGTATTGTTGATCCCCGTGCTGTACAGCCTGTTCATTGTGCTGTCTGCCTCGGCCATTACGTTCTGGTACCGCAAGAACGCTACACGTGAGGCATTGGCGCGGGATTCGGCCAAAGTGGGCGTTGCTGCTCAGTCAGCGTAACTGATTACGCGTCGCTGCCCAGCCGCACAGACCCCATTTGGACCCTGTTGCCGCCCTCGTTTTTGACCTGGTGCACGGCCTGGTGCATGGCCTGGTCGCCCAGGCGTAGCAGGTCTTGCGCGGTGTCGCCGTGTTCGGGGTAGAGGGCAATGCCGATGCTGGCTGAGGCAGGTGAAAATTTTGCCCGACAGGGACAGAAGAGAATTCCAGTGGAGCATGGTCATACGAGCAAGCCGGAGGTTGAAGTGGAACGCGAACGAGGCTGAGCCTTCAATTGCAGCGGGTAAGTTTTTCGCTCTGGCGCAGCCCTCAATCCGCGCCAAGACTCTTTGGCAGCGCTGTCACGCCTGTCGGTTATCGTCAAGCCATGACAACACCCCGATTTGCCCCCGCCCTGCCCCTGCTCGCCGTGCTGGGCTCCGTGACCGCGCTGGGCATTGGCACCTCGTTTGCCAAGCAGCTATTTCCCCAGGTGGGCTCGCTGGGCACCACGGCGTTGCGGGTGGGGTTTTCGGCGCTGATTCTGATGTTGCTGTGGCGGCCCTGGCGCTGGCCGCTCTCCAGCGCCGACGCCAAATCCTTGCTGCGCTATGGGGTGGCGCTGGGCTTCATGAACCTGCTGTTTTACATGTCGCTGCGCACCATTCCTTTTGGGGTGGCGGTGGCGATCGAGTTCACCGGGCCGCTGGCGGTGGCGCTGTTCTATTCACGCAAACCGGTTGACTTTGTCTGGGTGGCGCTGGCGGTGCTGGGCCTGGGCTTGCTGCTGCCGCTGGGCACCCAGGCGGCCAACCTGGATCCGCAAGGGGTGGTGTATGCACTGGCAGCGGCTGTGTGCTGGGGTGCCTACATCGTGTTTGGCAAACGGGTGAGCCACTTGCACGCGGGGCATTCGGTGGCGCTGGGCCTGACGGTGGCGGCCATCACGGTGGTGCCCTTTGGCGTTTGGCATGCGGGCGCCGCCTTGCTGGACCCTCACATTTTGCTGTTCGGGCTGGGCGTGGCGGCGGTCTCCAGTGCGATCCCGATCTCGCTGGAGATGGTGGCCTTGAAGCGCTTGTCGCCCGAGTCGTTTGGCATCATGACCAGCCTGGAGCCTGCGGTGGCGGCCCTGCTGGGCTTGATGCTGCTGGGCGAACACCTGACGGGTGTGCAGTGGCTCGCCATCGTGTGCGTCATGCTGGCCGCTGCAGGCAGCTCGGGCACAGCGCGGCGTGGGCCGCTGGCCAGCGAGATTCACTGAATATCAAAAATAATAGCTACCAACCCAATAAAAACGATGGCTGGAGGCCTGAATGGCACAGTATTATTTAAATTCGACGGCTGTCAGGCACCAGGCTCTCCACCACATAGTCAATCCACACGCGCAGTTTGGCAGGTAAAAAACGGTTGGACGGGTACAACAGCCAAGCCGTTCCGGCGTACTCGGTCAGGTGCGCCCAGGCCTCCAGCACGGGCACCAGTTCCCCACTGGCCAGGGCCTGGCGGGCCGTGAACTCCGGCAGGCTGGCAATGCCCAAGTGCTGCAGCGCGCCCTCCAGGCGCACCTCGCTGTGGTTGGCCACATAGCGCCCACTCACCCGAACGTTGGCCTGCTCGCCATTTTTTTGAAACCGCCAATGCCGGTCGCGCTCGTCTTCACCCAAATACAGGCAACTGTGCTGCGCCAGATCGCGGGGATGCGCAGGCAGGCCCCGGGCAGCCAGATAAGCCGGGCTGGTACACAGCAGGTGGCGCACCGGCATCAACGGGCGGCCCGCCAGGCCCGGCGGGGGTGCCTCGGTGATGCGAATGGCGAGGTCGATGGACTCGGCGAGCAAGTCTACCGTGCGGTCGGTGATGATGAGTTGCACGTCCACCTCCGGGTAGCGCGCCAGAAACGCGGGCATCAAGGGGTGCACCACCTGGCGCCCCCAGGCCTTGGGCATGCTGACCCGCACCAGGCCGCGCGGCGTGGCGCTCTGGGTGTCACTGAGCGCCATCACTTCACGCGCGGCGGCCACCAGCGTCTGGCAATTGACCAGAGCGGCACTGCCCGCGTCGGTCAGGCGCAGTTGGCGGGTGGTGCGCTCCAGCAGGCGCACATGCAGCGCAGCCTCCAGCCGCGCCACCTGGCGGCTCACGGCCGAGGGCGTCAGGCCCAACTGCCGCGCCGCGCCCGAAAAACTGCCCGCCTCCACCACTTGCGCAAACACGGCCATGTCGGCCAATTTATCCAGCGGGTTATTCATGCGGCTCAGGCACAAGTGTTGTTCTCATGGCGGGGATTATCACCAGCAACAACAAAATCTACGATCAACGCCTGCCTGATTCACCCACCCTCATGACCACCACCACCCTCACGCCCTCCCGACCTTTGCTGCGCCTGTCGGACTTCACCCTGCTCCTGGTTGCCCTGGTTTGGGGCACCAGCTACGGCGTGGCCAAAGGCGCGCTCGACTTTTACCCGGTGCTGGGGTTTCTGGCCGTGCGCTTTGGGTTGACCTTTGTCTTGCTGCTGCCCGCCCTGCTGCGTGCACCCCGTGGGCAACAACGCGACGCCCTGCGCACGGGGCTGCCGCTGGGCGGGCTGATGCTGTGCATTTTTGTATCAGAAACCTATGGTGTGGCGCACACCTTGGCCAGCCACGCGGCCTTGCTGATCAGCCTGTGCGTGGTCTTGACGCCGTTGGCGCAGTGGTGGCTGCTGGGTCAGCGCCCCCAGCCGGCCATATGGGTGTTTTCAGGCGTATCGGTTGTGGGCGCTGCACTACTCAGCGGTGGACTATCAGCTGGGCTGAACTGGGGCGATGCCCTGATGCTGACGGCTGCCGCGCTGCGGTCCATCACCGTGTGCAAAACCAGCCAGCTCAACCGCCACAGCAGCGCCAGCGCCCTGGCCCTCACTGCCGTGCAAGCCGGGGTGATGGCAGCAGGCAGCCTGGTACTGGCCCTGCTCACCCCGGGCGGCCTGCCGCCCTTGCCGACTGCCCCCGCCTTTTGGCAAGCCACGGCCTACCTGGTGCTGGGCTGCACAGTGTTTGCGTTTTTTGCACAAAACTGGGCCTTGAAGCACAGCGCCCCCAGCCGGGTGGCCTTGCTCACGAGCAGCGAGCCGGTCTTTGGCGCCCTGTTTGCGATGCTCTGGCTGGGGGAACGTTTGAGCTTGGCCGGCTGGTTGGGTGGCGGGCTCATCGTGTTGGCCGCACTCTGGACCACGCTGAGGGAGCGGTCTTGAAAAATTCAGGGTCATTAAATCAAAAACAATAGCTACCTACCCAATAAAAACTATAGCTTGAGGCCAATAGCGCATAAAATTTGCCTCAAGACCCCTCAAGACCCCTCAAGACCCCTCAAACCGTTCAAAGCCCTTCACCCCATGCGGGCCAGCAGGGCTTCCATGTCTTTCATCATTTGGTCCAGCCCCTCTTTTTGGGACGGGTCGGGCTGCAGGCAGGTCTGAAGCCCCTGCTCCATGAAGCACATCGTCATGCGCAGGTAAGTGCTGTCGAGCGCTTTGCGCACGGCTGAGAACTGTTGGCTGATCTTGAGGCAACTCTCGCCTTCTTCGATCATGCGCTGCACGCCCCGAATTTGGCCCTCGGCCCGACGCAGGCGGTTCAGCACCTCGGTGCGGGCGGTCACGTCGGTCAATGCAGTCATAAATACCTCCTTGCGCCCGATGATGTCACTTCAGTTTGACGCCCAGTGCATCAAACACCTCGGTATTGATCGGTATGCCTTGCCCGACACTTTGCGTGACGGTGCAGTAAGACTCAAACTGGCTCAGCACCCGGTCAAGATGCTCCAGCGAGGCGGCGGGCACACCCACGGTCAAGACCGCCCGAATACCCAACACGCGCATGCGCCCCTCGGCATTGCGCCCCACTTCGGCAGTCACATCGCAGGTGATGGGCTCGGGTGCCTGCTTGAATTTGCGCAAGGCAAACAGCAACGAATCCGACAGACAATTGCCCACGGCAGCCGCTAGCAACTGCACTGGCGACGGACCCTGGCCTGCGCCGAGCGGCGCAGGCTCGTCGCCCATGATGACGGGCACAGCGCCACCAAAGTGGATGTCGAACTGGTAGTCCTGCTTCTGCTTGAGCTGAACGTGGATGGTGGACTCGCTCATGGTGACCCGGCCTTAGCTGGCGCAACCAATTTTGGATTCAGGCACACCCAATTTCTTGAGGATGATGCCCAGCGGGCAAAAGTTGGTAAAGCCCGACTGGAACAAATTGGCCCCTACAAAGGCGGTGAACGCCAGCGCCCATTTGCTGACAAACAGCGGGCTGCCCTCCACGCCCAAGGCGAGGGAAATCATGATGAAAAGGCCGGCAAACACGAGGATGTAACGTTGAACGGTCATGGCAATAACTCCTTAAAAAAACAAAACAACAAGGGAACTCAAATCACCCGACCCGCGCCTCCATGCGCTTGCGGAATAAGGCGTAATACAACACCGGAATCACCACCAGCGTAAGCAGGGTGGAGACCAAAATACCGAAGATCAGGGTGACGGCCAGGCCATTGAAAATGGGGTCGTCCAGAATGAAAAACGCACCAATCATGGCCGCCAGCCCGGTCAGGGCAATGGGCTGGGCCCGCACGGCGGCTGACTGCACCACCGCGTCCTTGAACGCCAGGCCCTCGCGCACTTGCAGCTCAATAAAGTCCACCAGCAGGATCGAGTTGCGCACGATGATGCCGGCCAGCGCGATCATGCCGATCATGGAGGTCGCCGTGAACTGCGCGCCGGTCAGGGCGTGGCCCGGCATCACGCCAATGATGGTCAGAGGAATCGGCGCCATGATGACCAGCGGCGTGAGGTAACTGCGAAACTGCGCCACCACCAGCAGGTAAATCAGGATCAGGCCCACCGCGTAAGCAGCGCCCATGTCGCGGAAAGTCTCGTAGGTGATCTGCCACTCGCCGTCCCACTTGATGGCGTATTGGCGGTAGTGGTCCGCCGGCTGGCGAATCCAGTACTCGCCAAGCTCCCCGGTGCCCGGCAACGCGGCCTCAGCCAGGCGGCTGCGAATGGAGAACAGGCCGTACAAGGGGGAATCGAGCTTTCCGGCCATGTCGCCAAACACATAGCTCACGCCCTGCAGGTCTTTGGTGAACAGCGGCTTGTCGATCACGCCCCGCTCCACTTGCACCAGCTCACTCAAGGGCACCATCTGGCCGTTGGCCGCGCGCAGCGGCATGGCCAGCAAGGCGTCCAGCCCGACCTGGGACTGCAGGGGCAACTGCAGGCGCACCGGCACCGGGTATTTGGACTGACCGTCGTGCAGGTACGCGGCATCCGACCCCGACAAAGCCATGGCCGCCGTTTGCGCAACCACCGCCACGGGAATCCCTAGCGACTCCGCCCGTTGGCGGCGCACGCGCAGGTAAGCGCGTGGTGCGTTTTCCTTGACCGAGGTGTCGATGCCGACGATGTCGGGCGTACCGGCAAAGGCCTTGGCCACGCGCTCGGCCACCTGCTGGCGACCGGCCTCGTCAGGGCCATAGACCTCGGCTACCAGCGGCGACATCACGGGCGGCCCGGGCGGCACTTCCACCACCTTGATGCGCGCCAGATGGCGCTGGCCAATTTTCTCCAGCTCGGGGCGCAGGCGCTGCGCAATGGCGTGGCTTTGTTCATGGCGGTGTTTTTTATCCACCAGATTGACCTGCAGATCGCCCTGCTCAGCCTCGGCGCGCATGTAGTACTGGCGCACCAGGCCGTTGAAGGTGATGGGCGACGCGGTTCCGGCGTAGGCCTGCAGGTTCAGCACCTCGGGCTGTTTGGCCAAAAAGGCACCGAGTTCATTCAGCGCGGCGGCCGTGTTTTCCAGTGGCGTACCGGCGGGCATGTCCACCACCACCTGAAACTCGCTCTTGTTGTCAAAGGGCAGCATTTTCATGACCACCCATTGCACCATCGTCAGCCCGACCGACAGCATGAGCGCCACCAGAATGCCGGCCAGCAGCAACCAGCGCTTGCGGGCGCTGTCCAGAAACGGCGTAAGCACGCGGGTGAACAAGGTTTGCAGTTTGGGACCCAACCCGGTCGGTGCGGCTTTCGCATGGCTGTCTGCAGCGGGGTCATGCGACTTCATCAGCTTCAAAGCCAGCCAGGGCGTTACCGTGAAGGCAATGGCCAGCGACAAGGCCATGCCCAGGCTGGAATTGATCGGGATCGGGCTCATGTACGGACCCATCAAACCCGAGACAAACGCCATCGGCAGCAAGGCGGCAATGACGGTGAGTGTGGCCAGAATGGTGGGGCCACCCACCTCGTCCACCGCGCGGGGAATGATGTCTTTGAGCGAAGCGTGGGGCGTGAGTTTCTGGTGCCGGTGGATGTTTTCCACCACCACAATCGCATCGTCCACCAAGATCCCGATGGAGAAAATCAGCGCAAACAGCGACACCCGGTTCAGCGTGAAGCCCCAGGCCCAGGAGGCAAACAAGGTGGCGGTGAGCGTCAAAATAACCGCGGCGCCCACAATCACGGCTTCCCGGCGGCCCAATGCAAACCCCACCAGCAAGATCACCGAGCCGGTGGCAAAGGCCAGCTTCTGGATCAGCTTGTTGGCCTTCTCGGCGGCAGTTTCGCCGTAGTCCCGCGTGATGCTGGCCTGGATGTTGCCGGGAATCACCGTGTTGGCCAGCGCCGCGATGCGCGCCCGCACGGCGCGTGACACGTCGACCGCGTTCTCGCCCGGCTTCTTGGTGACCGTGATCGTGACAGCGGGGTAGACGCCGCCGGCGGGCACAGCAGTGGGGGCCGTATCTTGCACAGCGGAGTTGCCCGGTGTGAACCAGACGTAACGCTGGGGCAGCTTGGCACCCATCTCGATGCGGGCAACCTCACGCAAATACACCGGGCGGCCACCACTCACGCCCACCACCAAGTCACCCACATCCTGCTCGGAGCGCAGGAACTCGCCGGTCTCCACGGTCAACATTTGGGGAGAAGTGGCTGCGGTATCGAGCACGGCACCCGAAGGCATGCCAAAGTTGGAGGCGGCCAGCGACTGCTTGAGCGCCACCACGTCCACACCGCGCTCACGCAGGCGCACGGGGTCCAGCCATACATGGACCGCACGGCCGGGACCGCCAATGGTCTGCACCTCGCGCGTGCCGGGCACGCCTTTGAGTTCATTCTCCACGGCATGCGCCACGCGCTCCAGCTCATAGGCGGGCAAGGCATCACGGCTCCACAGGGTCACGCCGAGCACAGGCACATCGTCAATGCCCTTGGGCTTGACGATAGGGCTGAATGTACCCAGCTCACGCGGGAGCCAGTCCTGGTTGGCATTGAGCACGTCATACAAACGCACCAGCGCCTCGGTGCGGGGCACGCCCACCTTGAACTGCACCGTGAGCACAGCCAGACCTGGGCGCGCCACCGAGTAGGTGTGCTCGATGCCGGCAATCTGGCTCAGCACCTGCTCGGCAGGACGCGCCACCATGTTTTGCACATCGGCGCTGCTGGCCCCCGGGAACGGAATCAGCACATTGGCCATGGTCACGTTGATTTGGGGCTCTTCTTCGCGCGGGGTCACCAGCACGGCAAACAGGCCCATCAGCAAGGCCACCAGCGCCAGCAGGGGCGTGAGCGCGTTGGACTGAAAGGAGCGCGCAATGCGCCCGGAAATACCCAATTGATTTGTGTCGCTCATGGCGGGCTCACTTCGCTACAGCGGGCGTGGACGCCAATGCCGGCTGGGCGCCAGCCAGACCGGCCCGCACCGGGTCCAGCGCCACCTGGTCACCGGCCGTCAAACCCACGGCCACCTCAACGCCATCGGCACCAAAGTCAGGCCCGAGGCGCACGGCCTTGAGGACAAAGCCCTTGGCTGAGGCCACGTACACCGCCGTCAACTCGCCCCGGCGCAGCACCGCTCTAGAGGGCACCACCAGGCGTTGGGCCTGGCCTGCCGCAAAACGCACACTGACCTGCTGGCCCGGCAACAGGGCCTTGGCAGCCTCGGGAGGCAACTCCAGACGCCATTCAATCGTCTGCGACACAGGGTCGGCCGTCGGCACGCTGGAGCGGGACACCGGACGAATCCACTGCGCCGAACCGTTTGATGAGGGCATCAACACCTCCAGCTGATTGGCCGCCTGCGCTTGGGCAGCGCGCGACACCGGCACCTGCACCACAGCACGAATTGGCAGCGGCGCGTACAGCGTGAGCAGCGGCTTGCCCGGCACGGCCAGATCACCCGCCTCGGTGTGCGTCTGCAACACCCAGCCATCAAACGGCGCCGTCACGCGGGTAAAACCCTGTGCCAGGGCGGCCTGGCGTGCACCGGCGCTGGCCTGGTCACGCCCGGCCGAGGCGCCCTTGAGTTGCGAGTCGGCCGTGTCCAGGGCTGCGGCGCTGACAAAGCCCTTGCTTTGCAGGTCACGGGTGCGGTCATAGTTGGCTTGCGCGTTGCGCAGCGCGGCTTGCGCCTGGGCCACTTCGGCCTGGCTGCGCTGCACGCCGGTTTGGGCCTCGCGGTCGTCGATGGTGGCCAGCACCTGACCGGCGCGCACCTTGTCACCGGCCTTGACCCCCAGGCTGGCAATGCGCCCCCCCGCCTGGGCGGACACGGTGCTTTGCTTGACCGGCTGGATCACGCCATCCAGCTCAAAACCTACCCCCACCGAACGAACCTGAGCCGCCACTACGGGCACCTGGATCGGAGCCTGGGCCGAGGCAGCAGACATCGCCAGGGCGCCCAGCCAAGGCAACAAAGCGCGCAGGGGCGGGACAGATGCAAGCGAGATCGAGCGGGAAGATGGGTTCATGGAGACACCTTGTTAAATACCATGGGGAGTATACGAGAATACCCCCCACCGTACAACTGGTCACTCCAAAACCCGGCTGTGGCCTAAACGAACACCATAGAAAAAGGGCTGTAGCGTTGAAGCTACAGCCCTTTTCCTATTTACAAGTCACGATAGATCAAGTTAAAACGGAATATCGTCATCCATGTCATCAAAACCGCTCGACGGCCGTGCAGCAGCCTGTGTGGGCGCAGGGGCCTGGCGCTGGGGAGGTGGCGCGGGACGCGACGCAGGTGCCGGGCGCGAGTACGCCTGATTGCCGCCGCCACCGCTGTTCGCTCCACCACCATAGCCACCCCCACCTCCACCGCCAGCGTTACCGCCGCCGCTGTAGCTACCACCGCCACCTTCATCACCGCCGGGCCCACCCATGCCCTCGCGCTTGCCCAGGAGTTGCATCTCGGTGGCGATGATGTCCACGGTGTTCTTTTCAACGCCGGCTTGGTCGGTGTACTTGCCGTACTTCAGGCGCCCCTCGATGTAGACCGGCTGGCCTTTACGGACGTATTCGCCGGCGATCTCGGCCAGGCGGTCATAGAACGTGACACGGTGCCACTGAGTGTCTTCCACGCTCTCGCCGGTGTTTTTGTCCTTGCGACGGGTGGAGGTGGCAATGCTGATGTTGGCCACGGCCTGGCCCGAGGGCAGGTAGCGGATTTCGGGGTCTCGGCCGCAGTTGCCAAGCAAAATGACTTTATTGACGGATGCCATGGTTTCTTCCTTGATGAATACAGAACAGGCCCAAAGCCGGTTCCAATAATTGACTTGGTGCGCTCAGGGGAACAATCGAATACCGCTGATTATCCTGCCTTCGGCGCCAACGCCGAACCACCCGCCTGCGGTGCCCGCATCGGCCAGGCGACAAGCAACCACAGTAGCATCGCCGCAAAACACGCGCCAAACAAGCCCTGGGCGCCAAAATGTTTGACCAGCCAGCCGCCGGTCACGCCCCCTGCAAAAAACCCGAGGGATTGCAGCGTGTTGTAGACCCCCATGGCCGCGCCCCGGGCGTGTGCCGGCGCCACGCGCGAGGCCAGGCTGGGCTGGCTGGCCTCCAGCACGTTGAACCCGCAAAAAAATACAAATAACAAGCCACCGAGCACCCCGATGGTGGGCTCGGCCGTGGCCACCAGCCACAAACCCAGCTGCACAACGGTGGTCAGGCCGATGGCGGCCAGAAACACCGCCCGCAGGTAACCCCGGCGCTCCAGCGGAAACAGCGTGGTGCCCATCACCAAGAACGAGCCCAGCACGGCCGGCAGGTACACCCACCAGTGGTGCTCGCGCGGCAAGCCGGCCTGCACCAGCAGCGCGGGCACGGCCATCCACATGGCCAATTGCACGGCATGCAAGACAAAAACGCCAAAATTCAGGCGCAACAGGGCGGGCAGTCGCAGCACCTCGGTCAATTTCCCCCGCGGCAGGTTCTTGTGCTGCAGCGGCTCGGGCGGCACCCACCAGATGACCACGGCCACACCGGCCAGCGCCAGGCTGCCCGTCAGGGCAAACAGCCCGCCCAAACCTGTGAATGCCACCAGCAGGGGCGCCACCACCAGCGACAAGGCAAACATCAGCCCGATACTCGCCCCCACCAGCGCCATGGACTTGGTGCGCACCTCATCGCGGGTCTGGTCCGCCAGCAGGGCCGTGACCGCAGCCGAAATAGCCCCCGCACCCTGCACACCCCGCCCAATGGCCAACCAGGTGAGCGTGGGTGCCCAGGCCGCCAAAAAGCTGCCCATGGCAAACACCAGCAGCCCAAACACGATGACCCGCTTGCGGCCCAGCCGGTCCGACACCAGGCCGAAGGGAAACTGCAACAGGGCTTGCGTCAAGCCATAAATGCCCATGGCAAAGCCCACCAGCGCGGCGTCCTGGCCGCCCGGATAACGTGCGGCCTCAATGGCAAATACGGGGAGGATGAGGAACAGCCCCAGCATGCGCAGGGCAAAAATGGAGGCCAGCGAGAAACTGGCGCGGCGTTCCCCAGGCGTCATCGCACTGGAGGCGCCAGCGCCGCCAGTCTTCAACGGAACATCAACTTCAGCCAAAACAGGGTTCTCCCAACGCAGGGCGCCGCAACTGGCAGCGCATCCAAAGCCCTGAATTGTCCCCCATATGGGCTGTTGCGGGCGGCCGATCCGGCAAAGGCGGGCGCCAGTCACTATCATGGTGGGTTTTCCCGAGCCCATTTCACCTTGAACTCTCCTACTGACAGCACCAGCCTCGATCTCCACCCGGATGGCACCTACCTTGGCATGGCACTGCAGCAGCAGAACATCAGCATTCGGGGGGCGCGCACGCACAACCTCAAGAATATCGACCTCGACATCCCGCGCAACCGGCTGGTGGTCGATGGCTTGTGGCGAGCACCGACAACAGGTCGTAAATCCAAATTACTCAGGACTGGACTCAGCACTACTGTCCTGAGCCTTGTAGTCCGGGATCGCAAAGGTCTCGGGCTGGTCTTCGGGCTGGATGGAGAGGTTCAACCCCTTGTTCCACTCAGTCAGCATCACCGTCCCAACATCCCGGAATGCCTCGTTGTTGTACATGTAGAGCGTTGCTTCATTGAAGGCATACTGCACGCCTTGCGCAACTTCCCCCAGCAGCTCCCTTGCGCGTCCATCCGTGATGTTGCAGTGGGTGCGAGCAAAGGCCCTGATCGCCTTGGCCTTTGGCCAGCGCTTCGTGCCGCCAATGGTCAGTGCGAGTATGTCTGATGGGTTGTACGCGGTCGTGGTCACAAGGTCGTAGATCGGTGACAGCCGAACGGCGCTTTCCGTGTTGTCGTACAACACCCCAAAATTCTTCAAATGGGCATCACCATTTTTCAGGGTGCACGACAAGGCCAGTGCCTTGAAAAAACTCTCAAGGGCAGGGCGCACCTGTTCCGGCGATACGAAGTCCTTGATACGCTTGGTGACGCTCTCGTAAGAGCCATCGTATTTTTGACTTGCGGTTTTGCCATTGAGAACGCAAAAATCTTCAAAGCCAAGGTAGTCATCATTTTTCAGGTCAAAGCGCTCGACGACCAGAAACTTACCGCCCTTGGACAGCTCGAAATTTGGAACCTCCAGCTTGGCATGCATTGCAGCACGCATACAGAAATATTCGTTTTCAGCCAATCGGGGGTATTCGTCAGTCCATGCCTTGACGATATGCGTGGCTCCCCGGTGAGTCACGCGGCTCAGCTCGTCACTGCGCAGGGTGTCGCGCACCATGACTTTCGGCATCGCCCCCGAGATGCCTGAATGAACCGCATAGCGGCTCAACAGGCTCTCAAACAGACCTTCTGCGCCATCGTGGGCCAGAAGGTTGTTCAGATTCTCGGTGGGCACATCAGCAATGCCTTCCCCCGGCATGGCGAAACGCAGCCTGCCAATTTGTGATTTCCCGACGATCTTGAGCAAGGCCAGCGCGTCAAAATTTGGGAACACCTTGCTGAATTCTTTGCGCAGGCGGTCGGCCAGCGCACCTTCTGGCAGATTCATGTCAAAGACGGGGTGCAGCGTCTTGTAATCCGATGTGTAGTGCTCACGCGCGACGGGCATGCTTAACGACACAGCGGACTCTGGCGGGCATTGCTCGTCATACCCAAAGTGGTATTTGTTCGGATCAGATTCCGGCTTGAACAAGCTGCCCGCAATCTGCTTTTCTACATAGACTTTAAGCATTGTGTTGCTCCTTCATGAGTTGCTGCAACGTGGGTCGCTTTGTCTTCTCTTGCGCGAGAAGTTCCAGCCCAAGCGCCGCGCAGATGGACAGTATTTTTCTGATGCCGATCTCTGGCACGGTTCCGTTTTCGATGCCTGAGATCGTGGCGCGACTCATCCCCAGTTGTTGCCCGAGGCTCCCTTGCGAGAGCTTCCTGCTCTTGCGGGCTTTGCAGATCAGTTGACCTATTTCATCCAAGTCCATTATGCATTCCATAAAGTGCATACCATTAAAATAGTATTTTAATGCATTTTATGCGATGCACTATAGGGCTCAAGTGTTGCTGCGGAAATCTGTGCAGAGACGGTATTGGTCGTCCAGTGCTTTTCTGTTTTTCAGGAAAAATAGAAATGCATATTCCAGATATTTGCGAAACGCCTGGCGGACGTACGAGCGCGGCGTGCGGTGGTCGCCCTGGCCGTCGAACTGGCCGGCACTTGCGAGTTCGAGCCAAGTCTCGAAGTGCTCGGAGATGATGCGATAGAGCAGGGTTCGATCGGGGTGGCGCGGGTTGTTGCGCTGGGGTTTTGCCGCTGATGCGGATTGGGTTGTGTTACTGCGGGGTTTGACAACTGCTCTGCTTTTAATAGCATTTTGCGCACATTCCACGAGGACTACACCCCGATTTGTCCCATAAACCGAAGTCCTGCCGGGGCTACCTCACCTCGGCCGCCGATGGGGCCGATGAAGCCGCCGTGCTGGAGGCACGCCGCGAGCTTGACACCCTGATGGCCACCCCAAACTGCCCCACTTTAGGCGGCATGAAGCAGCGGGTGGGCATTGCAAGGGCGTTTTGCATCAGCCCCAAGATGTTGCTGCTGGACGAACCCTTTGGTGCGCTCGATGCGCTCACACGCGGCACCATTCAGGACCAGTTGCTGCAGATCGTGCGCCAGACGCAGCAAACCGTGTTCATGATCACCCACGATGTGAACGAAGCCATTTTGCTGGCCGACCGCATTTTGCTCATGAGCAACGGCACCGAGACCGACACCGGCTACAAGCCGGGCGGCATTGCCGAGGTGGTGCACAACACCCTGCCCCGTGACCGCACCCGCGCCGGCCTGCACCACCTGCCTGGCTACTACGAGCTGCGCAACCACATTGTCGATTTCTTGGTTACACGCGCCACGGCGCATTGACCCCCTTTTTTTATAACCAACGCAAACAAGGAGCCGGTATGAACCGCATGGAAGTTACTGAAAAAATCATCTCCGCCAAAGTGTCCAAGGGCATTAAATGGGACGATGTCGCGAAAAAAATGGGCTTGAGCAAGGAGTGGGTTACCGCCGCCTGCCTGGGCCAGATGACCCTGGACGCCGCGCAGGCCGCCATCCTGGGCGAGATTTTTGACCTCAACGCCGAAGAACAAAAGTGGCTGCAAGTGGTGCCCTACAAAGGTTCCCTGCCCACCCCCGTGCCCACTGACCCCCTGATCTACCGCTGGTATGAAATCGTCAGCGTCTATGGCACCACCATCAAGGAACTCATTCACGAAGAGTTCGGCGACGGCATCATGAGTGCGATCGACTTCAGCATGGACATCGTGCGCCAGCCCGACCCCAAGGGCGACCGCGTGAACGTGGTGCTGTCGGGCAAGTTTCTGCCTTACAAACAGTATTGAGAGGCGAGATTCAACCATTCATCGGGACGCCGGGGCGCCCACCCCGCCCCCATTTGGCCTGATCTTGCAAGAAACCGGACCTGGCCAGGGTAAGTTGGCCAGGCGATCACAACAGCAAACACGCCAGCAGTACTTTTTTGCCAATGGCGCTTATGAGACCTTAGCGTTCACAGGCAAAGCTCGATTCAACTTCCTTGTCGCCGCTCTTGTAACGTGCCACCAGCGGGTATGGGCAAAGTGGGCGCGTGCGGGTTGCAGACCAGTCGGCCGGCAACTCGGTGTTCACGCCGCCTGCATTTCCAGCACCACGTGCACCAGCAACAACACGCTCAGGAGCTTGTCCTTTCTCGACCCAATTGACCAACGCCGTCAGGCCGTCAAACTGGTCAGTGGCGGGGCCACCGCGTGAATGGCCCATGCCCGGCACGCGGAAGAAGCGCACGGCCGAGTTGGCTGCACCGCCATACCTGGTATCTACAGCGTCATACCACGCAGCCGTGTCATCGACCGAGAAGACACCGTCAGCCTGCCCATGGATGACAATCATTTTGGCACCGCGTTGGCGCACCGCATCGAGATTTGTCGGGTTGGGCGGCGTCATGAAAGACATGGCACTTTCGGTATAGATGCCGCTGGTCGCAAAGATTTTGGGCGCATCGGTATCCATATTGAACTTCAATGCGTAATCAAGCGTGCTCGGCAAAGCAACGGTGCTTGCGGGAGGTGACGAGAACATATAGGCCAGTGCCACCGGGTCGCGCCCGTTTCGCACAGAGTTTCGGAACTTCCAGTCTGCCCAGCCTGTTTGCATAATGCCCGCGTCATAGGCCCAACTGCTGTAGAGCGCCTCATTCTTGCTGTTTTTCGCACCGGCGAAAACCTTGCCGACAACTGTCTTTTGCGCGCTTGTCAGGCAAGTGCCATCTCGCGTGCCAGAGCATGTGGGCACGTCTCTTGCCAAATCGAAGGCGGTACGGCAGGCCGAGAGGTCTTGCACAAGGCCATCTGCCAAACCGTCCAGTGCATCACATTTTGCCAGGATGGCCTTTGTCAACACAATCCGTTCAGTCTGGGGCAGTGCAGATTCGAGGTCAAAGTTGGGTGCCGTACCGGTAGTGGTGGCTACGGTACTCCACTGCTGCGCACCGTATAACTGCGCTATCGCGGCCTTGGGCAGATTGAAGCCCGGTGAAACGGCCAGGTAGCCGTCATAGTCTTGGGCGTAGCGTGCCGCTGCAACCATGGTGTGGCGACCGCCATTGGACGTGCCGCCAATGTATGAACGCTCAGGTCCTTTGCCGTAGGCCGCCTTGATCAGCGCTTTGGCCATGGGTGTGAGCGTGCCCACAGCCTGGTAGCCATAGTCCAGGCGGGCTTGTGGGTCTACGCCAAACAGCGGATTCTGTGCGTTGCTGTGTCCGGCGTCGGAGCTGATCACGGCAAAACCCAGCTGCAAGCCGTTACGCAACGGCCCGCCACCACTGAAACTGCCTGAGGCTTGTGTAATGGCACCGTCAGTGCCGCCATTGCCCTGGTACAAGTATCGACCGCTCCAATCCTTTGGCAAACGCATCTCGAAGCCGATGGCATAGGTTTGGCCATCCACGACACTGACGCGTTGCTTCATGTTGCCCGTCACCAGGCAATGCTCGCCAACCGGTTGGCCACCGTTTGTAAGTGTGCCGGAAGCCACCACCACAGCACTCGCTATCCGGGTATCCGCAAAGCTGAATCCAGTCGCCAGACCGGAGCAATTGGCGATGGTCGCACCGGTTGCAGGGCTAAGCTGCGGGATCTTGTCGTCACTGTCGCTACCGCCACAGGCGGTCAGCAGTGCCACGGACGCAGCGCCAGCCAAGCCAGCATGCCTTAAGGAAAAATGGATTTTCATGAGAAATCTCTCCTGGGAGTTGTAAATTAGTCAGCGAATCACTTTGGACTGGAGCGCAGTTGCGCACCTGAATGGTTATCTTAATGAATCTTTTTATCAAGAAAATTAGGGTTTTTACCAACAAATTTGTCACTTATTTAGTACATTTAGTTAATCAAATTCAAGATAGAAGTTCGCGAGTTGCCGCTGCTTTGGTCCAAAATTCATAATTCGTTTATGAAAAATTCCGATTCGACCCGTTCACTCGACTTGACACCACAAGGCAACTTGGGCGAAGGTGGCTTGCACAATCTGCTTGGCTACCAGTTGGCTCAGGCTGCGATCGTGACTGATGCCGACTTCAAGCACCGTTGTGGCGAGCCGTTTGATCTGCGTCCGGTCGAGTTCACGATCCTGCAATTGATCCGGGAAAACACCGGTGTCACCTCAACCCGCTTGGCCCAGGCCCTGGCCGTGACCAAGCCAGGCATCACGGTCTGGCTTGATCGGCTTGTGAAGCGCGGTTTGGTGGTGCGCGCGCGCAGTGACACGGACGGCCGCGCACAACTGCTCCAGTTAACGCAATCAGGACAAGAGATCGTCGCCAATGCGCTCAAGGCGCTGCAGGAAGCCAACACCGTCACCCTGCAGGACTTGAGTGAGGGGGAGAAAAGAATTCTGGTCGAGTTGCTGCGCAAAGTGGCCCATGGGCGCACCCTGCGTCGCAAGCAAACAGCAAGCCCAAGTCATGATTTCAGGCAAATTGTCTGAAAATGCAGCTGGCTCGCGGAAACAGCAGCGTCATTGACAGGCTGGCAAACACCACCCAAGGCTGTCGCGCAAAAACGCTTGGCGACCGGCGCGACACCGTTGCAGAGTGGAAGGTGTTTTACAGAACTGATTCGCGGAGATTTTGGCGACGGCATCATGAGCGCGATTGATTTCTTCATGGACATCGTGCGCCAGTCCGACCCCCCAGGGCGACAGCATGAACGCTGTGCTATCCGCCAGGTTTTTGCCTTGCAAACAATATTAATTTGAGGGTGGATATGGCTCTAGAGGTGGGTCGGATAAGCATTTCAACCACATGAGGCCAAGTATCGCCCCTTGGAAGACCCCTCAACCCACGTAGAAACCCGCACCGCGTCCGCCAAATGCGCGCCTCACAATAGGGATTAGCGGTGCGCCGGGTATGTCGGGCGCACCGCTACCCGCCAGCGAGTCTGAGTCACCGTTTTGGCAAAACCCCAAGTCCAGCCCGGTTACCAGTTGATGCGCTGATCGACCTCGTAGTCGGGGG
>CALRWE010000039.1:0-26371 GCA_943371745.1 Rhodoferax sp. OV413
GGCTCAATGGCCCTCATGGCCTGTTTTCCCCGTTTTTCCTTGGGGCTTGCGCACCTGGACTTCGATATTTTTAGTGGGCATGTTTTGCGCCGGCATCATGGGTGCGCCAGCGGACTGGCTGCGCGCGGGCTCGGCCAGCGCGCCCCTCCATTCATACGCCACAGTACCGTCAGGGTGCTTGAACCAACCCGGATCTTTGTAGTCGCCCGGCTTTTGATCCGGGCGCACCTTCATCACGGTGAACATGCCGCCCATCTCCACAGAGCCAAAAGGCCCCTGGCCAGTCATCATTGGCACCGTGTTGTCGGGTAGTGGCATCTCCATCTCGGCCATGTCGGCCATGCCGCGCTCCCCCATCACCATGTAATCAGGGATCAGCTTGGTGATTTTTTTGACCACATCCCGGTGGTCCACGCCGATCAGGGTGGGCACTTTGTGCCCCATGGCGTTCATGGTGTGGTGGCTCTTGTGGCAATGAAAAGCCCAGTCGCCCGGCTCGTCGGCCACAAACTCGATCTGGCGCATCTGCCCAACAGCAATATCGGCGGTGACCTCCGGCCAGCGGCCGCTTTTGGGAGTCGGCCCACCGTCCGTGCCGGACACCACGAACTCGTGGCCATGAATGTGGATCGGGTGGTTGGTCATGGTCAGGTTGCCCACCCGGATGCGCACCTTGTCATGGAGCCGTACATTGAGCGTGTCAATGCCGGGGAAGATGCGGCTGTTCCAGGACCACAGGTTGAAATCCAGCATGGTCATGATGGCGGGCGTGTAACTGCCGGGGTCAATATCGTAGGCATTGAGAAGAAAGCAAAAGTCCCGGTTCACCTCGTCAATCAAAGGGTGTTTGGCTTTGGGGTGCGTGACCCACATGCCCATCATGCCCATGGCCATTTGCGTCATTTCATCGGCGTGCGGGTGGTACATGAAGGTGCCGGGGCGGCGCGCCACAAACTCATACACAAAGGTCTTGCCGGAAGGAATGGCCGGCTGGGTGAGGCCCGACACACCGTCCATGCCATTGGGCAGGCGCTGGCCGTGCCAGTGCACGCTGGTGTGTTCGGGCAACTTGTTGGTCACAAAGATTCGCACCCGATCACCCTCCACCACCTCAATGGTGGGGCCGGGTGACTGGCCGTTGTAGCCCCACAGGTGCGCCTTCATGCCCGGTGCCATCTCCCTGACCACTGGTTCGGCCACCAGGTGAAATTCTTTGGTGCCATTGTTCATGCGCCACGGCAAAGTCCAGCCATTGAGCGTGACCACCGGGTTATAGGGCCTGCCCGTGTTGGGCACCAGGGGCGCCATGGTGTCCGGGCTGGTTTGCAGCACGGGTTCGGGCAAAGCGGCAAGGGCCACCCGGCTGACCGCTGCAGCCGCTACCGCACCACCTGCCAGACCGGCTGCCTTGAAAAATTGTCGTCTTGAATTCATCTTGAAATCTCTCAAAAAGGGTGGGCAGGGTTCAATGACCCGCATCGCCGCCAACGGCGGCGCTGGACGCGGCAGCACCGATGGCAATGCTGGTGGGCTTGCCCATCTGCGAGGCCTGCAAGGCGGCGTCAGCGAGCCAGAACTGTTGCTCGGCAGCAATGGCCGCCATGACGCTGCCCACCTGGTCCCGCGTATCGGCCAGCAACTCAAACACGCCAATCAACATGCCGTTGTAACGTAGCAGGTTCTCTTCAGC
This sequence comes from Rhodoferax sp. OV413, assembly GCA_943371745.1. Taxonomy (GTDB): domain Bacteria; phylum Pseudomonadota; class Gammaproteobacteria; order Burkholderiales; family Burkholderiaceae_C; genus Rhodoferax. The sequence continues at coordinate 1,691 of CALRWE010000039.1, forward strand.
CATCAGCTTGCGCAAGGGAACGACCTCGTCGCGGTAGTGGCGCGCCACATCGAAGGCGGTGCGGTAGGCCGAGTAACTTTCACGCAAATTCGAACCGGCGGCCCGTGCTGTGGCCTCCAACCGGTTGGCAGCCGCAAGCGTCTGGGCATTCATGGCGTCCCGGCGCATTTGCCCGCTGTCAAACACGGGGATTTTCACGCTGATCTCGTAGCCTGAGCCCCTTGTTCGGTCGCCGTGCGCACGGTCAAACACGGTTTGGCCGATCACGCCCAACTCGACATCAATCAGGCTAGTCATGGCGCCCAAGCCCTGAGCCTGCGCGGCGGCCTCATAGGCCGAATGCGCCAGCCGGAGATCCAGCCGGCCCGCACTACCCAACTGGCCGACATCTTGCGGGCTGCGCGGCTCCTTGGGCAAATCAGGCAGCCGCTCGGGCAACTTCAGCTCGGCCGCTTGTGAGTCGGTCAGGCCCAACACGCGGACCAAGGCTTCACGGCTGGCTGTCGCCTGGTGCTGCGCGCCCACCAATTGGGTGGCTGCATCCGCATAAAAGGCCTGCTGGCGCAAACGCTGGAGTCGGCTGAAATTGCCTACCGACTGCATTCGGCGGGCCAGTTCGGCGCTGACTTGGGCGGCTTCAAACACTTGGGCCGCATAGCCCAGGGTTTGCTGCGCCGCCACGGCCCTGACCCAGGCTTGGCGAACCTGGGTGACCTGGTCCACCACGTCGGCGGTGAGCTGCAACTGGGCCCGCTCAATGCCCCGGCGTGCCACGCCCTGGCGTTGGGGCAAGGTCAGCAGATCCAGCAAGCCAAAGCTCAGCAAGCGGCCAAATTCCAACTCGTCGCCCGCAACCATGCGCTCAAAAGAAAAAACGGGATTGGCAATGCGTCCCGTTTGCGCCGCATTGGCCGCATCGCCCCAGTTCTGCGCCAACATCGCCTGCAGGGCCGGGCTGTTGGAAAGTGCGAGCCGCACCGCGTTACCCTGGCTGATCGGCTCCAGCAGCAATTGCCTCGCCGTCGCGTCCAGACCGGCACGTTGCGGCGCGGTGCGACCCAACGCCAAATGTCCCTGGGTAAAGTTTGCAGCCTCCTGGTTGGTCGTCGCCAGAGACTGGTCAAAGTCCACACTGGCGCACCCCGACAGGAGCACGAGCGAGATCAGCACGGCCAGGGTGCCCGGCCGCGGCCGGTGCGAGCCCCGCTTCATGGTTTGCCCCCTTTGGCATTGGCGGAGGGTTCAGCGGCGGTCTCAGTCTGGCTGGCCTCTTTGGCGTAGGCGCGCCAACCGCCAATTTGCGCCACCGTGCGGTTGGCATCAGCCCATGAGCCCACCGCTTGTTCGCTGTAGGACCTGTAGTCTGTCATGGCCGACTTGAAACTCAAGGCCACAGAGGTCTGAAGCGCCGCAGAGCGTGGCACAGAGCCCTCCGGGGCAATGGCCACTGCGGCCGCTTGGGCCCAGACCACCGGCATGGCAACAACCCAACCCATGCAAAGCAATGGGCGGAAAAAATGAATGGACATGGAATTCCTGAAAAATCAAGTTGGACTGATCGTGAGCCTGAGGCTCTCCGAAGACGCCTTGAACGCTGCGCTATGCACTCGCCGCGCCGGACAAGGTCCGGCATCAGCTCAGGTGCAGCAGCTCAAACCCTGGTTTGGGGTGGTCTGTCCAACCCGCCCAAGGTCGGCGAGCGGTGGTGAAAAGTAAGTTCAGGAAAATGTGTGCTGCTGCGCACAGGCAAAACATACGCGCCTGCATCCATGGCAACTGCAACGCAGGCAGGACAGCAAGACCCACCTGTGTGGCATTCAGGCTCTGGGCCTGCGGGCGTCGCCATGGCATCGCCCGCCTCCGGCAGGGAGGCCCCACCAAAGGAATGCGCCAGCTCGGCGTCGACAGCTTCTGCTGAATGGCTGTGCACGTGGCCCGCGTGGCTCGCGCTCTGCTTTTGTCCGGGGCTGCTGGATGCAGCGTGCGCAACCGCCATGCCTTGCAAAGCAAAGGCCATGAGCAAGCCAAACAGCCATGAACGGCGCCAAAACAAACTGGACATCGTGAAATTAAAACATGTTTTCAGTGAACTCGCGTTGAGCCATCCTGGCCAGACACGCTGGCCGTCCGCTTTCGTCCGGGCGCGGGCCCAGCGTTAACCGGATGCATCCGGGCATTCTGTTGAAAACACCCCTCACAATTCACTTCTTCTGCATTAAACGACGAGGTGCTCCACGTGTTCCCCAAACCGCATCAGACAAGCCTTCAAGAAACGCCACCAGGCGAACAAGCCAACGATGCCATCACCGATGTCGCGGGCATTGAGGTGGGCCACTACACCGACTCACGCCGCCCCACGGGCTGCACCGTGATCATCACCCGTGAAGGTGCTGTGGCCGGCGTCGATGTAAGGGGCGCTGCACCCGGCACGCGCGAGACAGACTTGTTGCACCCCTCCAACCTGGTTGACCGCGTGCACGCCATCCTGCTGGCCGGCGGCAGTGCCTGGGGACTGGACGCGGCCAGCGGCGTCATGCGGTGGCTGGAAGAAAACGATATCGGGCTGCCGGTGGGCTTTGGGCGGGTGCCGATCGTCCCGGCGGCAGTGTTGTTTGACCTGCCCGTAGGAGATCACCGAATTCGGCCCGACGCCCAGGCAGGCTACGCCGCCTGCGTCGCCGCGAATGCGGATGCGCCGGCTCAGGGCAGTGTGGGCGCAGGCGCGGGTGCGTTGGTTGGCAAGATTTTTGGCTTGAAGCGCGCCATGCGGGGTGGCATCGGAACAGCGTCCATCACCGTGGATGGCATTACCGTCGGTGCCATCGTGGCCTGCAATGCAGTGGGCGATGTCATCGACCCGAACACCGGGCAGGTGCTAGCTGGCGCCCGCACGCTGGATGGCAAGTCCCTGCTGAACAGCCGAGACGCGCTCCTCGCAGGCGTGTCGCCCCAACCGGTGCTCGCCGGCACCAACACCACCATCGGTGTGATTGCCACCGACGCAATTCTGACCAAGCCACAGGCGCATCGGCTGGCACAGGTCGCACACGACGGCTTGGCCCGCAGCATCAATCCGGTTCACACGCTGTCGGACGGTGACACCCTGTTTGCCATCGGCACGGGGCACGCAGGCAAGTCCGCCGGCATGCTGCTGTTGAGCACACTGGCAGCGGAGGTCACTGCACGAGCTGTGGTGCGGGCCATCCTGACCGCCCAGGGAGTGCACGCGGGGGACATGCAGTGGCCAGCAGCCGCCGACTTGCCGTCAGCCTGAAGGGAATACCAACTCTTTACGGCGACCAACCCCCTGCAACACCTATTTCAAAGCCTTGAATCTCATGCGCTTGGGCTTGGCACCTTCTTCACCCAGGCGCTTCTTCTTGTCAGCTTCATACTCCTGGTAATTTCCATCAAAGAACGTCCACTGGCTGTCACCCTCACAGGCCAGGATGTGCGTGGCAATCCGGTCCAGGAACCAGCGGTCATGGCTGATCACCATGAGCGAGCCGGCAAACTCCAGCAAGGCATCTTCCAGCGCGCGCAGGGTTTCCACGTCCAGGTCATTCGAGGGCTCATCGAGCATCAGCACGTTGCCACCGGCAATCAAGGTCTTGGCCAGGTGCAAACGTCCGCGCTCGCCACCCGACAAGGTGCCCACCCGTTTTTGCTGGTCGGCGCCGTTAAAGTTGAAACGACCGCAGTAGGCCCGACTGGCCATCTGGAACTTGCCCACGTTCAACATGTCGAGTCCACCCGACACGTCTTCCCACACGGTTTTGTCATTGGCCAAGTCGTCCCGGTTCTGGTCTACAAACGCCATTCTGACGGTCTGACCGATCTTGACTTCGCCGGAATCGGGCTTTTCGCGTCCGGCAATCATCTTGAACAATGTCGACTTGCCGGCACCGTTGGGCCCGATGATGCCGACGATGGCGCCTGGTGGCACCTTGAAACTCAGGTTGTCGATCAGCACCCGGTCGCCAAACGACTTGGTCACGTTCACAAACTCAATCACTTCCTGGCCCAGTCGGTCTGCCACAGGAATGAAGATTTCGTTGGTTTCGTTTCGCTTTTGGTATTCAAAATCCGACAACTCCTCGAAGCGGGCCAGACGGGCCTTGCTCTTGGCCTGGCGGGCCTTGGGGTTTTGGCGTGACCACTCCAGCTCTTTCTTCAGCGCCTTGGCGCGGGACTCTTCGCCTTTTTGCTCCATCACCAGGCGTTCCTGCTTTTGTTGCAGCCAGTCGCTGTAGTTGCCCTTGTAAGGCATGCCATTGCCCCGGTCGAGTTCCAGAATCCACTCGGCGGCGTTGTCCAGAAAGTAACGATCGTGGGTGATGGCCACCACGGTGCCGGGATAGCGCTGCAAAAACTGCTCGAGCCAGTCCACAGATTCAGCGTCCAGGTGGTTGGTGGGCTCATCCAGCAGCAGCATGTCGGGTTTGGACAGCAACAGACGGCAAAGGGCCACGCGACGTTTTTCACCACCAGACAACAGGCCGACCTTGGCGTCCCACGGGGGCAGGCGCAAGGCATCTGCAGCAATCTCAAGCTGGTGCTCGGAGTCAGTCCCTGCACTGCCAATAATGGCTTCCATCTTAGCTTGCTCCTCGGCGAGCGCGTCAAAGTCGGCATCTTCTTCGCCATAGGCCGCGTAGATTTCCTCCAGTCGGGCTTTGGCGGTGAACACGTCCCCCATGCCGGCTTCCACGCTTTCACGCACGGTTTGATCAGGATCGAGTTGTGGCTCTTGCGGCAAGTAGCCGATATTCAGGCCGGCCATAGGGATGGCCTCGCCCTCAAATTCCTTATCGACACCGGCCATGATTTTCAACAACGTCGACTTGCCGGAGCCATTCGTGCCCAGTACACCGATCTTGGCGCCAGGGAAAAAACTAAGTGAGATATCTTTAAGGATGAACTTTTTCGGCGGCACGATCTTGCCGAGGTGGTTCATTGAGAATACGTATTGAGCCATGGGTCTTGCGCAGGTATGAGAGAGGTAAAGGACGTATTATCCGCGCAACAGTGGTTTTGGCGCCAGCCTCAGTCACGACCAAGGTGCAATGCTCGACTGGTCCAAGACGCCCTGCAGGTCGTCCACAGTCGCGCCTTCCAGCGCATTGGCAGCCCTGTGGCCATCTGATCCCCGGTACCGCGCGCCCAAGCCCAAATAGCCTGGAGTGCGCATCGTGCGACAATAGAGCATTGCGGATCATCAGTTGCCCGCAATGCCGGCACATTGCCGGGAACGTAGCTCATCGCCAACGTTCGACTCTTAACCCATCTGCCTTTGACTGACTCGGTGTTTCAAGCACGGAGCAGGCCGATGCCACAGCGCCCAGGATAGGCGCCAATCTATGAAATTTGAAGAACTAAACCTGGCTCCGGCCATCGTCAAAGCCGTGCTCGAGCAGGGTTATGAAACCCCCACGGCCATTCAGGCGCAGGCTATTCCTGCGGTGCTGGAAGGGCATGACTTGCTCGGCGGCGCTCAAACCGGCACCGGCAAAACTGCGGCCTTCGTGCTGCCCATGCTGCACAAACTCAGCCAGGGCGCGGCTCCCAAGAACAAATTCGGCGGCCTCGGCATCCGGGCTCTGGTCCTCACCCCCACCCGCGAGTTGGCGGCCCAGGTGGAAGAGTCGGTGCAAACCTACGGCAAGTACCTGGAATTGAGCTCCACCGTCATTTTTGGCGGCGTGGGCATGAACCCCCAGATCAGCCGCGTCAAAAAAGGTGTGGACATTCTGGTGGCCACGCCCGGTCGTTTGCTGGACTTGTTGCAGCAAGGCGTGCTGGATCTGGGCCAGGTGCAGATGCTGGTACTGGACGAAGCCGACCGCATGCTGGACATGGGCTTTATCCATGACGTGAAAAAGGTCCTGGCTGTCGTGCCCCGGGAAAAACAAAGCTTGCTGTTCTCGGCCACCTTCAGTGACGAGATCCGCGATCTGGCCGCCACTTTGCTGAAAAATCCGCAAAGCATCCAGGTCACCCCGCGCAACACCACTGTGCAGCGCATCACCCAACTGATTCACCCCGTAGGCCGTGGCAAGAAAAAAGCCCTGCTCGCACACATCATCCAGGAACACAACTGGAGCCAGGTGCTGGTGTTTACCCGCACCAAGTTTGGTGCCAACAATGTGGCTGAATTTCTGACCAAAAACGGCATTCAGGCCATGGCCCTGCACGGCAACAAGAGCCAGGCTGCCCGCACCCAGGCGCTGAGCGGCTTCAAAAGTGGCGATATCCGCGCCCTGGTGGCCACTGACATCGCCGCGCGCGGCATTGACATTGACGACCTGCCGCACGTGGTGAACTACGAGATTCCCAATGTGTGTGAAGACTACGTTCACCGTATTGGCCGCACCGGTCGCGCCGGCGCCGATGGCACCGCCGTCAACCTGGTGTGCCTGGACGAAGAAGGTTTCATGCAAGCCATTGAGCGCTACACAAAGCAGAACATTCCGGTTCAGATCGTCGAAGGCTTCATGCCCGAACCCGGTGAAAAGGCCGAGCCTATTGCCATGGGCCGCCAAACCGTTTGGGGTGGTGCGGGCAAACCGCCGAGCCGCGATGTGATGATGGCCGCCGGAAAGGCCGCACGCACTGAAATGCTGACACGCGTTCGCGAGTCCAAAGGTGCCCAGGGCGACCGTGGCGGCAACGCCGGCGGCGGGCGGGGTGGCAACGGTGGAGGTGGCGGTGGACAGCGCTCCAGCGCGCCACGCAGTCATGCACCCAACAGCGACTTTCAACCGCCTCGCAGCGCGCAGCGCCCCGCCCAGGGACGTGGCGGCAATGGCGGCGGCTACGGTGGCGGAAACGCACCTGCCCGCGCCCCTCAAGGTCAGCCTGATCCGATGCGCACCAGCGTTGACATGATGGCTGAGCGCGGCGCGCGCCGTGGCGGCGGCGGTTTTGGCGGTGGTAACCGCACAGGAGGTTCTTATGCAGGATCAGGTGGCGGCCGCAGCGGCGGCGGTGGCGGCGGAACGGGTGGCTTTGGTGGCGGGGGCAACGGGTCTCGTGGGCCGGGCGGTTCTCGCGGATCTTTTAACCGATAAGCGCTACAAGGCGGTTCACTGTGTGGGCCGCCGACCAGTGGGGATCCATCATCCCAAGCTGGCAAACCATGTGGTGGACTTCAATCAACTGACATCCATCCCTGGCCTGGATCACGTGGACGACGTGTTCATCTCGCTGGGAAGCACCATCAAGGCAGCGGGCGGTCAAAAAGCGTTCAAAGCGGTCGATTTTGAGGCTGTTCTGGCTGTAGCCAGCGTATCCAAAGGCTTGGGCGCTACAAAACTAGGTGTAATCAGCGCCATGGGTGCGGATGCGACTTCCAGGGTTTTTTACAACCGCGTCAAAGGTGAAATGGAAGACGCGCTGGGCCAACTGGGCTACAGCGCTTGGGTCATTGCACGGCCGTCTTTGTTGACGGGTGACCGCAGTGCTCTGGCTCAAGCGGCACGCCCTGCCGAAAAGCTGGGCATGCTCGCCATGCGCCTGTTCAGGCCCTTGATTCCCGCCAACTACCAGGCCATTGAGGCCGAACAGGTGGCAAGGGCCTTGGTCCGCGCGGTGCACGAACAACAGCAGGGGTGCCGGGTGCTTTTGTCGGGTGAGATGCAGGCCGTCATTTAAGTCGGACGCAACAGCCAGCCCAGCCTGGCTCCTGCCCCCACGGCCACGCCCACCGACCAGAACACCACCGACACCCCCACGACTGCGCCAGCCGTTCCGAACAACAGCGGCATCAGGACGCTGGAGGCATTGATGGTCATCAGCCTCAACCCCAGCGCTTCGCCATGGCGGTGCTCCGGAGTAATCTGGTGCAAGGTACTCATGATCATGGGCTGCACCGAGCCCAGCGCCAAGCCCAGCAACACCGAACACACGCCCATGGCCAAGGGCGAGGCCATGAAGGGATACGCCACAAACAGCACGGCGGTTGCCAACATGGCCGAACCCACCACCGTCCACTCGTTCACCCGCGTAGCCACAAAAGGCAGTGCCACGCGCACCACGGTGGCCGCAATCGCAAAGGCACCCAGAATCGCACCAATGACCGAGGCGCTAAACCCACGCTCATGCCCCAGCACCGGCACCACAAAGGTGTGCACATCCCAGCACGACGACAGCAGCCAGTTCACCAGCAGCAGGCGCCGCATCAGGGGCTCGCGCAGCAAATCCCAAGCTTTTTTGGGTGCTGCATTCGGAGCAGCGACTGGTGGTGGCACCTCCACGGTGGACCGCACCCACAGCCAGGCCACCAGGGCCAGCAGTGCCATCAGGGCAAAAGCGGCCCTGAACCCGCTGGTATCAATCAGCACGCCCGCCGAGAACGGGCCAATGAAATTTGAAATAGCCGGCCCAATGGACAACCAGCTGAACACGCGCTTGAGCTCAGCCGCGCCTTGTGCCGCCCGCCCCACATGGCGCTGCAAGGCCAGCGACGCTACGCCAGTGGCGCCACCGGTCATCAAGGCGCTCAGACACAAGACCGGAAAGATCGGGAAAGCCGCCGCCAGCCCCGCACCCAAAAAGGCGATGCCAACACTCCAGGCCATCGGCCGCTTGAGACCGTGCCGGTCGACATAACGCCCCGCGGGCAAGGCCAGAAAAACCTGCATCAGGGCAAACAGGGCCAACAAAAACCCCACGGCCAGGGGGCTGTAGCCCTCCCGCAGGGCCAACAAGGGCGCAGCCAGACGCATGCCTGACATGCAAGCGTGCAGGCAAACCTGGCCTGTAATCAGACGGGCCAACGCAAATCGCGGACCCTCAGGCAGCGCAGCCGACTCACTCATCGCGGATCGTCCGGCGCATCGCCATCAAAATCCCTGTCCATCGGGATCAGCGCCTGCACCTCGGTGTCGGGCAACGCCTCCACCTGTTTGAGCGCGCGCCCCATGGCGCGGCTGCGAACCTGGGCGTTGTCCAGGGTTTTCAGGACGGTTTCGGTTTGCGACTTGACCCGGGCCAACACATCGCCAAACTTGCCAAACTCGGTCTTGACCGCGCCCAATACCTGCCATACCTCGCTGGAGCGCTTTTCCAGCGCCAGCGTGCGAAACCCCATCTGCAGGGAGCTGAGCATGGCCAGCAAGGTGGTGGGCCCGGCCAGCGTGATGCGGTGCTCGCGCTGCAGCGCCTCCATCAGGCCCGGACGGCGCAGCACCTCGGCATACAAACCCTCAGTGGGGAGAAACAAAATGGCGAAATCCGTGGTGTGGGGAGGCTCAATGTATTTCTCGGAGATCGATTTTGCCTCCAGCCGGATGCGCACCTCCAGCGCCCGGCCTGCAGCCTCGGCAGCCACGCCGTCGGCGCGGCCCTGGGCGTCAATCAGGCGCTCATAGTCTTCGTTCGGAAACTTGGCGTCGATTGGCAGCCACAGCGGCTCCCCGTGGGCGGATGGGCCGGGCAGCTTGATGGCAAAGTCCACCACGTTCTTGCTGCCGGGGCGCGTGGCTACCTGGGCGCTGAATTGATCGGTCACCAGCACCTGCTCCAGAAGCGCGGCCAATTGCGCTTCGCCAAAAATGCCACGGGTCTTGACGTTGGTGAGCAAATGCTTGAGGTCACCCACGCCTTGCGCCAGGGTTTGCATTTCCCCCAGTCCCTTGTGCACCTGCTCCAGCCGGTCGGCCACCTGCTTGAAACTCTCGCCCAGGCGGGTTTGCAGCGTGGCATGCAGCTTTTCATCGACCGTGGCGCGCATTTCATCGAGCTTGGTGGCGTTGGTGGCCTGCAACTGCGCCAGCTGTGCCTCCAGCGTCTGGCGCACCTCGCTCATGCGCCGGGCATTGGACTCGGTCAGCGACTGCAGCTGAAAGGTCAAGGTGTCCGACAGCGTCTTTTGCAGCAAGGCCAGTTGCTGGCCGAAGGCATCGATCTGGGTATTCTGGGTACGCGTGGCTTCAGCCCCCTGCTGCACCAGCGAGCGCTGAAAAATCGCCAGGTTTTGCGTCAACTCCTGGCGCCCGCCCCGCGAGGACTCGCTGATTTCACGGCGCACCTCGCGCTCCAGCCGGTCCAGCCGCTCGGTGCTGGCCTGGACTGCAGCCAGCAAGTCACGCTGCCCCTGCTCCGCCTGCCTGTTGGGCGGGTCGGACCGGCGAAACACCATCCACAACAACAAGCCTGCATTCAGACCGGCCAGACCCAGCACGGACCACACCCACACATCATTCAAGGCAATTTCCCCAGCAGCCCGAATTCAGGCGCCCTATTCAAGCCGCATCCCGGTTGGCGTGCTCGGCGTCCCAGGCCCAGGCCCAGGCTTCGTCAGCCAGCGCCATCACGCGGTCCACGCCGCCAAACGGCTCGGCCAGCTCGCCGTGCTCGCCCAGGCTTTGGGTTTGCACCAGCAGGGCCAGGTGCAGGTAGACATGCCACGGGCCTGCCTGGTCCAGCAAGGCCTGACGGGCAGGCGCGGGCAGGTTCAAGGTACTGACCACTTCATCCTGGCTGATCTTGAGCAAAGGCCCCAACATCGAGGCCAACCCCAACGTGAACAATTGCCCCGGCACGGGCTCCTTGTTTTCCTGGGCCAGCAACTCCAGAAGACGCGAGCGCCAAAGCGTGATTTCCTGCAGGGCCGACGAGGCCTTGCGCTTGCCTGCGAATTGCACCAGCAACAGGGACAACCAGCGGTACAACTCGTTGCGCCCCAGCATCAACACTGCCTGGTCGATGCTGGCCTCGGCGTGGAGCTGGGCAAAACTGGCGCTGTTGATACGCCGCAGCAGGCGGTAAGACAAGCCCACGTCGCTCTTGATATCACTCACAATGACGGCTGTCTCAGTCCCGATCACCAACTGGTTCAACAACTGCCCCACGCGTTGGACCTCGGGAGGCAAAGGCAGGACGTCGGCCGGGCTCAAGGACTGGGCCGGCGGCGTCAGCGCACCGCAGGCGTAGCTGATTCCGCTGGCCAATGCCAGTTCAACATCGTCAATACTGGCCACATCGGTCACCAGCGTGGGCACGTCCCTGAGGGCCAGGGGCCAGGTTTTGGTGGCCTCCAGCAGCGTTCTCATCGGGTCTGACCCTTGGTGCAGCATCACGAAATCCGGGACGAGATCCGGCATCAGCGTGATGTCCCAGCCCACTTTAACCCCCACCGCACGGAGCTGGCGGACCAGATCGGAGGCAGCCCCCGGGGGGGGCAACGCCTGTGCGTTCGACGGCGCCTGCTCGATACCCACCCAGGCGCCCGCTGCGCAACTGGCATCGGAGATATGAACCATCCAGTCAATCGGCAAGCGGGCAAATCCCACGCGCCCCGTTTGCGACATCAAACGCGCCGAGGTCAACAGCGCCAGGACATGAGCCACCCTCCCCCGAGGATCGTTGCGCGAACGCAAACGCCGCAGGGTTGAGCCATCAATACAAAATTCAAAGCCAAAAATGGAACCATCAGCTGCCATCAGTGGGCGACGCGCGGCCACTGCCACCAAGGCGGCGGTAGCTCCGGTCTCGGTTGGCGGGGCCATTGCGTCTGGGGCAATAAGTGGGGATCGAGCCAATTTTTTCTGGGCAGGTGGGATTCGTTGGCTCAAGAACACATGACGCAGGCGCTGAAATAGGGACTTCATCCCAGCACTCTAACAAAGTCACTGAAATGCTACCGAAATGCCCCGATGCCCAAACGCCGTGATATCAGGCCTCAATAGCTATCGTTTAATTGGAAGGCGCCCAGGCAAAAGGTCGTCCAGAAAGCTATTGCTTCAATGACACCTCTGGATTCAGTGGTGTCAGGGCCTTGCCCTGGGTCAGAAACTGAATCAGGTTGTCTGCGGCCAAATTGGCCATGGCCAGGCGTGTGGGCAAGCTGGCACTCGCAATGTGCGGGGTCAGCACCACATTGGGCACGGTCAGCAGATCTGGATGCACCTGCGGCTCGCCTTCAAACACATCGAGGCCGGCAGCCGCAATCGTCTTGTTGCGCAGGGCTGCAGCGAGCGCCGCATCGTCCACAATGCCGCCGCGTGCGATGTTGACCAGCGTGGCCGTGGGCTTCATTTGTGCCAGCTCGGCCGCGCCAATGGCGTGGTGCGATTGAGCCGAGTACGGCAGCACCAGCACCAGATGGTCAGCAGACTTGAGCAATTCTTCCTTGCTGACCCAACGGGCTTTGCAATCGGCCTCAAGGGCGGCGTCCAGCTGCGAGCGGTTATGGTAAATCACCTGCATGCCAAAACCATGCGCGCCCCGGCGGGCAATGCCCTGGCCGATGCGCCCCATGCCCAGAATGCCCAGCGTGGCGCCATGGATGTCGGCACCGGCAAACATGTCGTAGCGCCATTGGTTCCACAAGCCTGTCCGCAGGAAATGCTCGCTCTCGGCCATGCGCCGGGCCGTGGCCATCATCAAGGCAAAGCCAAAGTCAGCCGTGGTTTCGGTCAAGACTTCCGGGGTGTTGGTGCCCAACACGCCGCGCGCCGTCATGGCGGGCAGATCAAAGTTGTTGTAGCCCACCGCCATGTTGGCGCAAACCTTGAGGTCGGCGCAGGCCGCCAGTACCTCGGCATCGATGCGGTCACCGCCGGTGGTGAAGACCCCCACCTTGCCTTGGAGCTTGTTCACCAACTGGGCTTTGGACCACGCCTCATTTTGTTGATTGGATTCAACATCAAAAAACTGCTGTAACCGTTCGATCACTTCAGGGAAGACGGGACGGGCGACAAGGATGGAGGGTTTGTTCATGGTGTTTGCGGGCTTCTGATTAAGGAAAGAATAGGGCGCGAGTCAGCCCGCTCACGCCAGCCAGTGGGTGAAGTCAGCAACGGGCACACGCGGCGTGTGAAAGGTATTGACCAGCGCAGCCTCATCGCCATACCCCAGCGCCATGCCGCACACCAACATTTCATCCGCACTGGCGCCGATGTGCGGCAGGATGATTTTGGCAAAGCCGTTCCATGCCGCTTGCGGGCAGGTGTGCAGGCCCTGCCCTCGCGCAGCCACCATGATGTTCTGCAAAAACATGCCGTAGTCCACCAGCGACCCCCGGCCCATGACACGGTCCATGGTGAACATCAGGCCCACGGGCGCATCAAAGAATTTGTAATTGCGCTGGTGCTGCAAATGCATCTTGTCCTTGTCGGCCTTGCCAATGCCCAGCAAACCATACAGGCCCCAGCCGTTTTCCCGGCGACGGTCGATATACGGGCTGACCCATTTCTCGGGGTAATAGTCATATTCCTCGCGGTACTGCGCAGCCAGAGTGGGGTCGGCGCGGATGGCGTCGTGAGCGTCGCAGACCTGGGCGCACAGACTGTCGCGGCTGGCGCCCTGCAAAACATAGACCTTCCAGGGCTGGGTGTTGGTGCCTGAGGGGGCACGGCTGGCGACCTGCAGCACATCGGTCAGGGTCTGGCGCGCCACAGGCTGCGACGTGAAGGCGCGCACCGACATGCGCGAGGTAATGGCAGCGTCCACAAGGGTTTGGGTCATAGCAGGGTTTCCAGAACAGTTTTAAGGTCAAGGGGCAAAGGGGTCGGACGGCGGCTTGCCGCGTCCACGTACACATGAATGAAGTGCCCTCGCGCGGCGGTCAGCGGCTCGCCCTGGGCAAACAGGCCCACTTCATAGCGCACACTGCTGCCGCCCAAGCGGGCCACGCGAATGCCGGCGTCCACGGTTTGCGGGAAGGCCAGCGGAGCGAAATAATTGCATTGGGTCTCGATCACCAGCCCGATCGTCTTGCCCTGGTGAATATCCAGTACACCCTGCTCGATCAGGTAGGCGTTCACGGCGGTGTCGAACCAGCTGTAATACACCACGTTGTTCACATGGCCGTAAGCGTCGTTATCCATCCAGCGGGTGGTGATGCTGCGGAAAACCTTGTAGGCACTGCGCGGCTCAGGTTGGGGTTTGTCTGTTTTTGGTGAGCTCATGGCCTGTGATTCTGCCAGCGCTGCCAATACGACAACGCCACGCGGTAGGTGGTGAGTTGCAAGGCCACGGTTTCTTCGATTTTGACGCCGTAACCCCCGGCCATGACGAAGGCCAGGGGAAGACGCCGCGCATGGCACCAGTCAAACACCCGCCGGTCACGCGCCTCCAGCCCGTCGGGGCTGAGCTTGAGGCGACCCAGCCGGTCACCTTCAAAGGGATCAGCCCCGGCAAGATAAATCACCAGGTCAGGCTCGAACCGGTCTGACATCGTTTGCAGCGCCTGCTCCAGGGCGGCCAGATAGTCGGAGTCACCGCAACCGTCGGGCAGCGCCACATCCAGGTCCCCCGCTTCCTTGCGAAACGGAAAGTTCTTCTCGCCATGCAATGACAAGGTGAACACACTCTTGTCATTTTGGAAAATGTGCGCCGTGCCGTTGCCCTGGTGCACATCCAGATCGATCACGGCTACCTGCAGATGCGGCCGGTGGGGGCCATGGCGGCGGCCCCATTCGGCTTGGGCCAGCCGGGCTGCCACAGCCACATCGTTGAACACACAAAACCCGCTGCCTTTGTCGGCATAGGCGTGGTGCGTGCCACCCGCCAGATTGGCCGCCACGCCATCCAACAAGGCGCTGCGTACAGCGGCAACGGTGGCACCTACCGAGCGGTGAGCCCGCTCCGCCATGGCCGGGCTCCATGGAAAACCAATTTCGCGCATGGCCACCGGGCTGATCGTGCCCTGACTGATGGAGGCTGCGTAGGCCGGGCTGTGCGCCAACGCCAACTCGCCCCCGCTGGCCATCGGTGCGGGTACCAACTGCACTTCGGGCAGGTGCAGCACGATCTGGTCTCGCAGCATGGCGTACTTGACCATCGGAAAACGATGACCCGCAGGCAGAGGCAACACAAACTGATCCGAGTAAAAAGCTTTCATGGCGCCATTGTGTCGGGGCGATGAAACATTTGCTTTCTAGGTTTCTCGTTCTAATATGTTGCAACGCAACAAAAATTGCTTGTGCAAGCAGATGATCTCCCTATAATTCAGACTATGCTGCACTGCAACATGTTCCAAGCCAAGGCTGGACCCCGGCGCAGACACTTTTACCTCACTTTTATTGGAGATACTCATATGTTGACCGTCGAACAAGTTATGGCCTCGCAAAAAGCCAGCATCGAAACCCTGATGGGTCTGACTTCGAAGGCATTCGAAGGCGTTGAAAAGATCGTTGAGCTGAACCTGAGCGCCTCCAAAGCCGCCATGGCCGAGTCCGCAGACCATGCCAAAGCCATGCTCAGCGTGAAAGATGCGCAGGAATTGATGGCCCTGCAGTCCGGTCTGCTCCAGCCTCTGGCTGAAAAGACCGCAGCCTACAGCCGCCACTTGTATGACATCACGTCCGGCTCCACCGCCGAGATGACCAAGGCTTTTGAAGGCCAGGCAGCAGACGCCCAGAAGAAATTCATGGGCTTGGTGGAAGAAGCCACCAAAAACGCGCCAGCCGGTTCCGAGGCTGCTGTGTCAGTCATGAAAAACGCCGTGGCTGCTGCCAACAACGCGCTTGAATCTGTCCAAAAGGCTGTCAAGCAAGCCACTGAAGCGGCGGAGTCCAACTTCAATGCCGTGGCTGCATCGGCTGTGGATGTTGCCAAACCCGCTTCCAAAAAGCGTTAATTTGATAAATGGGGTGAAGTAACTCACAAAAGGCACGGGTTATTGAGCCCGGCCCCTAATAAATCAGGGGAAACCCTGACATACTCCACCCAAGTTGAGATTTTTTAGAAACCTATGGTTTCTGCAGGTTGTCTCCTCGGGTCCTTTCGAAACCTTCAGGTTCAGGGATCCCTTAACAGGGCTGGTCGCAAGATCAGCCCTTTTTTTGTCTGTTCTGGAGGCAACCCTGAACATCAGTCCATGCGCCTGACACCCCTCGCACCCCGTCAACGACCCCGCTGCACGCGCTGCCTGCGCCCGTCTGGAGCCTGCATCTGTCAGTGGGTCACCCCGGTGGCCCATGAGGTTGAGGTGTTGGTGTTGCAGCATCCCCTGGAAGTGGACAACGCCAAAGGCAGTGCCCGCCTCTTGTGCCTGAGCCTGGCGCACAGCGAACTGGTGGCGGGTGAGGTGTTTGACGTCGCAGAGTTACAGGCATTGCTGAGCGCCCCACGCAGCCGGAACGGCATCGGGAACAAGGCGAAGAAACCGGTGTTGCTTTACCCGCCAACGCCAAACGACACGGCCTTGTCGCAGGCGGCACCTCCCTTAAGCATCGACTGGCTGGCGGCACCTGAGCAATTGCGCCTGATCGTGTTGGACGGCACCTGGCGCAAGAGCCGAAAAATGCTGTACCTCAACCCCTTGCTGCAAGCCCTGCCCCGCTTGTCCTTGCGCGACACGCCTGCCGCTTATCACCAGATCCGCAAGGCCCATCGTCCCGATCAGCTCTCGACACTGGAGGCGACCTGCGCTGCGCTGGCCCAGCTTGAAAACAACGCGGCCTTGTTTTCAACCTTGCTCACGGCTTTTGACGGCTTTGTGGCGCAGCAGTTGGCGTACCGGAGCAAAGTGCCCAATTAGCGTCCGAGTTCCAGTGGCTCAGGCTGCAAGCCCAAGCGCTTGGGCATGGTGGGCCAGATGGTCGCGCATGAACGTGGCGATGAAATAGTAACCATGGTCGTAGCGGTCGTGGCGACGCAGCGTCAGGGGTTGCCCGACTGAAGCGCAGGCCGCTTCAAACATCCCCGGGTTCAACTGGTCGGCCAGAAATTTGTCACCCAGGCCCTGATCAATCAATATTCCGCCCGGATAAGGCACGCGCCCGCCTTGGCGCATCAAAGCACTGGCATCGTGGGCGTGCCAGGCCGACTCGTCTGGCCCCAGGTAACCGGCAAACGCCTTGCGGCCCCAGGCGCACTGCGTTGGCGCGCAAATGGGCGCGAAGGCGGACAAGGACTTGAACAAGCCGGGGTGTTTGAGCGCCAGGGTCAGGGCGCCATGGCCACCCATTGAGTGGCCAAAAATACCCAAACGCTCGCCGTCCAATGGCAGGGCGCGCGCAAGCAATGGCAACAACTCGGCGATAAGGTAACTCTCCATCCGGTAGTGCGCGGCCCAGGGCGACTGGGTGGCGTCCAGGTAAAAGCCGGCGCCTACGCCAAAGTCCCAGCTGTCGGCCTCACCCGGAACCCCCGCGCCGCGCGGGCTGGTGTCGGGCGAGATCAGGGCCAGGCCCAACTCGGCAGCCTGGGCTTGGGCTCCAGCCTTGACCATGAAGGTTTCTTCATTGCAGGTCAGCCCCGCCAAGTACAGCACGGCTGGCACGGGGCCAAGCGCGGCTAGCGGCGGCAAGTAAACCGAGAACCGCATGGGCAAGCCAATCTCGCGGGAGTCGTGCTGGTAGAAGCGCTGCACGCCGCCAAAGCAGGCGTGCTCACTCAACAAAGTCAGGTGGACGGGATTCATTTAACTCCTGAATACATAGCTAGGTAGGCAATGGATACGACAGCTAGAAGCCGATTTTGCTTAAAAAATCACCACACCACGGATGGATTCGCCACTTTTCATCAGCTCAAAGCCTTTGTTGATGTCTTCTAAAGGCATGGTGTGGGTGATGAGGTCATCAATATTGATCTTGCCTTCCATGTACCAGTCTACAATTTTGGGCACATCGGTGCGACCGCGCGCACCGCCAAAGGCCGAGCCTTCCCATTTGCGGCCGGTGACCAACTGGAACGGTCGCGTGGAGATCTCGGCTCCGGCTTCAGCCACGCCAATGATGATGCTGCGGCCCCAGCCCTTGTGGGTGCACTCCAGCGCCTGGCGCATCACTTGCGTGTTGCCGATGCACTCGAAGCTGTAGTCCGCGCCGCCATCGGTGAGCTGAACGATGGCGTCCACCACGTTGTCCACCTCTTTGGGGTTGATGAAGTGGGTCATGCCGAACTTGCGGGCCATTTCCTGGCGTGCCGGGTTGATGTCCACGCCAATGATCTTGTCGGCGCCCACCATCTTGGCACCCTGAATCACGTTCAGGCCAATGCCGCCCAGACCAAACACCACCACGTTGGCGCCCGCCTCCACCTTGGCGGTGAACAGCACCGCGCCAATGCCGGTGGTGACACCGCAGCCGATGTAGCAGACCTTGTCAAACGGCGCGTCCTTGCGGATTTTGGCCAGCGAGATCTCGGGCGCCACGGTGTAGTTGCTGAAGGTGCTGGTGCCCATGTAATGAAAGATCGGCTCGCCATTCAGGCTGAAACGGCTGGTGCTGTCGGGCATCAGGCCCTTGCCTTGTGTGCCGCGAATCAATTGGCACAAATTGGTTTTGCGGCTCAGGCAAAACTTGCACTGGCGGCACTCGGGCGTGTAAAGCGGAATGACGTGATCGCCTTTTTGCAGCGTGGTGACCCCGGGCCCGACATCGACCACGATGCCCGCGCCTTCGTGGCCCAGAATAGCGGGAAAGATGCCTTCGGGGTCGGCGCCACTCAGGGTGTAATAGTCGGTATGGCAAATGCCGGTGGCTTTGATCTCAACGAGCACTTCTCCCAACTTGGGGCCCTGCAGGTCCACGGTTTCAATGGTCAGGGGCTGGCCTGCTTTCCAGGCGACGGCGGCTTTGGTTTTCATGGTGCGGGGGTCTTTTTGAAGAATTATTGAAGAGGACTGGTCGCTATGGACCGCGTTGTGATTGTCCCCCGCCAGTCATGGGAGGTCATAACTTGCGCCACAATAACCGCATGAGATTTCTACACACCATGCTGCGCGTTGGCAACCTTCAACGCTCCATCGATTTCTACACCCAGGTTCTGGGTATGAAACTCCTACGTACCTCGGAAAACCCCGAATACAAATACACCCTGGCCTTTGTGGGCTATGGCAGCAACCCGGAGCAAGCCGAAATCGAGCTCACCTACAACTGGGACGTGGAGACCTACGAGATGGGCACGGCATTTGGCCATGTGGCGCTCGGCGTACCGGACGTCTACGCAGCCTGCGACAAGATCAAGGCCGCAGGCGGCAACGTGACCCGGGAAGCCGGGCCGGTCAAGGGCGGCAAGTCGGTGATTGCGTTTGTGACCGATCCGGATGGTTACAAAATTGAGTTGATTCAACGCGCGGAGACGGCGCCCGGCGGGGGTTTGTAAGTAACTTGAGGGGATGGGAGCTGGCGCTTGCGTTCCAGTTGCTCCAGACACGTACGAGCCGCTCACGAATGGCAGCTTTCCAGTTGCCTTGTTCAATGCCAGTAAGCGGCTGCTCACGAAATTGGGCAATGTGCCCAAGGACGCCCAACATATCTGCTCCGGCGAACGAGAGCAATGAGCGGGACTCCAGACATTGGTCACGATCGGTCGGAATCACTGGTCACGATGGGCCAACATACCCACAACCAAGTTGGTTGCGAGTTTTGGTTGACATGTGGTGTCATTAATGGAACCATTAGCACCTATGGCACAAATCGAAAAAATCTTGGAGATGATGCGCCGGGAACCGGGAAATGTAAGTTTCAATGATTTCAAGAAGGTGTGCGTGTCCTACTTCGGCAAGCCTAGGCAAGACGGTAGTAGTCACGCCATTTTCAAGACGCCCTGGCCTGGCGATCCGCGCGTCAACATCCAGAACGCCAGAGGCAAGGCAAAGCCCTATCAAGTCAGACAAGTTCTTCAAGCTATTGAAAAATTGGGAATCAAGTAATGAACATTCAACACTACACCTACCGCGTTACATGGTCGCCAGAAGATGGCGAACATGTAGGCTTGTGCGCCGAGTTTGCTTCTCTGAGTTGGTTGGCGAAAACGCCCGAAGCAGCGCTCAAAGGCATCCAAAAGGTGGTGGGCGATGTCGTGGCCGACATGCTGGCGAGTGGCGAATCCGTTCCAGTGGCGCTGGCCGAAAAAAGCTACAGCGGTGAGTTCCGCGTTCGCATTCCGCCGCTTGTTCACCGTAATCTTGCACTGATGGCTGCCGAGCAAGGCGTAAGCCTTAATCGTCTTGCTAGTGCAAAGTTGGCAGCTTAAACAAGCTTTCCAACTCGTTGACGGTAGCGGCCTGGTGGCGTGGAAGTAACCCTGGCGGTCAATTGCCGCTTTGCGAGCCCGACCGGACGTTCAAGTGATCGTTGTCGAATACCCACTCCTGGTCGAGTCCGGATGTCCATTTGGTTGACCACACTCATCCGTACAGCCGACTGTTGGCCACCATCGCCAATGTCAGGTCTCGGGCGAGCAATTTGAAATTCTGTAGTCCCGCTTATGCTGCATTCCTGGCTCGCAATTTCTCCCATCCCTGACCTTTATAGTCAACCGTTTCAGGTAGAAAACATCATGGCTTGCACCTTGGCTTTGGCTTTTTGCGACCGGCTTGAGCAGCGTCATCGCGGCCTCAATACCATTTAAATAGATCCCAAGGCAATCAGGACGCCGGCTAGCGCCTATTTTGCTTAAATAACCCCTTGGTCGGGCATTCTCAAATTCAGGCGCCTTTCAGCGACTGAAAGGTTCAGAGTGCCGGGCCAGAATGGCAAGGCGCAAGCACAGACGCACGGCATCCGGCGCAAAGGGTGTGCGGTCACGGCGATGACTCCTGAATTCGCCTGAAAACGGTTGGTGTGCTTCGTTTGACACCACACAGACCGACTGAGGTTCAGGTCGCATGATTTGCCGTGCGACGCGCCGGGGATGAACAGGCAGGCGTCCTCCGAACCCTGCCTTGAACAAGGCGCTCGTCCGGCCAGATCCTGGTCAAGATCGAGGCTTGTAGCGCTTGCCACACCGATCTGCATGACTGCGACGGTGATGAGCCGCTCAAGCCCGCACTGCCTTTCATACCGGACCATAAAGGCATCGGCATTGTGGTGGCACTCGGAGAAGGTGTAACAGCAGTGGAGATGGGTGAGCGCGTGGGTGTGCCATGGCTGTACTCGGCCTGTGGCCACTGTGAGGCGCAGACGCACGGTTTGGTGGCTACATCAAGAACGGCGGCATTGCCGAGTACATCATTGCTGACCCCGAATCACGTCGCGCACATTCCCGCCAGGTTGTCAGCGGTTGATGCCGCACTGCTGATCTGTGCCGGCATCACCTCTTACAAAGGCATCAAGGAGACCCAGGCCATGCCAGGGGAATGGATTGTCATCTCCAGGATTGGCGGGCTCGACCATCTGGGGGTGCAGTACGCCAAAGCCCGGGGCCTGCATATGTGCGCGGTGGTTATCGGCTTCTCTGCCTGCTGAAGCTTTTGCCCTACCGCCGGATGCCCTGAAAATCAGGCGAACCCAGCGGCCCAGCGGACCCCATTTGCTATAGATTTTAACCACCTATAGCCAAATAAAACGCCGGCTAGCCGGCCGTTTTTCTTAAATTAAGCGTTTCGCGGGCCAGTTGGGTGATGCTCGCCCAGTCGCCCTTGACCATAGCGTCTTGCGGCACCAGCCAGGAGCCGCCCACACATGCCACGTTGGGCAAAGCCAGAAAATCAGCGGCATTGACCAAAGAGATGCCGCCCGTGGGGCAAAACGTCACGTCCCAAAACGGGCCACCCCACGCCTTGAGCATGGCCATACCGCCGGCCTGCACAGCCGGAAAAAACTTCAGTTCGGTCAGTCCGTCTTCCATCGCCATCATGATCTCGCCGCCCGTAGCCACGCCGGGCAACAAGGGCAGCGCAGCATCGCGGCAGGCCTGGCCTATCTGGAAGGTGTAGCCCGGGCTCACCGCAAAGCGGGCACCGGCCATCGTGGCGGCCTGTACATCGGCACGGGTGCGCACCGTGCCGGCACCCACCACGGCCTCCGGGACCTCGCGGGCGATGGCTTCAATGCAGGCCAGGGCCTGGGGCGTACGCAATGTCACCTCCAACATGCGGATGCCGCCCGCCACCAAGGCGCGGGCCATGGGCACGGCGTGCGCCAGGTCGTTCAACACAATCACGGGGATCACCGGGGCGTCCTGCATCACTTGCAGGGCAGTCATGGGGGGGGGTGTCGTCAAGGAGTTCTCCAGGAGAAAAAAGTAAGGTTCAAAGCCAGCTGCAGGCGCCTTCTTCGGCAATCGACACGTTGCGGCGCATGTTGGCAAACAGCTCGCGCCCCATGCCCAGGCCGTTGGCGGCGTGCAGGTCGGCGGGCATGGGCTCCAGGCTGCGGGCGTCCCACTCGGGCGCGCTCACCAGCACGTTCAGGGTGCCGGCAACGGCATCCAGGCGGATCACGTCGCCGTCCCGCACCTTGGCCAGCGGGCCACCCACAGCCGCCTCGGGCGAGACATGAATGGCGGCAGGCACCTTGCCGGAGGCCCCGCTCATGCGGCCATCGGTGACCAGGGCTACGCGGTAGCCTTTGCCCTGCAACACCGCCAGCGGCGGCGTGAGCTTGTGCAGCTCGGGCATGCCGTTGGCGTGCGGGCCTTGCCAGCGCACTACGCAAACGACATCCTGATTGAGCTCATCGGCCGCAAAAGCCTGGTGCAGCGCCTCTTGCGAGTCAAAGACACGGCACGGTGCTTCGATCACATGGCGGTCATCCGGCACGGCAGACACCTTGATCACGCTGCGCCCAATGTTGCCTTGCAGCAGCATCAAGCCGCCCTGCGGGCTGAAGGGGTCATTGGCCGGGCGGACCACGTCCAGGTCCAAGCTTGGGCCAACGGTGCTCCAGTGCAGCACACCCCCTGCGGCCTCTGTGTGCGGAACGCCCGTGTACTCGCGCAGGCCGCCGGTGCGCACCGTGAGCACGTCGGCATGCATGAGCCCGGCGTCCAGCAGCTCCCCAATCACAAAACCAGGACCGCCCGCCGCCTGAAACTCATTCACGTCGGCGCTGCCGTTGGGGTACACGCGGGTCAGCAAAGGCACGACCTGGGACAGGGCCGAAAAGTCATTCCAGTCAATCAAAATACCGGCCGCGCGGGCCACGGCCACCCAGTGAATCAGGTGGTTGGTGGAGCCGCCCGTGGCCATGAGAGCAACCATGGCGTTAACGATGCAGCGCTCGTCCACCACCTGGCCGATGGGTGCAAAGCGACGCGCCTTCGTGATGCCCAGCACGGTGCGCACCGCCTCACGGGTGAGTTCCTCCCGCATGCTGGCGCCGGGGTTGATGAACGCCGTGCCGGGCACATGCAGGCCCATCGCCTCCAGAAGCATCTGGTTGCTGTTGGCGGTGCCGTAAAAAGTGCAGGTGCCGGGGCCATGGTAGGCCGCCGACTCGGCTTGCAGCAACTCCGCTCGCCCGACCAGGCCTTGGGCAGCTTTCTCGCGCACTTTGGACTTTTCGTTATTCGACAGCCCCGAGGTCATGGGGCCGGCCGGCACAAACACAGTGGGCAAGTGACCAAAATGCAACGCGCCAATCAAGAGACCGGGCACGATCTTGTCGCACACGCCCAGCATCAGCGCGGCGTCAAACACATCGTGGCTCAGCGATACCGCCGTGGCCATGGCGATCACGTCGCGTGAAAACAGGCTCAGCTCCATGCCGGCAGTGCCTTGCGTCACGCCATCGCACATGGCGGGCACACCGCCAGCCACCTGGGCTGTGGCACCGTGTTTACGGGCCTCTTGTTTGATGATGTCGGGGTAATGCTGCAAGGGCGCGTGGGCCGACAACAGGTCATTGAAGGCCGTGACGATGCCGATGTTGGGCGCCTTCTCAGCCACCACACGGAACTTGTCATTCGTGGGCAGGGCGGCAAAGGCGTGCGCCACGTTGGCACAGCCCATGCGCTCAGCCCCGGGCGGCCGGTGGGCGGCCTGGTCCAGGCGCTCCAGATAAGCTTGGCGCAACTCGCGGCTTCGCTCGCGGATGCGGGCGGTAACGGTGTCAACGGTGGCATTAAGTTTCATGGTATTTGGTAACTAAATTACAACCTTGATGGTACTCCGTTACCAAGGCTCAGGGAGCATTGCCCCGTTACGAAAAGGTTACCAAATGGCGTTAGCGGCACACATACCCAATCTGGGAACAGGGGTTTAGGAACTTGCAGCCGTCATTCTGTTCACCTATATTTGATGCATTCTTCACCCAACGGAAACTCCCATGATTCGATTGATTGCCCCCTTTGCAGCCGCCATCCTGCTCACGGCTTGCGCCACGTCTGCGCCCGGCCCTACGGCCAGCGCGTCCCTTATGCCAACCAAAGGCAACACCACGTCGGGTGAGATCAAATTTATCCAAAAAGGGGGCAAAGTGATGGTGACGGGCGAAGTGCGCGGGCTCAAACCCAACGCCGAGCACGGCTTTCATGTGCATGAAAAAGGCGATTGCTCCAGTGGCGACGGCATGAGCACGGGCGGCCACTTCAACCCCGATGGCAAAGCCCATGGCGAGCATGGAGCCGGCGTACACCACGCCGGTGACCTGCCAAGCCTGAAGGCCGACGCCTCGGGTACGGCGCGACTCAGCTTTGAGTCCGGCACGATCGCGGTGGGCTCTGGCGCAAATGATGTGGTCGGACGCGGCCTGATCGTGCACCGCGACCCGGACGACTACAAGACCCAACCCACCGGAAATTCAGGCCCACGCCTGGCCTGCGCAGTGATCGCCAAGGGTTGAAGGCCTGTCTATACTGTCCCGATGACTTCTATTGCCGACCTACGAAAAAGCTACGAGCGCGCTGAACTGAGTGAAGACGCCTCGCATTCCGACCCCTTGCTGCAATTTGGCCAGTGGCTGAACGAAGCCATTGCAGGCGAAGTGCCCGAACCCAATGCCATGACCGTGGCTACGGTGGCCGGCAACCTGCGCCCGAGCACCCGCGTCGTGCTGATCA
>CALRWE010000040.1:0-26349 GCA_943371745.1 Rhodoferax sp. OV413
ATTGACTTTGCCATCGGGCTGGATGCCGATGGCAACGGCGAGATCACGTGGGGTGAGCTGCGCGCCCGTCACACCGCCATGGCCGCCTGGGCCCTGAGTGCCTTGACCCTGGAGCGCGGTGGGGCTTGCACCTTGCAGGTTCAGCAGCACCAAGTGGATGAACACACCGATGGCGCCTATGCCGTGCTCAAGCTGGCCGGCACCTGTCCGTCCGCGGAGGGCGAGTTGGGCGTGAACTACCGCTTGCTGTTTGACCAGGACGCGCTTCACCGGGGCCTGCTGCGGGTGGATCTGGATGGCGTGACCCACTCGGCCATCATGGCGCCCGAGGCGGCCCTGCAGCGCTTCAGTGCTGAGAAACCATCGCTCCTGGCCCAGTTTGGGCAGTTTTTTGTGCAGGGCGTGTGGCACATCTGGATCGGGTTTGACCACATCCTGTTCCTGCTGTCGCTGCTCCTGCCCGTGGTGCTGGTGCGCGAGGCCGGGCGCTGGCGCGGGGTGGGGCGGTTTGGCGAAGCCTTGCGGGAGGTGCTCTGGGTGGTGACCTCGTTCACTGTGGCCCATTCGATCACGCTGTCCCTGGCTGCGCTGGGCCTGGTTTCGCTGCCGTCCCGGCTCGTGGAGTCGGCGATTGCGTTCTCGGTGGTGCTGGCGGCGCTGAACAACCTCAAGCCGGCGGTGAACCAGCGTCGCTGGCTGATTGCCTTTGTGTTTGGCCTGATTCACGGCTTTGGCTTTGCCAGCGTGCTGGCGGAACTGGGCTTGCCGGCCGACGCGCTGGTACTGAGTCTGGTGGGCTTCAATGTGGGTGTCGAGGCTGGTCAGTTGGCTATTGTGGCCGTGTTTTTGCCCGTAGCATTCTGGCTGCGCAACACCGGCTTGTACCGCCGGGGCGTGTTTGTGGGCGGCTCACTGCTCACCTTGCTCATTGCCCTGGTGTGGTTGGCAGAGCGCGCGCTGGACCTGAAACTGTTGGGTTCTTGAGGCTGCTGAGTTCTTGCGGCTGTGCGGGTTCAGGCGTAGGTGATCCAGCTGGCGTGTTCCGGGCTGTCCAGGTGCGCCAGGGTGTTGTAGGTCAGCAGCGTGTGGCGCTTGGGGTTGAAGGCGAATTCGCTCACCGCCGTGTTGCGGATGCGCATGTTGAGTTCAATGGTGGTCTCGGGCGTGGTGCCCAGCACGTGGCCCACGGCGGTTGAAATCGGCCCGCCGCTGGAGACGATCAGCACATTGCCCTCACAATTTTTGCGTACATGTTCCAGCGCACTCACCACCCCATGCTGAAACTCCCGGTAGCTGGGCATGCCTTTGGGGCTGACCACGCCGTTCATCCACTGCGTCAGGCCGTCGCGCAGCAGGCGAAAGTGGTGTTTGTACAGCTCGGGGGTGTCGGGTTTGGTGAGTTTGTGCGGGTGCACAGTGGCGATCACGGCCTCGCTGTCGTACTCGTTCAGGCCGGGCCACAGGGTCGGTTGCAACGTGAGCCCCGACCCTTGTGCGATGCCGGACCAGGTTTGGGCATGGCGCTTGAGCGTGCCGGTAAGCACCGTATCAAACTCCAGCCCTTTGCCGGCAAAATACTCGCCCAGACGAACACTCTGGCGGTGCCCGAGTTCGCTCAGGTTATCGTAGTCTTCGGCGCCAAACGAAGCCTGGCCGTGGCGTACAAGATAGAGAGTGCCCATGCGTTGAGCCTAAGCTATGGCGCACGCTGCAACTTGTATCTTAGGTGACACATGTCCGTTTTTCAGAGCCGCCTGACGGCACGCCCAATGACCTGCGGGCGGCCCGACGGCGCGTGCCCGCTAGCTGTTTTGAAGCACGCCCGCCAGCACGGACGCATCCACATTGCCGCCGCACAGCGTGGTGCCAACCACCTGACCCCTGAGCTGATCGCGCTCCTGCATGGCCGCTGCAAAGCTCGCCGCGCCCGCGCCTTCGGCGACATTGTGGGTGTCGGTGTAGAGGTCGCACATGGCCTGTGCCACCTCGCTGTCGCTCACCTTCACGATGTGGTCCAGGTGCGGCGCCAGGATGTCGAGCGCGGCCTGGTCGGCAATGCGGCAGGCCATGCCGTCGGCCAGCACGGTGGTGACTGGTGCAGCCACCACACAACCGGCCGCCAGCGAGTCGGCATAGGTGGTGGCATGTTGGCTCACCACCCCGACAATACGCGCCCGATGCCCCAGCGCCAGCTTGGCGGCAATGGCCGAGCAGGCCCCTGAGCCTTGGCCAATGGGCACATAGACCACATCGAGTTGCGGCACAGCCTTGAAAAACTCCCACCAGTAGGTGCTGACGCCACTGAGCAAATCGGAGTGAAAACTGGGCACCATGTGGGCGCCGGTCTGCGTGGCCAGTTGCATGGCGTGCTCACGGCTTTCCTGAAAATCAGCGCCATGTTCGATGAGCGTGACGCCCAGCGCCCACATGGCGGCGTTCTTCTCAAGCGAGTTGCCCAGCGGCACCACAATGCGGCACGGCACGCCGTGGGCACGCGCCGCCCAGCCCATGCTTTGCCCGTGGTTGCCGCGCGTGGCGCTGATCACGGCTGCGGGCAACTCGCCGCGCTGCTTCAAGGCCTCAAAATAGGTCAGGCCGCCCCTGATCTTGAAGGCGCCCACCGGGGTGTGGTTCTCGTGCTTGACCCAGCACTCGGTCCCCAGACGCTGGCTGAGCAGCGCCCAGCGGTATTGCGGCGTGGCCTGAAACTCCCGGTACACCACTTGGGCGGCGGCCTCAATGGCCTGGAGATTCGGCAGCGCGGTACTCACAGCACCACCGTCCCGTCCACGCAGGTGACCGACTCGCCGCCAACCCACACCTGGCCCGCCTCGTCTTGCGCAATGTGAACCTGCCCGGCGCGGCTCAGGCAGGTGCCTTGCGAGGCGATGTAGGAAGTCGGCGCCAGGCCTTCGGCGATGAGCCACTGGGCCAGGCTGGCGTTGAGGCTGCCGGTCACCGGGTCTTCATCGATGCCCACTGGCGCGACAAAGCCGCGGACTTCCACATGCACGTCGCCCCCGGCTGCGGGCGTGGCGGTCCGGGGTCCGAAGGCCCGCGCTTCGCGGTTGGAGCGAGCTATCAAAGGTGTAGCGCCTGAGGATTGTGTTACGCCGGCTACACCCACTTTTTGACCTAAATCCTTAAGAATCGGGTGGTTGGGGACCAATTGCAGCACCGTGTCCACGCTGTCGAGCAGGAGGCCCAGCCAGACCGGGCCGTTGTCCAGCAACTGTGCCGCCAGAATCTGCTCTGGCTGCAACCCCAGTGCTGCCGTCACCTGCGCCAGCAAGGCGGGCTCAGGTGTGCTGCGCTGCAAAGGCGGCGCGGCAAAGGCCAGGCGGGTGCCTTCGCGGCGAATGGTGATCAGGCCCACCGCGCACTCCTGAATGACATGCGTTGAGGCGCGTGGCACACCGCCCGCCTGCAGCCAGGCGTGGCAACTGCCCAGGGTGGGGTGGCCGGCAAATGGCAGCTCCGCGCCAGGGGTGAAGATGCGCACCCGGTAATCGGCCCCAGCCGCAGCGCCGTCAGGCGTGGGCGGAAGCAGAAACACGGTTTCCGACAGGTGGGTCCAGTGGGCGAAATGCTGCATTTCCTCATCCGACAGCCCGCTGCCCTCCAGCACCACGGCCAGTGGGTTGCCCAGGTAGGCTGTATCGGTGAACACATCGACCTGCTTGAAGGGGCGCGAAATCATGGCTTGAGCCCGGCCGAATAGACCTGGATCGCTTTGGCCAGCGCCGCCACGCCGCGGTGAATTTCCTCCACGCTGGGGGTCACAAACGACAGGCGCAGGGTGCGCGGGTCGGCGCCACTGGCGTAGAACGGGGCGCCGGGCACAAAGGCCACGCCTTGCTCCACGGCAAACGGCAGCAGGTCCACTGCGTTCATGCCTTCGGGGAGCCGGGCCCACAGGAACATGCCGCCAGCCGGTGCGTTCCAGGTGAGCGTGCTGTCGGCGCTGCCCACTGGCATCTCGCGGGCCAGCGCGTCCAGCATGGCGTCGCGCTGCGACTTGTACAGTGCGCGGATGGTGGGCACATGGCGGTCCAGAAAGCCGTCTTTCATCACCTCGGAGATCAGGCGCTGGTTGAAGCCGGGGCTATGCAGGTCAGCGGCCTGCTTGGCTTGCAGCAGCTTGGGGTACACCGCCTTGGGCGCCACGATGAAGCCCAGGCGCAGGCCCGGTGCCAGCACCTTGGAAAACGAGCCCAGGTAAATGGAGCCTTCGGGGTTGCGCGCGGTCAGCGGCAAGGGCGGGGGGGTGTCAAACCACAGGTCGCCGTAAGGGTTGTCTTCCATCAGGGGCAGGTTCAGGCGCGCGGCCTGCGTGCTCAGTGCGGCGCGGCGCACCTCGCTCATGGTGCGCCCGGTCGGGTTCTGGAAGTTGGGCAACACATACAAAAAGCGGGCACCGTCGGCTTTGGCGCGCAGGTCGGCCAGATCAATGCCCTCGTCGTCATTGCCCACGCTCACCACCTCGGGCTCCATGGGCATGAAGGCCATCACTGCGCCCAGGTAGGTGGGGGACTCCACCAGGATTTTGCTGCCCTCATCGATCAGCACCTTGGCTACCAGGTCCAGCCCCTGCTGTGAACCAGTCGTGATCAGGATCTGGGCGGGGTCCACGGCCCAGGGCAGCATGGCGGCGACCTGCTCGCGCAGGGGGCCAAAGCCTTCGCTGGCTGCGTACTGCAGTGCGCCTTGCGGGTCGTCGCGCAGCACCTTGGCGCAGGCGGCTTCAAATTCAGCTACGGGAAAGGTCTTGGGCGAGGGCAGTCCACCCGCAAAGCTGATGATGCCGGGTTTCTCTGTGATTTTGAGGATCTCGCGGATGACGGAGGGGTTCATCTTGGCGGCGCGGCGGGCCAACAGCCACTGGGTGAAGTTCAGGGGAGCGTTCATGGTGTGCCTTGAGGTTGAAGGTTTTTTGCGTTGTCGTTATTCAGGTGGGCCGCGTGGAGGGTGCCGAGGTGGGTGCAGGGGCGGGCGCAGAGACCGGCATTTTGCGGCCAATGAACACCACGGCCATCACGGCCAGGCCAAAACCGGCGGTCAGCAGGTCAAGCGACTCGCCGAGCAGGGGGATGGCAAACAGCATGCTGAGAAAGGGCTGCAGCAGCTGCACCTGGCTCACCCGCACCGTGCCGCCCAGAGCCAGCCCGCGGTACCAGGCAAAAAAGCCCAGCCACATCGAGAACACCGCCACATAGGCAAAGGCCAGCCAAGCCTCAATTTTGATAGCGTTCAGCGGATATTCCATGGCAGCTAGCGGCAGATTTAGCGGCAAAGAGATCAGCAGCGCCCAGCAAATCACATAGTCCGGGCGCATGTGCTGCGACAGGCGGGCACCAAAGCCGTAGCCCACCGCGGCACAGGCCATGCCCGCGAGCAACAGCAGGTCTGCAGGGGCCAGTTGCAAGCCCGCTTGACCCGAGCGCACATAAGCAAACGCCACCACCAGTGCGGTGCCCAGCCCGGCGCACAGCCAAAACCCGCCAGAGGGACGCTGTCGGTGCAGCCAGGCGCCCACCAGCGCAGTGGCCAGAGGCAGCACGCCCACAATCACACTGGCGTGCACCGCCTCCACGTGGCGCATGGCAATTGAGGTGAATAGCGGGAACCCGAACACCACCCCCAGCGCCACTACGCCCAGGGGGCGCCAATCCGACCTGCGTGGCCAGGGCGCGCGGTTGGCCAGCAGATAAATGGCCGACAACACCGCCGCAATCACGGCCCGCCCGCTGGCCAGGAAAATGCCCGACATCTGGGGCGCCTCCGGCGTGCCCACGGCCAGGCGGCTCATGGGCAGCGTCAGGGCAAAAATGGTGACGCCCAGGGCGCCCAGCCACAGGCCGGCCCGAATCTCGCGGGGGGTATGTTGCATGGCGGTGCCTGGTTAAAACGTGGCCATCCAGGCCGCGGTGATCACCAGCACCCCGGCCATACACCGGTTGAACCAGCGCAGGCGCCGGCCCGATTGATGCGGGCCACTGAGCAACTCGCGCAGCAGCGAGCCGATCAGCGCATAGGTCAGGTTGCTGAAGAACCCAAAGGCCAGCATCACCGGCAGGATGATGGCAAAACGGGCGCCGGCATCGCTGTGCCCGGCCATCCATCCGGCCACCACGGTGAGGGCCAGCATCCAGGCCTTGATGTTGACGAACTGCAGCATCACGCCTTGCCAGAAGGTCACGCTGAGTTGACCCGCGTCGGCCTGACCCAGCGTGCGGGTGCGGGCCAGTTTGGAGGCCAGCCACAGCAAGTAGCCAATACCGATGACCTGGATGCCGATGCGCAGGGGCGGCATCGCCACCACCATGGCGCCTACGCCACCGGCGCACAGGCTGAACAACAAACCCCAGCCGACCGGCACTGCCACGACAAAGCGCAGCGCCCGGCGCAAGCCCAGATTGGCGGCCAGGGCGGTGGACAGGGTGGTGTTGGGGCCGGGCGTGAAGCTCGACGCCGTGGTGAGCACCAGCAAAGCGGTGAATTCGGCGGCCGTCATGGGGGTGTGGTGTAGGGGTGCATGCTTTGACTTTATAGTTCAAACCAACACACTGGCAGTACAGTTGGCGAAACATTGATTGAATCTGTATGGTTTGCCTTGCCAACACGGCCCGGCCCACAAGGAACCCCATGTTACTGAGAACCTCATCGCAGTCCCTCACCGAGCAGTTGGCCGCCCGTTTTGCCGAGCGTATTCAAACCCAGCTTCTCGCACCAGGCACGCGCCTGCCCTCGGTGCGCCAGTGCGCGCAGCAGCAGGGCGTGAGCCCCTCCACGGTGGTGGCGGCCTATGACCAGTTGCTCGCCCAGGGTTTGGTTGAGGCACGTCCCAATCGGGGGTTTTTTGTAAGAAATAGGGCTCTAGCCGGCGATTCAATTGCCTCGGTTGCTATGGATTCAGGACTTCAGTCGACGGTATCCCGCAGCGCGAAGGGCGGCTTTGAGGCACAGCACGTGCCTGTGAATGCCACGGCGCTGATTCGGGGCATGTTCCATGGCCACGGTGACAAGCCCCAGCCGGGCATGGGGGTGTTTCCCCCCGACTGGCTGGAAACCAGCTTCATGCCGGCGGCAATTCGCCGGGTCACCAGCACCCGCGCCTTGCAATCGTTTTCGCTTCAATACGGGGAGCCAGCCGGGGATCTGGGCTTGCGCCAGTCCTTGTCGAACAAGCTCATCAGCCTGAACATTCACGCCACACCCCAACAAATCATCACCACCGTGGGGGCGACGCACGCGCTGGATGTTGTGAGTCGCACGCTGCTGCGGGCCGGCGACTATGTGATGGTGGAGGAGCCGGGCTGGGCCATTGAATTTGCCCGCCTGGACGCCCTGGGCATGCGCATTCTGCCGGTCCCCCGCCGCGCGGACGGGCCGGACCTGGCCGTGATGGCGCGCTACTGCGAACTGCATGCGCCTAAGCTGTTTGTGAGTGTCAGTGTGTTCCACAACCCGACCGGCTTTTGTCTGAGCCCGGGCAGTGCGCACCGGGTGCTGCAGTTGGCCCAGGCCCACAACTTTCATATTGTGGAGGACGACACCTACAGCCATCTGGCGCCCGAGCACGCCACCCGCCTGTGCGCGCTGGACGGTCTGCAACGCACCATTTATGTGAGCGGGTTCGCCAAAATCCTGGCGCCCGGCTGGCGCGTGGGGTTTTTGGCGGCCCCGCCCGCCCTGGTTGAGCGTTTGCTGGACACCAAGCTGCTGGCCACGCTGACGACCCCCGCGTTGCTGGAAAAAGCCCTGGCCTGGTGCATTGACCAGGGCCAGTTGCGCCGTCACGCCGAGCGGATTCGCACCCGGCTGGACCTCGCACGCGCCCGCAGCGTCAAGCTAGCGCTGGCCGCAGGCTGCACCTTTGCGGCGCCACCGGCGGGTTTGTTTGGCTGGGTGGATACGGGGGTGGACACCGATGCCCTGGCGCAACGCATGCTCGACGAGGGGTATTTGCTGGCACCAGGCGCCCTGTTTCATGCCAGCCGGGCACCGGGCACCCTCATGCGCATCAACTTTTGCACCACCCAGGACGCGCAGTTCTGGCAGGTTTTTGTCAGGCTGCGGGACCAGATGTGACACGCATTTGACGTATTTGAGTGGTGATTTGACCTTGGAAAATATCCAGATCGTGACCATGGTGGCCGTGATCCACTTCACCTTTGTGCTGTCGGCCATTGGCATTTCGTTTGCGGAGAGGCTCACGCGCGACAAGCCATAGCCCTTGAAGTCCGGGGAATTCGTTGGGCGTGCTGCGCGTGTTCCCGGCGCTGCAGGGCCCAGTTTGGCCCTACACCAGCAACAGCCCTTTGGCCGGACGCAGCCGCGCGTGAGACAGGGTGGCTAACAGGGCCCGGTTGACGGCCTCATGGCTCATCTGGTGGTTTTTGCATATGGCGTTGGTGATTTGGGTGGCCGGTGACTCCAGGGCCATGGCCACCTCAAGGTAGGGCCAGTAGGGACCGTCATGCTCCAACAGGGCCGCCCGAATGCGATCCGACAAGGGAATACGCCCCAGTACGGCGGCCAGTGGCTCACCCAGCAACAGATCCATTTGGGAGAGCAGGCCGCACCAATAGACTTCTCGGCGCAGCTCATCGCTGTCACCCGCATCAAGCAGATGGGCCATCAGGTGGGCCCGCACCACCAGCGCGGTGCGAACCGGCTGCAGGTTGAGGTCGCTGCTCGCCTGGGGCAGCTGTGACATCAGCCAGGACCGAAGTCTGGACAGCCCCAGCACCATCAGGCAATGGCGTAGCGATTCGATCGCGGTGCGCAGGCCCATGCCGGCGGAATTGACGTAGCGCACAAAGCGATAGGCCAGTAAAGGCTCTTCGCTCAGCGTCTGCTCGATGCGTTCGGTGGACTCGTCGCTGTCGATGGCTTCGATCAGCCTGACGATCGCGCGGTGGCTCGGCTGGATTCTCTGGTGCCTGTAGCCATGGAGGACGTCTTCCATGGGCCAGCCCGCCACGGCCCAGGCCCCTTGTTCGTCCAGGCAGTGCTCGGTCAATACCCGGCTGGCAACTGCCTCATAGATCTGGCCGGCGACGACGGGACTTTGGACCTGGCTGGTCGGCTCAGCGTCCGACCCATTGTGCTTGCGCAGCGACACGCGCAGGCCCGCCAGAGCCTCCTCGGCAGTGGGGGTCACCATGGTGCGCAAGAAGCAAGGGGCCAGCGCCGCGCTGGGCCGAGCGCCGGGCCCACCCCGCCAGACCAGCCGCAGGCCGCGTTGATGCGCCTGATGGACGCGCCGGGTCAGGGCGGCGTCGCCCATCAGGGAGTCATTGACTTCAATCCACGGGCTATTCCGGGGTGCACGGTCCAGCAGGTCGCCCAGGAGTCGGGGCGACTGTACCGACAGCAGGAGAATGGTGGCTTGCTCGGACCAGGCGTCGTCAAGCGCATTCAGCAGGTGCGGGACATCCACTTCAGAGGTGCCATCGTTTTCAATGAACAATTGCACGGCGCTGAGCTGGCGCAACTGATTCCACAACAGTTGATAGCCGATTGAAATGGTTCCAAGAACTGTGTGATCCATGCTTTCAACCGATGTAGTTGAACAGCGACAGCTTCTGAATCTGCGCATACGACTGAAGCGCAGCCTGATAGCCGGTCTGCTGATTCTGGAAGTCCGAGATGCCCTTGACCATGTCGAGGTCTTCGGCGCGCGAGCGATCGGCCTCCAGTTGGATGCTGCGCTTGTCCTGGTTGGTGCTGATGCGGTCAGCCCGGTTGAGCAACTCACCCGCCATACCGCGCACCGCAGAGACGCGCGCTGATCCGATGTCGATGTCCTTCAGTGCCGCGTTCACTGCAACAGCAGCTTGCGCGCTGGTGGTGGCCCCGCCAATGTCTGTAATGGCTTTGTCCAGCGCCTGGAACAGGCTGGTCACGCCGGGTGTCGCGCCGTCGCTGGAATCGAACATGAAGGCGCTGTCTCCATCCAGGGCGAAAGGAATGGACACTTCACCGCTTGGGTTCTGGCCGGGAAGTCCCTCAAATGTGTAGGCAGGTCCTGTGAACGGCGTTGCCGCGCTGCCCAAGGCGCCGAACAAGGGTTGATCGTTGGTGTCTGTGCGGTTCGAGAGGTTGAAAATTTGGTCCCGCAGGCCCGTGAGCTGCAGCGCCACGGTGGCGCGATCCTTTGGCGTGAAGCTGCCGTTACCCGCGCTCACCACCAGTTCGCGAAAACTTTGCAGTGCATCGGTCATGTCGCCCAGCGTGCTCTCGGCCACAATGATGGCGTTGCGTTGCGACTCCAGCGCGCGCTGCTCTGTGGCAATGCGGCTCAAGCGGGTGAGTGACCTCTCGGCCTGGGCCGCTGCAGTGGGGTCGTCGCTGGCCCTTATGACCCGTTTGCCCGAGGTCAGGTTTTCCTGCAGTCCGGAAAGGTTGGACTGGCGGTTGGACAAAGTCCGAATCGCGCTGTCGTAGGTGCTGGCTGAGCCAAGCCGGTTCAAGGTAGTCGCCATCGTCTTTTTCCTGCCTGTGCGCTAGGTTAGCGCAGGGTTTGAAGCAAAGTGTCAAAAACACTCTGTGCAATCTGGATCATTTTTGCGGAGGCCTGGTAAGCCTGCTGGTACTGAAGTAGTTTGGCCGCCTCTTCGTCCAGGTTGACGCCGGCTACGCTGGTTCGGTCTCTTTCCAGGTTGGCCGCAATGGTGCTGGAGACTTCGGCGGCGTAGTTTGCGCTTTGGGATCGGATGCCAATTTGGGACAACAGCCCGGCATAGCCGTCTGTCATGGCCGCTTCGTCAAACATGGGCTTGGTGCCCAGGCTCCACATCTCGTTGGCATTACCGGCGTTCAAGTTCCGATAGGCTGCAGGCTGGGCCTGAACCGTGAAGGTGTCATTCACCGAGGGTGCGCCCTGCAATGTCAGTGACCAGCCGTTATAGGTAATGGCTTGTCCGGGTGTGTAGTTGATCGGTCCCGCGACAGCTGGCACGGCGCCTGCCACAGTGAATGTGCCAGCGCCATTGAACGTCAATGTCACCGTTGCAGCGAGATTGGGATCATCGCTGAGCGCCTGCAGTTTTGAAAGTGACAAGCTCCCGGTATTGCTGGTGGCTGTGCTGCCCGCGATACGGCTCGCCATCGCCAGTGCCCGGGGTGAGGAAAACTCCCGACTGATATCGCGTGCGGCTGCGCTGAAAGGCTGCAGCAGAAAGCGGTCCCCAGCGGCCGGTGTACCAGTAGGGGTGATGTTCAGCCCTTCCGTCTTGAAAAAGTCATTGGCGGTTGGGTAACTCGCGGCGGCGCCGAAGCCAAACGTCTTGTTGTCAGAGAGTCGGGTCACTGTCCCATTGGTGGCGCTTGAGTAGCTGACTTGGTAGTCGGTGACCGCCAGTTTCGTGGGATCGGACACCGTGATGGCCAATCGGGACACTGCGCCGGGCAACTGGGAATTGCCAATGGCCGCCCGGGCATCGGGTAGCGTCACCGGCGAAAATAGGGCGGCACCCGGTTTTCCGTCCAGGTCCAGCCCCAGCGCATGCTGGTCGTTCATGGCGGTAGTGACGGCCACTGCCATGCGGCCCAGCAGGTTGCGCCCCTCGGCCATGTCATTGTTCTGGAACTTCAGCAAACCAGCGAGTTCTCCCCCCCCCAGCATGGCCTCATCCAGCGTCGCGTCCTGGCCACCACTGGTCATGATCAGCTTGCTTTTCAGGGGGTCATTGAACTCATCCTGGCCAATGGAGACGGTCGCCGCCGTGGTGCCTAAAACCAGTGCCCGGCTGCCCCCCAGAAAGATGCCTGTACTGCCATCGTCGGCGGCAATGGACGTGGTTTGCACGTATTGATTGAGCTCCCTCACCAACTGTTCGCGCTTGTCCATCAAATCGTTCGGCGTTTGCCCGGAACCCTTGGCCCGGACGATCTGATTGTTCACATCGGCAATGCCTTTCGCCAGCGTGTTCACCGTCTTCGCCATGTCGGCGAGTTCGAGGCGGATGCCTTGGGCCAACTCATCAATCTGGGTGGCCGAAGCGTTCATGCGTTTGGCGGTTTCGTCTACCCGGGTCAACACCACGGAGCGCGCAGTGAGGTCGGTCGGGGCGCTCGCCACGTCTGAAAACGAATTAACCATCTCGCTGATCGCTGCGCCCAGCCCGTTGGGTCCCCCTTGAAAGAGGCTGGCCAGCTGCCTGAGTTTGTCGGCGCGGGTGGCGTCGCCTGACTGGATCGAGCCCGCCAGGGCCGACTGGGTTGTCAAAAAAGTGCTCAGTTCACGCTTGATCGTGACAACTTCGACCCCTTTGCCAATGTACCCTGCACCCGAGTACTGACCTTGCACGGTGCCCATCACCACGGATTGACGTGAATAGCCGGCGGTATTGACGTTGGCAATGTTGTTGCCCGCCGTCTGCAAGGCCAATTGGTTAGCCTGCAGGGCGCGGGTACCGACGTTGAGGAGTCCGCTCATTTTCTAGATGCTCAGGCTTGCGCCCGTTGCAGCCGCAGCGTGGTGTCGATGGCCCGGCTCAGCTTGGTGGCGTAATTGGGGTCGGTGGCATAGCCCGCTTTTTGAAGGCTGGTGGCAAATGCCTGTGCCGAGCCCATCTGCTGATTTACCTGGGCGTAACGCGGGGCGGTCGTGATCAACCGGGCGTAGTCCTTGAAG
Organism: Rhodoferax sp. OV413; assembly: GCA_943371745.1. Classification (GTDB taxonomy): domain Bacteria; phylum Pseudomonadota; class Gammaproteobacteria; order Burkholderiales; family Burkholderiaceae_C; genus Rhodoferax. Next base: position 12,644 of record CALRWE010000040.1, read on the forward strand.
GAGTCCTCGTATGAGTCATAGGCCCGGAACTTGGCGACTGTTTTCTTCGCTACGCCGTTCACATACTCTGTCGTGGTGACCTCGGCTACTTTGCCGGTCCAGCCCGCGCCAGCCTTGATGCCGAACAGGTTGAAGGAGGGGCTGCCACCCGCCTGCTTGATTTCGAATTTGCCCCAGCCTGTCTCGTGTCCGGCCTGGCCCAGCATGTAGCCTGAAGGAATGCCGCTGGCTTTCTCTGCGGCTGCGGCAGCGGCCGCGTGGCGTTCGACGAACCCGCTCTGGCTGGTCGTGGCGCGAGGCGCGGAGGTGGCCGCCTGTGCGCCATAGGCCGCCAAGCTTGAGGCGCGACTCAAGGCGCTGGTGGTTTTTGCTGCCGATTTTTTAAAGGCCTCATCGGCACCTGCTTCAGCGCCGCCCATCTGGCGGGAGAGTTGGGCCGCAATTAAATCAGACAAGCCACCGGGTCGGCCAGACATTTGAACTGCAAACTGCTGGTCCAACAAATCGGTGCCGAGGTCGCCGCCGGGGCTGTCCATCATGCCGGACTTCATGGTGGCTTCCCGCATGCTTTTGATGAGTTCCCGCATGAAAAGCGACTCGAACTGTTTGGCCGCTTCCTTGATGGCTGCGGGGGTATTCTTGCCCGCCTCTAATTTGAGCGTGCTGAGAGACCGGGAGTCGGCGGCCAGCGCATTGGATGCCGATGGAATTTGACTGCCGTAGCTCATCAGATGACCTCCAGCTCCGCGTTCAAGGCGCCTGCGGCCTTGATGGCCTGCAGAATGGCCAGCAGGTCTTGTGGCGTGGCACCCAGCGCATTCAGCCCCCGAACGACATCGGCCAGTTGTGTTGCTGCAGGAAGCTGAATCAACATCCCCGGCTCCTGGCGAATTTGAATATCACTCTTTGCCGTGACGACGGTCTGGCCACCGGTGCTCAGTGCGTTGGGTTGGCTGACCTGGGGCGTGGTCGTGATGCTGATGGACAGGTTGCCGTGGGCTACCGCGCACTCGCCCAGAGTCACAGCCCCGTTGAGCACGATCGACCCGGTGCGCGAGTTGATGACCACCTTGGCAGCCGGGCGTGAGGATTCAAGCGGCAGTTCTTCCATCTCGGCAATGAAAGCCACCCGGTCATGCGATTCTGGTGGGGCGTTCACCTCAATCGTGCGCCCGTCCAGCGCACGGGCTACGCCCTGACCGAAGCGTGTGTTGATGGCTTGCGCCACGCGCCGTGCGGTCTGGAAGTCCGATGCCTCCAGCCCCAGTGTGATGCTGGCGCCTTCAAGCAGTGGCGTGGGCACCACCCGCTCCACTTGGGCGCCCCCCGGAATCCGCCCCGCGCTGAGGTGGTTGATCTGGACCTTGCTGCCCCCGGCTGCGGCGCCGGCGCCGGCCACGATCAGGTTGCCCTGCGCCAGCGCGTAGATCTCGCCATCCGCACCCTTGAGCGGGGTGGTGATCAACATGCCCCCGCGCAGTGACTTGGAGTTCCCCATGGACGACACATTGACATCAATCACCTGTCCGGGGCGGGCAAATGCTGGCAATTGGGCTGTGACCAACACGGCGGCCACGTTTTTGAGTTGCAACTGGGCGATCGAGGTGGCCGGCAAGGTGATGCCGAGTTGCTGCAGGTAATTGGTCAGCCCCTGGGCCGTGTAGGGCATTTGCGTAGTTTGGTCGCCTGTGCCATCGAGCCCCACGACCAGGCCAAATCCGGTCAACTGGTTGGTACGAACGCCTTCAACAGCGGCGACTTCCTTGATGCGGGCGGCTTGGCTGACATTGCCGGTCAACACGCCAAGCACCAGGCACAGCGCGGCCGCCCACTGGCGAATCGGTGCTGTCTGACTGGTTTGGCGGATTGATTGAATAGTGTGCATGGTCTTTACCCCTCGCCACTATTCTGGATAACTTTAGAAGGGTAGAAAGCTGAAAAAGAACCGTGTTAACAGGCCAACTGTCTGGGCTTCGGCCTGTGCACCCCGTCCTTTGGACTCCATGCGGGCGTTGGCAACCTGGTTGGAGTTGACGATGCTGCCGGCCTGCACCACGCGCGGATCGACCGTGCCGGAGAAGCGCAGTACATCCACATTTTGGTTCACGCCAATCTGTTTCTCACCTTTGACGACCAGGTGCCCGTTGGGTAAGACATCCACCACGGTGGCGGTGATGGTGCCTGCGAAGGTGTTGGCGCTTTGGGTAGCGCCTTCGCCCGAGAAGTCGTTGGCTGACTTGCTGCCCACCGACAGTTTGGCGAGTTGTGCCGCCGACAAAATCGGGAAGGCTGACACGCTGCCCGAGCCGGATGTGGTCCGATTTGCTGTGCTGGACGAGACCTGGCTGGCTGTGACTCGCTCCACGATCTGAATGGTGACTGTGTCGCCAATGGCGCGCGCACGCACATCTTCGAAGGATGGGCGGTAACTTGCTTTCTGAAACAGGCTGCCTTTGGTTGTCTGCGGGCGGGGCGCTGCGGCGATCGTTGGCGTGCTGTCGGGTTCTGCAAAGTCGACACTCACCGTTTGCGGCATGGTGTTGCAAGCCGATAAAACCCAGCCGGCGCCCAGGCTGAGTGCGATGTGTTTTACGGCACGTTTCACAGTTGCCCCAGCTTTTGCAGCATTTGATCCGAGGTCTGAATGGCCTTGGAGTTCATCTCATAGGCGCGCTGGGTCTGAATCATGGTGACCAGCTCCTGCACCACATTGACATTGGATGTTTCCACAAAGCCCTGCATGATCGTGCCCATGCCTTCGGCGCCCGCTGTGCCGGCCGTGGCCTGGCCTGAGGCGGCACTTTCTGCATACAGGTTGCCACCCTTGGGTTCAAGGCCCGCTGGGTTGATGAAGCTGGCCAGGGCAATGGTGCCAATGCCGGCCGGCGTGATTGAGCCCGAGACCTGGGCTGTGACGGTACCGTCGCCCGCGATGGAAATACTGGTGGCGTTGGCCGGCACGGTCACCCCGTTGGCGATGGGCAGTCCGGTGGCGGTGACCAGTTGCCCGGCTGAATTGACTTGAAACGAGCCATCCCGGGTGTAATTGGTGCTGCCATCCGGCATAGTCACCTGGAAAAACCCGTTGCCCTGGATGGCAACGTCGAGTTTGTTGCTGGTTTGCTGCAAGTTACCTTGGGCAAAAGAACGGCTGGTGGCGACGGTTCTGACGCCCAGGCCGACCTGCAAGCCCGTCGGCAGCTGGGATTGTTCTGCGCTGTTGGCGCCCACCTGGCGCAGGTTTTGGTACATGAGGTCTTCAAACACCGCACTGGCGCGTTTAAAGCCGTTGGTTGACACGTTGGCCAGATTGTTGGAAATCACGTCCAGCTGCATTTGCTGGGCTTCCATACCGGTCTTGGAGATCCACAGGGAATTGATCATGATGGGGTCCTTGGCTGTTGGGTGGTATCAATTGGGGGCAAGAGTGCGTGGCACTTAGCCTTGCAGGCCCAGCAACTGGGCTGCCGAGCGATCATTCGCCTCGGCAGTGGTGAGCAAACGCATTTGCGCTTCAAACTGGCGAGCGGTCTGGATCATGCCGACCATGGTCTCAATGGGGTTCACGTTGGATCCTTCCAGCACGCCCACTTGAAGACGGGCATTGGCGTCGGACGGCAGGGGGTCGCCGGATGTGGATCGAAACAAGCCATCTGCCCCCCGCTTCAGCGGGTCTTCGCCGTCAGGGGTGATCATTTTGAGTCGACCCACGACGGTGGGCGGCTGGTTGCCGACCTTGGCGCTGAGTGTGCCGTCAGCGCCGATGGACATTGTTGCGTTGGTCGGTACAGTCAGGGGGGCGCCGCCGTCGCTCAGGGCTGCCAGTCCGTTGCCGGTGCGCACAGTGCCATCGGGCGAGATTTCAAATGCGCCGTTGCGGGTGTAAGCCTCGGTGCCATCCAGCGCCTGCGCTGCAAACCAGGCATTGCCCTCCGCCATGGCGTCCAGATTTCGACCGGAGCGTTGGGGCGAACCGGGTGTGTCCACATAGCCAGCAGTGGCCTCCACGGCCATCACCCGGGTGGTGGCCCCGTCACCGCGCACCGGTACGGCCCGAAAAGTGGACAGTTCGGCGCGAAATCCGTTCGTCGAGGCATTGGCGAGGTTGTTGGATAGAACCGCCTGGCGGTGGGCTGCGGCGTTGGCGCCCGTCATCGCGGTATATATGAGGCGGTCCATGGCAATTCCTGGTTAGAAAATCAGTGACGGGTTGTTACTTCAGGTTGACCAACGTGGTCATGATCTGGTCTTGCGTCTTGATGGTTTGCGCATTGGCTTGGTAGGATCGTTGTGCGGTCATCATGTTGACCAATTCGGCGGTCAGGTCGACGTTGGAGTCTTCGAGGGCGCCAGAGCGCAAGGCACCCAGGTTGCCGGAGCCGGGTGCACCTGTGGAAGACGGTTCGCCCGAGGCCGCAGTTTTTAACCAGTTGTTGCCACCGAGGGCTTCGAGGCCCTGCACATTCCTGAAGGTCGCCAATTGGATCTGGCCAGCGGCGATTTGCTTGCCATTTGAGTAATTCCCCTGGATGATGCCGTCGCCGTCAATGGACACCGAGGTCAGCTTTCCGGAAGTCTGTCCGTCTTGTGTGAGGTTGGTCACCCCGAAGGCGGAGCCAAACTGGGTCACGGAATCCAGATTCAGCTTCACGGGAAAAGGCTGTCCTAGCGGGTCCGTCAGAGATACATCCGTCAGGGCGGTGATTGGCTTCACCTGCTGTCCTGTGGCATCAAAAGTGAGCGTGCCACTTTTTGCAGTTGTTGTGCCACCGTCCGAGCTTGAATAAACATCCCACGTGTTGGTGGTCGCTGTGCTGGTGTTGGTGAAATAGAGACTCACCGGGATCTCGACGCCTTGGCCGTCATAGGCGGTGACGGACATTCCATAAGTGTTCAGCGGTGGAACCAGGATGGCTGGAGGTGGGCCGCCTGTGGGGACTGCAGCCCGTGCATCCAGGTTCAGGCCCGCTGTGATTTTGGAGGTGGGTACGGCTGCGATTTCTCCACCGGCTGGGAGCTTCAGGGGGGCAACGGCACCTCCTGTGGGAATCGCGCCTGTAATGGGGTCGGCGGCGATACCAAGCAGCTTGGCCTTGCCGTTGGTCACGATCTGGCCTGTATTGTCCAGTTTGAATGAGCCATCCCGCGTGTACGCAGTTTCGTTATTGGGCAATTTGACTTGAAAGAATCCATCGCCATTGATCGCCGCATCCAGATTGTTTCCGGTCATTGAAATATTGCCTTGGGTGAATTGCTGGGAAACAGCAAGGACCTCCACTCCGATGCCCTTTCCGCCACCCAGCAGCCCAATCGACGAGGCGACGAGGTCGCCAAATTCCGTGCGCGAGGCTTTCATGCCGGTCGTGTTCGCGTTGGCAATGTTGTTGCCAATAACATCGAGGTTGCGGCTGGAGGCCTGCAAGCCGGAGAGTCCTGTTTGAAATGACATGGTGAGTTCCTTGTTTTGAATGCTTGTATGGATCAGAGGATGGCTTTGACGCTGCTGTAGGCCACGGCCCCCCGACCTTGCAGTTGTACCGACAGGGTGCCGTTTTCGCTGCCCACAGACAGCACCTTGTCCTGAACGAGGGAGGTGCTCGCAACGGCTTTGCCGCCCGCGTTGGCGCTCACCCTGAAGCTGGGTTCGCCCGTGCCCTTGTAGGCAGAGGCATCCCAGTTGAAGGTGTGACGCCCAGCCCGCAGCGCCCCCATGTCGATGGTGTCCAACACCACCCCTCCGGGGGAGAGAATCTCCAGCTTGACGCCGTCTGCGTTGCTGGGCAGTTCGACTGCACCGCTGGCCACACCGTTGATGCGCGACAGGGAATTGCCCTCGACCAACACGTTGTGGCCGATCATGCTGGAGCCCTGCAGAACTTGCATCGCCGTAAATTGCTCGGCCATATTCTTCAGGGTCTCATTGACCTGCTGAATGCCCGTGACGGTATTGATCTGCGCCATCTGGCTGGTCATCTGCGCGTTGTCCATGGGATTCATGGGGTCCTGGTTGTTCAGTTGGGCAACCAACAACTTCAGAAAACGATCTTGCGAGGCGTTGGCATCGCTGGCGGCGGTCGTTACGTTGGGCGCCGTGGTGGCGGCTGTTGCAGTGGATGAAGTGGATGAAGTGGTGGCAGTAATCATGGCAGTGTCCTTTTGGCAATTTATTGACCCATTTGCAGGGTTTTGAGCAGGAGTGATTTGGCCGTGTTCATCACCTCGACGTTGTTTTGGTAGGAGCGTGAGGCTGAAATCATGTTCACCATTTCTTCCACCGGATTCACATTGGAGTAAGTCACGTAGCCTTCGGCATCTGCCGATGGATGAGCCGGGTTGTGCATTTTTCGCATGGGCTCTTGGCTTTCCTTGATGGCATTGACCTTCACTCCAGCGGAGGTCTCGGATCCCATGGGCACTGTCTCGAAAACCACTTGGCGACCCTTGTAGCCTTTGCCATCCGGGCCTGCCACTGCATCGGCATTGGCCAGGTTGCTGGCGACCACGTTGAGGCGCTGCGACTGGGCGCTGATGGCACTGCCAGAGACACTGAAAATTGAAAACATGGACATGAAAATAATCCTTCGTCAGGTTCGACTTATTGGCCCTGAATAGCGCTCAGAAGCGTCTTGGAGCGGCCATTGATAAAACGCAGCGTGGCCTCGTAACGCACAGAGTTGTCAGCAAAGTTGGCACGCTCTCGATCCAGGTCCACACTGTTACTGTCGGCTGTGGGTTGGCTTTGGGTGGTGTAAGCCTGGTTGGATGAGGATCCTGCGGCCATGGTGGTGATGCCTGGCAGCTGGATGTGTCGGGTATGGGTCGCCGCAAGGATGTTGTTATGTTGGGTGCTGCTGGCGCTCTGGAGTGGAATACTCCGGCTATTGCCCGTCGCATCATTCATGGCTTCTTTGAAGTCCAGATCGCGGGCCGCATAGCCGGGTGTGTCGGCATTGGCGATGTTGCTGGCAATGATGCGCTGGCGCTCGGCCCGAAGCACCAGCGCCTTCGAATGAAAGTCCAGCGTTCCGACCATGTTTGCAATCATCAAATACCTCAGCTTTCTTTAAATCAGATCTGGTGGTGTGGCTCGCAGCATCTGACGTGACGCAATTATGAAAAGCACCGCCGTTTTCTAAACTCCGAATAGAGCGGGTATTGCGTGCCAATTTGAGGATTTCTTCGGCGTGGCTGTGCCTATAGTGGATGCGAGATTTGGAGAGCTTTCATGTTTAATAGTTTTTTGCGGCCTGCTTATGCCTTTAGTGCTTCGTTGGGGCTGGTTTGGGCGCTGGCATTTCCGATGGATTTGCAAGCGCAGGACAGGGATGCCAGACCGGAGTTCATGGATGCGACCCAACGCTGGCTTGACGATGCGGTGGCCGCCGTGCGCACGTCAGAGCCAGGATCGCTTCGCGTGGAGGTGGCGGTCGGTGTCCTTGACAGCCGTCTCAAATTGGCGCCTTGTACGAAAGTGGAGCCCTATCTCCCGCCCGGAACTCGGCTGTGGGGGAAGACACGGTTGGGGTTGCGTTGTCTTGAGGGGGCGTCGCGCTGGAATGTGTTTTTGCCAATCACTGTCAGTGCCTTTGGGCCTGCATGGGTGATCAAAGGCAGCGTGGCTTCGGGCTCGGTGTTGACTGAGTCGGATGCCATGGAGACAGAGGTCGACTGGGCCGAGGAGTCCAGCCCGATTGTGAGCAAGCCGTCACACTGGGTGGGGCAGGTGGCGACCAGGGCGTTGTCCACAGGCCAGGCAGTGCGTCAGGGAATGATCAGACCAGCGCAAGTCTTTCAGGCTGGTACGCAGGTTCGCGTCCTGGCTCAGGGGCCAGGTTTTCAGATCACGGGTGACGGGCAGGCCGTCTCAGCTGGTGTGTTAGGTCAGCCCGCGCGCGTCAGGATGAGCAATGGGCGGATCATGTCTGGCACGGTCCTGGATAACCGTACAGTCCTTCTTGCCCTCTGACAGGTTCTGTCCTGCATAAATAATGCTAAAGTCGGCGCACATTGAGTCGATACTAATCCTACGAGGCTACATGTTCAGTAGTTTTGGAGGTCAAGATGAAAATAAGTCAACCCTTAGATAATTCTATTGCGTCCAACGCGACGACTCAACCCGTCGCAAACAAGGGCGGACAGAGCGCGGCGGCAACTGCAATCGCGACTGCAGGAAAGACCGCGCAAACCGCGGGCGTGGCTGTCACAGTGTCCACTTTGGCGCGCTCCCTTGAGTCGGTCAACCGGGGGCAGGTCGCAGATGTTGATCTTAAAAAGGTCGAGGCCGTGAAGTCTGCCATTCAGCAAGGTACGTATAAAGTGGATGCCGAGGCAATCGCTGACAAGTTGCTTTCCAACGCGCAGGAAATGCTTGATCGCACTCGCGTCTGAGTGGTTTAAAAAATTGGAGTTTGATCGATGTTGCCAGCCCCGATGGAATCAGCCCTGCAACAGATCGAAAAACAGTTCAAGGACCTGTCAGCTGCCCTTGTGAGCGGTGAGCCTGTTGCGCTGGAGTCAGCCTGCGCAGCCATGCGGCAGGCCAGCATCGATTTGTCCGCATTGGCTCAAAGCCTGACGCCTGCCGAGCGAAGAAACCGCCAACTTAAACTCCGCCTGAAAACTTTGGTAGAGGGCCTGGGCGAACGCAGGGCAAGTCTTTTGCGCCGCAGCGCTTTGGTTGAACGCGAACTCAACACCATTCTCCCCGGAGCTGGTGACGGTATTTATTCCAATGCCTCGGGCGCCTACGGGGCACCCGCCAAGGCATCAGGGGCGTTCACTCGCTTTTTCGCCTGAAATTTCCCGGGAAAGTTGGCCATAGGCCATCCAAGATGGTCTGGTCTGGTCTGGTCTGGTTGGTAGTTGACATTTTCGTGAACACCAGCTTGTCTATGTACACCAGGTAGTCGGAGGCGAAATTTGAAGTCTGCCCACAAGGGCTTGCCTGCCCATAAACCTGTGATTTGACCACCATCGCCGGGTGAGCCGACCGGTCAGCTGGCCTTGTTGGCATCGGAAAATCGCTCTTTGAGCTGTCCGGATCCCCGGGTTGGCGATGCTCCGGTTTGCTGAATACCGACTCGCCTGCACACCTGTCAATGGACCTTGGGTCTTGGGTCTTGGGTCTTCTCAGTGGGTACGCATTTTTGAGCGCAGCCGGGCGATTGACTGGCTATGCAATTGGCATACGCGTGACTCGGTTACATCCAGAACTGCGGCAATTTCCTTGAGATTCATATCCTTTTCATAGTACATGCTCATGATGAATTGCTCTCGCTCGGGCAGATTCTTGATGGCTGCGACCAAGGCCTGGCGCAGGCGTTGGTCTCGCAGAATATGCATGGGATCCGCCTCCGGATCACCAACGTGCCGATCCAGGAAATTGTTTCCATCCTCGGCATCGCCGGCCATGTCTTCAAGATATACCAGCTGTGTTCCTTTTACTTTGCCCAGTAGAGTCTGGTAGTCCTCCCGGCTCATGCCAAGTTCCGCGGCTATTTCGCTTTCTCTGGGGCTGCGTCCAAGTCGATGCTCCAGGCGCCTCAAGGCCTGCTCGATGTCTTTTTGGCTCTTGCGCGAACCCCGGGACATCCAATCGCTGTTGCGCAACTCGTCCAGCATGGCGCCCCTGATGCGTTGGGTGGCAAAAGTTTCAAATTGCACACCTTGAGTCGCCTCGTAACGCGTCAAGGCCTCGGATAGCCCGATCAGGCCCACTTGAATCAGGTCATCCACCTGCACGTTGGCAGGCAGCTTGACCATCATATGGTGTGCCAGGCGCCTGACCAGTGGCTGGTACTGCCGGATCATGGCATTCCTGTCCAAGTGCCCATTGGCGGTGTACATCAGTGACTCTCCACAAAATGATGACGGTGAAGCGGCATCGCATTCTCCAGCAATCTCAGCGCCAGGTGTTTAACGTCGTTGGACTCGCGACCCTTTGGCTGTCGTGCCCTGATGGTTAGCGGCTCGACCTGATAGCCCAAAAAATTCATGGCGCACTGCTTTAGATTATCCACCTCAGCGCGGCCCATTTCTGCCACATCCTGTTCGGAATTTACAACTATTCTGGCGACAGTAGGGCGAAGATTGGCGTTGAGAAACATTTGTTTGAGGGCTTGGTAAGCCGTCACCGGCGAAGTTTTCAGCGCTGAAACGGTGAGCAAGGGCTGAATCCCGCTGCCTGGCAGCAGGCGAACCAGAACTTCTGCTCGGGCATAAATGACGATGACACCAAAATTCTGAAGCAAGCCACCCAGTGGATCCAGTGGCAAGCCCTGTTTCGCGCTGCTTTTTCCCATTCTCAGGAGGCCGAGGGCAGCCGGCAGCACGGACCAAGGCCTGGGCTCATTGAGTTCCTCATCCCGCCAACATGCATCGTCCAGCAATTGGACCAGCCCCGGGTTATTTTCTGATTCGACGGCGTTGGCGTCGAGGACCATCACCGAATAGCCCGAGTCGACCAGTGTGGAGCACAGACCCCAGAGCAAAGGCAGTTCTGCCTGCTGGTCACCATGGCTTGCCATGGCAATCACCCTGGGCACGGCTTGCAACGCCATGCTTTGAAGGCCTGCCCCCTGGTTGACACAGGTTTCAAGCATTAAATTGTCCTGTGTAACTGGGAGTCGGCTGAGCAAAGAAGAAGCCCAGATCGGCTGGTTTGGGGTCAAAGGCGGATTTGAGTGGTGCTCGCATGGACAGGCGTACCAACTTGGCTGCGTCGGCCTGCTCCCAATCTTCAGGGACCTTTTGGCCCATGGTGACGCCACGCAAGACGAGTTGGTGGCGGATGATGGCGTCCAGAGCCGGACCTATCTTGGCAGCCTCGTCAATCTTTGAAAGAATGGCCTGCTGTATACCGCTGGACTTGAAAGATGAAACAACATCATCCAGTGTGTCGCCATGACTCCCTGCATTGAGAACCAGCAAACGGTTGACTTTGGGTAGGTTCAGCACTTCCAGCATGTCCCTTTTACGCGGGTCGCTGGGTGCCAGGCCAGTGGTATCCACCAAGACCATCTTTTTGTTGGTCAGAAGGTTCAACAAATCCTGCAAGGCGGCGCGGTCATGTGCGAGGTGGGCCACGACGCCGAGCATACGACCGAAAGCCCGAAGTTGCTCGTGAGCGCCCACCCGGTAGGTGTCAAGGGTGATGAGCCCCACGCTTGCCGCGCCATATTGCTGGGCACACAGGCCCGCAAGTTTTGCTGCAGTGGTTGTCTTGCCGACGCCAGTGGAGCCGATCAGGGCGTATATGCCACCTTCGACATGAAGCGGTTCAGATGTGGCATTTGTCTTGAGGTTGCGTTCCAGAATGTCCATCACCCATCGCACCGACTCGGCGGCTCCCAGGTCTTCTGGCAAACGCTCCAGGATGGTACGTGCCAAGGTTGGGGAGTAACCGGCCCGGATCAATTTGAGCATCAGGTTGGATTGAATCGGATTCTGACGGGTCTGGCCCAGCCAGGTCAGGGTATTGAACCTGTCCTCTATCAGCGTCTTCATCGCGTGCAGTTCGTCCGCAATGCCTTGCGACAAAGGTGCCGCAGTCTGCGCGGGTTGAGGTGCTGGCCGGTGTGGCGTTTTAGCCGGTGTTGGCTTGAATTCGGCAGGTCGTTCTGTGGGGATAGGCGCCAAACGCGCACTCTCCGGAGGCCGGCTTGGCGCGGAGGTCGCTGGTGTACTGGGGGTATTGCCGGGCTGCCCTGTCAATGCCTGATGCCTGCGCCTCAACATTCTCTCGCGCACATAGTCCTGGAACGACAGGGTGCTCATGGCCAGTTGAGTGACATCGTCTTCTACAGGGCTCATGGGTTCGTTGGCTTGGTCAGCCAGTTTGCGCGCAAAAGACTGGCTTTTGGCTTTGGCCTTGCCCTTTCCTTGAGCTGCCAGTTCTGACTGGTCAAGCGCTGCAAGCGTTTCTTCACCAGTGGCCACCACTTCAATGCCGGTGGCCGTAGGTCGATTGGACAAAATCAGGGTGCCATCACCAAACGCGAGACGGGCTTTAGCCAGCGCTTCGCGCGCTGTCGGTGCAATAAAGCGTTGAATATTCATGATGATGCGCCTCTCAGAATTGGGCCGATACGAATCGTGTGGGATTCAGGAATTTCGCTGTGTGCGAGTACTTGGAGTCTGGGAGCGACCCGCCGGACGAGGCGTGAAATGGCACTGCGGATTTGATCAGGGACCAACAGGCAGGCCGGAATACCGATCTCTTCCTGCTTGAGTGCCATCTCGGCTGCAGTGCGGGTCAGAATGTCTGCAACACTTGGGTCAAGCGCAGGGCCCGCCGCATTCCCCAGCGCTTGCACCAACAGTCGTTCCAGAGGCGGATCGATCGCAATCACATTGAGTTCTCGGGTCGAACCATAAATTTGCTGAACAATGGCGGGAGACAGAGCAATGCGAACCCGCTTCGCCAGTTCTGCCGGATCCGACACGGAGCCAGCATGCTCGGCCAGCGACTCGATGATGGTGCGGATGTCGCGAATGTGCACAGACTCATCCAGCAGCAGCTGCAGGACTTTCTGGAAAACAGCGATCGATACCATTTTAGGAACTACTTCTTCAATCAGTTTAGGTGCCAGTTTGCTGACGTGTTCAACAAGTTGCTGGGTCTCAGTGCGGCTCAATAACTTGGATGCCTGCACTTGCATCAAGTGTGACAAATGGGTGGCCATGACAGTCTCTGAATCAACCACGGTAAATCCGGCCATTTGCGCGGCTTCCTTCTGGCGTTCGTCGATCCAGTGAGCGGGAAGTCCAAAGGCAGGGTCGGTTGTAGCAGTGCCAATCAGGGGTGTAGTGATACCCCCGGGGTTGATGGCCAGGTGCATCCCGGGAAAGGCCTCGCCTTCCCCGGCCGTCACGCCGCGCAGCGTGATGCGGTAGCCGCTGGGCTTGAGCTCCAGGTTGTCACGCACATGAACTGCAGGTGGCAGGAAGCCCACCTCCTGGGCAAATTTGCGGCGTACGCCCTTGATACGAGTCAGCAAGTCGCCTTGGCGGTTTTTGTCAACCAGGGTGATAAGCCGGTAGCCCAACTCCAGCCCCAACTGGTCAACTGGTTGAAGGTCATCCCACGAGGCTTCGCCGTCTGAGGTAGTTGCCGGAGTGTTCAGTGCCGGATCAGGGGGCGGGGGCTTGTTGGCCAGCACCCAGGCGGCATAGCCGAGCACCAGCGCAATCCCCAAAAAAACCACATGGGGCATGCCAGGGATCAGACCCAAAATACCCATGATGGCGGCCGTGATCCCCAGCACTTTGGGGGAGATGAACATCTGGTCCACGATCTGGCGACCCAGATCCTGGTCTTTTCCAACGCGCGACACCACCATGGCCGCAGCCACTGAAATCAGAAGCCCCGGGATCTGGGCGACCAAGGCATCGCCGATGGCTAGCAGTATGTAAGCGTCGGCCGCTTGGGATGCGCTGAGCCCATGCTGGAAAACGCCAATGATGAAACCGCCAAAGATGTTGATCAGCAAAATCAAAATACCCGCAATGGCATCGCCCCGCACAAACTTGGACGCGCCATCCATAGAGCCAAAAAAGTCAGCCTCTTCGGATACCTCGGCACGACGCCGTTTAGCTTCCTTCTCGTCAATCAAACCCGCATTCAAATCCGCGTCGACTGCCATTTGCTTTCCAGGCATGGCGTCCAGGGCAAAGCGGGCCGAGACCTCGGCAATCCGCTCAGCTCC
>CALRWE010000041.1:0-26325 GCA_943371745.1 Rhodoferax sp. OV413
ATGACGGAGGCATCGTCCACCGCTCACCTCGCATCAGCGGAAGCGGACTGACCCGCTTGGTGCTGGTGCTTGATTCGCCCCCAAACGAGCGCTAATTTTTATTTTTTCACTCAGGAGCATTTATGAAAACCATCCCCATTTTTTCCCACCGCCGGAGCCTGTTCGCTCTGGCTGCCGCCGCATTGGTGAGCGCCTGCGGAGGCGGCGGTGGTGACGACGACCATGCCCATACCGACACCGTGATCGACACAGCAGGCCGGCTGGCGATTGCCGAAAGTGCTGCGGCCGGGGTACGCATTTACGACATTGACAGCAAAGCCGTGGCCTCAACCCTCACGATGGACAATGCACCATCAGCGCTTTACACCAGCCCTGGCGGGCGCTACGCCGTCGCCTACCAGGGCACAGCCGGCAAAGTGCAGTTCATCGACGGCGGTATCTGGCAAGAAGACCACACCGATCACCTGCACGACTACAAGCAAGCCTCAGCCAAATTGGACTGGCTGCTGACCGGCACGGCCCCTTCGCACTATGACTTGCAGTCTGGTGTCCAGGCAGCGGTGTATTTCGATGGCAGCGCCACGGCCACGCCCCCTCAGAACGCAAAGGCAGCCTTGTTGACTGACGACTCGATAGGCGGCAAAAAAGTGGTTGCATCCCTGGAGTTGGGCTATGCCCTGCACGGTCTGGCCGAGCCTGTGGGCAACAAGTTGCTGACCGTGTTCAGGGCAGCAGATGCCGCCAACACCCTGCCCACGCATCTTGATCTGTACCAGCGCAACGGCAGCGGCTACACGTTCGATCGTCGCCTGGGTACCCGTTGCGACGGTATGCACGGCTCGTTCAGCAGTGGCAGCCACACCGTCGTGGGGTGCATGGATGGCGTGATGGTCGTCACCCACACCACCGCCACAGCAGTTGCGGACAGAAAAGTGGCTACCTCCTTGAGGGTGAGCACCGTGGTGGGCCACCCCAAACTGGCGGGCCAGTTCATTGGTGTTGCAACCGAAGGCACCGCGGCTGCGCCACCGGTGACCACACGCTTTTACGCCATCGACGCGGTAGCGGGTACATCGGCCGCGCTGAATTTGCCAGGCTGGGATACCGGCTTTATTCGCCGTGCCCATGCCATGGACCGTAGCGGAACACGTTTTTCCGTGTTGGACGACAAAGGCAGCCTGCGCACAGCGATACGCCAAAGCGGAACCTGGGCGGCTGGCGTAGCCGTTGCGGGCGTGGTGCCCACCATGCCCACGGCTGCGCCTTGGCCAGCCATCGCGGTCAATCAAGCCAAAGACGAGTTTTATGTGACCGACCCCGTGGCCAAGCAACTGATTACCGTCAACAGCCAGACCGGTTCCGTCGTCAGCCGCACCAATCTGGGCTTTGTGCCTTCGTCCATCACCTGGACAGGGATTGCACGATGAGCGCGGCAGTTCAGTGGAAACCGCTGGCCTGTGCGCTCGCCGTGGCGGGGCTGGGCAGTAGTGGGCTTGTGCACGCTGGCGAGCCTGACACCTGGGGCATTGGTGCGGTACTTGATGTGGCCCACACCTCGCGGGCGTTGGCCTTGGGCCAGCGCGAGAAAGGCCTGCAACTGGGGCATAGCGACGTGAGCGCCGCCGGGCCGCTGGGCCAGGCCCTCGAAGCCCGCTTCACCGTGGCAGCCCATGCCCACGATGGCAAAGTTGAAGCCGAGTTGGAAGAGGCTTACGTCCAGACCCGCAGTCTGCCTGCCGGGCTGCAAGTGCGGGCCGGGCGGTTTGCGTCGCAAATTGGCTACCTGAACGAGCAGCACCCGCATGCAGACGACTTTGCCGAACGCCCCTTGCTCTATCGTGCCTTTTTGGGCGGGCACTGGTTTGACGACGGCATGCGGGTCAACTGGACAGCACCCACGTCGTTCTACCTGCGCACGGGGCTGGAAATTTTCAGCGGCAAACAACTCGTGCAAGAAGCCGCCAGCGCACGAACCCCCGGTGCGGTCACGCTCAGCGCCAAGCTGGGTGACGACTGGGGCAAGTCTCAAAGCTGGCAGCTCGGCGCGGCCTGGCTGCACAACCGCCGCGAGGCTGCACTGCACGAGGAAGAGTCCGAGGGCGGCGAAGCGGGCCATGACCACGCGCACGACCATGCCCATGCTCACGGCGCGGCCTTCAGCGGACGCAACACGGTGTTGCTGGATGCCGCCTGGAAATGGGCGCCCGATGGCAATAATCGCGAACGCCAGTTGAAAGTGGTGGGCGAATGGGCCAGGGTCAGTGGCATCAACCGCTACGCCCAAAGCAGCGACACACACGAAGCCCAGTCGCTCATGGGCGTCTGGCGGTGGTCTGCCGCCTGGGAAACCGGCTTGCGCATGGACTGGCTGAAGGCCCGCAGTCCGCACGGCGAGCACTTTCATAACTTGCGCCTGCGCGAACAGTCGGTGATGGTGGCCTACAAACCCACCCACGCCCAGACGGTTCGCCTGCAGCTGTCCAGTCAGTCGGGGGCCCGAGGGGTAGAGGGTGCGGTCAAACAATCGGTTCAGTTGCACTATGTATTGAGTTTTGGAGCCCACGGTGCACACAGCTTCTGACCGATCATTGACGCCACCGGGCAGTTTGCGCTGGCGGGCTTGGCTGGCTGCCGGGCTGTGCGCCTGGGCAACAGGTGCAGCCGCCAGTGCGCCCACCGTGTTCACCTGCGAGCCGGAGTGGGCAGCCCTGGTACGCGTCCTGCTGCCTGAGGCCCGGCTGCACGTGGCCACCCACGCCCGGCAAGACCCGCACCACATCGAGGCGCGGCCTGCCCTCATTGCCCAACTGCGCTCGGCCGACATGGCGGTGTGCACGGGCGCTGCGCTGGAGGCAGGCTGGCTGCCCATGCTCAAGCAGCGGGCGGCCAACGCACGGGTACAAGACGGCCAGCCGGGCATGTTTTACGTGGCAGATCACGTGAGCCTCATCGACCCGCAACCTGCCACCATCAACCCGTTCGCGGGCGACGTCCACCCCGAGGGCAACCCCCACGTGCAAACCGACCCCCGTCGCTTGCGCGAAGCTGCCCAAGCCCTGGCGGAACGCATGCAGGCGGTGTGGCCCGCACAAGCGTCTGCGGTGGCACAACGCCACCAGCAGTGGGATGCGCAATGGCAACGTCACATCGAACGCTGGAGCAGCGAGGGTGCCAGCCTGCGCGGCGCCAAAGTGGCGGCGCAGCACACTACCTTTGGCTACCTGTGGCACTGGCTGGGCATGGAGATGGTGGCCGACCTGGAGCCCAAACCCGGCATGCCACCGACCCCGGGCCACTTGAACACCGTGCGCGACGCACTGCGGGCCAAACCGCCAGCGGCGGTAGTGGTGGCCAGCTACCAGGATGCCCGCGCAGCCCAATGGCTGGCGCAGCAGCTCCAGGGGCGCAGCCCGCTGCTGGTGCTGCCTGCCACGGTGGACGACCCATTGGCTCCTGGAGCGCTTGAGAAGTGGTTCGATCAGTTGTTGATTGATCTTAAAACCAGAGCAAACCATTGAATAAATACAAGTCGAAAAAGGTGTTTTGGTGATGAATTCCTGGTGGCAGCTGCTGCCCTGGTGGGCAGCACCACTGCTGGCGCTGGGCCTGGGCTTGGTGGTCCTGGCCCCGCTGGGGAGGCAGGTACTGCAGCGCGGCGTGGTGTTCATTGACCTGGCGGTAGCCCAGGCTGCTGCCGCAGCAGCCCTGTGGTGGAGTAGCGCCATGGACCACCCCGGCCCCTGGAGCACCCGTGCCGCGGCCTGTGCAGGTGCGTTGCTGGCAGCCTGGTGGGTGCGCCACCTGGCTCAACGCCACGCAGCCCAGCGCGAGGCCCTCATTGGGCTGGTGTATGTGTTGAGTGCGGCCCTGGCGGTTCTGGGTGCCAGCCAGGACCCGCATGGGCGTGAGCACCTGTCGGCCTTGCTTGCTGCCGATGTGCTGTGGGCCGACTGGCCACAGGTCGGCTTGATGGCCGCTTTGGCAGCCTGTGGGTGGGCATGGAGCCGGGTGATGTCGGGTGCAATGCGCTCGCAGGGCCTGCGCGACCTGCTTTTTTACGGCTGGTTTGCCGTGGTGGCGAGCATGGCCGTAGGGGTCTTGGGACTATGGCTGGTGTTTGCCGGTTTGATCGTGCCTGCTTTGCTGCGCGCAGCCGGATGGAGCGGGTGGGCGTGTGCCGCAGGGCTCATGACTGCCAGCGCAGCAGGACTGGGCGTGTCCAGTGCGCTGGACTGGCCCAGCGGCGCTTGCGTCATCGTGGCGTTGTCGGTATTGGGCTTGTGTGCCCGGCGCTGAGCCCCGGTGGCCCAAGTAAGCGTTTGGACGTTGCAACTATTTCAACTTTATTGCATTAAAAATTTATCTGGAGTCATACATGAACAACACCCTCATCCCCGTCACCATCCTCACAGGCTTTTTGGGCAGTGGCAAAACCACGCTGCTCAATTACATCCTCAAGCAACCCCATGGGCACCGCATTGCCGTCATTGAAAACGAATTTGGCGAGGCCGGCATTGACAACGAACTGCTGGTGCAAGACCAGGACGAGCAAATCATCGAGATGAACAACGGCTGCATTTGCTGCACTGTGCGCGGCGACCTGGTGCGCATTTTGGGTGAACTGGCAGCCAAAAAGAAGGCGGGCACGCTGCACTTTGACCGCTTGGTGATCGAGACTACGGGCCTGGCCGACCCCGCGCCCGTGGCGCAAACCTTTTTTGTGGACGAAGACATCAGCCAGCGCTACTTGCTGGACGCCATCGTCACGCTGGTGGATGCCGTGCACGCGCCAATCCAGCTTGACGAACACCACGAGGCGCAAGAGCAGGTGGGCTTTGCGGACCGCATTTTGTTGACCAAAACCGACCTGGTGCCCGCCGAAGACCTGCCGGCCCTGCGCCGCCGGCTGGCCCGCATGAACCCGCGCGCAAAAATTAGCGAGGCCCGCCATGGCGTAGCCGCCATTGACGACCTGCTGGACATTCGGGGCTTCAACCTGAATGCGATTCTGGAGATTGAGCCTGAGTTCTTGAACGATGTGTCGCATGAGCATGACGACGATGTGACCTCGTTTGTGTTTCGCGAAGACCGCGCCCTGGACCTGGAGCGGCTTGAGGACTTTCTGGGCAGCATGGTGCAGGTCTATGGCGCACAAATGATGCGCTACAAGGGCGTGCTGAATGTGCAGGGTGAGCCCCGACGCGTCATTTTTCAGGGTGTGCACATGCTGATGGGCGCAGACATGGGCAATGCCTGGAAAAAGGGCGAGCCCCGAAACACCAAGATGGTTTTTATCGGCAAAGACCTGCCGCGTGAGGTGCTTGAAAAAGGCCTGGCGCAGTGTGTTTACAAGACTGCGGGATGACGCAGCAGGTCACAACTCGCGTCTCTCTGAAAGCTGCAGCGCGACGCTCAGTGCCTGCATCAATTCATCGACCCTGATCGGCTTGGTGACGTAACGCAAGAATCCGGCCTCGCTTCCCTTCTTGATGTCGCTTGGCGATGCACTGGCACTGATGGCCAACACGGGAATATGGGACGTCACCGGGTCTGCGCGCAAGAGTCTCAACATCTCAAAACCATTCAAGCCAGGCAGGTTGATGTCCAACAAGATCACATCAGGGAGCTCTTTGCGCGCCAGCGCAATGCCGCTGTGGCCGTCGGCAGCCGTCAAAAAACGTCTGTCCGGGTGGCGCCCCATGATTTGTTCAACCAGGGCCACGTTGGCCGGGTTGTCCTCCACATAAAGTACGGTGCGCGCCGGCGTTGGACCCCGCGCAACCGGCAGGGCCGGGCGGGCGACATCGCTTTCAATGGCAAGGGCGGGCGCGGCACCTGCCGGCAATTCGAACCAGAACACACTGCCTCTTCCCACCTCGCTTTCCGCGCCAATGGTGCCGTCCATCAACTCCACCAGCTGCTTTGCCACCACGAGGCCGATACCGGTTCCCTCAATGGCGCTCCCCTCCTGGCCAAGGCGGTTGAACGCCTGAAACAACTGCGGCAGTTGTTCCGCGCTCAGTCCAAGGCCGGTATCCCGGATGCTCACGCGGATGCGGCTTCCGGCACACGGTGTGCAACTCACTTCAATCGTGCCCTGGAAGGCGTTGTATTTGATGGCGTTGGTCAGCAAGTTGATGAGAACCTGCTTGAGCCGGGTTTGATCCGCCATCACCACATACGGCAGATCAGCCGGTGGAAACACGAGCGTGATGCCCCGCTTGTGCGCCTGCTGCTCAAACATGCTGTGGCAGTCGGACAGTGTGGCAGCCAGCGCTACCGGCTCAATCGACAGCGAAATCTGCCGCGCCTCAATTTTGGTCAGGTCCAGAATTTCATTGATCAGGTTGAGCAAGTGCCAGCCCCCCCGCAAAATATGGGCAATTCTTTCTTGCTGGAGCTTCGGGGGCGGGGGCGTTTCCGACTCCATCAACTGGGCAAACCCGAGGATGGCGTTGAGCGGGCTGCGCAACTCATGGCTCATGCTGGAGAGAAAATCCGACTTGGCAAGGTTGGCTTTATCCGCCACCCGGCGGGCGCTTTCAAGTTCGCCATTTTTCTCAAGCAAAGCTCGGTCCAGGCGCTTGCGCTCGGTCACATCGCGCGCTGCGGCAAACACCCCTTGCAGGTTCAGGTTGTGGTCAAAGAAGATACTCGCATTCAGGGACACCACGGTCTCCAGGCCCTCCCGGTTGCGCGCAGTGAGCTCGTAGTTGGTGATCATTTTTTCACTTAGCGCCCGGTTGATGGCAGTCTCGGCACGCCCGGGGTCGGTGAAGTAATTTTTGAACTGCGCACCAATCAACTCTTCGCGCGTGCAATCGGTCAACAACTCCATCTGCTTGTTGACGTCGGTGATGGTGCCCGCCGCGTCAGTGGTGACCAACGCATCCATATTGGATTCAATCAGGGAACGGGTGTAAAACTGCTGGTCGCGCAGCCGATGATCGAGCTTCTCTTTCTCCTCTTCTATCAACTTGCGCGCGGTGATGTCGTGAATGATCGCCACCAAAACAGTGTTGGGGCCTGATGCGATGGAGGTGACATGCACCTCGACGGACCGGGATTCGCCATTCGCCAGGCTGTGCAACGACTCGACATAGTTCCGTTTTCTGTGGGCGGCCTCTACCAATTCGCCGTCAACCTCCTGCGGGCTCAGGGTGTTGATGTCCTGGATGTTCATGCCACACAACTGCGCCCGGGTCCAGCCATAAAAAACGCTCGCTGAGGCGTTGGCATCCAGAATCCGGCCACTGGCCGGATCAATCTGGAGAATGACGGCGTTGTTGTGGTCAATCAGGTTGCGAAACCGCTGCTCGCTCTCATGCAGGGCGGCTTCCCGCAGGCTGACAACAGCCAGCAGCCGGTTAAAACCCCGGATGAGGTCGCCGATTTCGTCATGGTGCTGAACTGGCAAGGGCTGCAAAGAAAGGTTGGTGTGCGACTGCAGGGCGATGGTTTTGGCAGCCTGCTGCATCGGTGCCAGTTGGCGCTTAAGCGTCCACCAAGTCAGCACACCCGTCAAAAAAGTCAGCAGCAGGGTGGCTAACAGCATGCGTTTCTGCATGTCGTGAATCGGTGAAAACGCTTCGGTCAAGGGTAAGTTCACGGCCAGAAACCAGTCCGATGCAGGGATGCCTTTGGCCGCATTCAGGCCAGGGACGCCGGCACTGTCGCGCGAGACACCGTAACCCTCAAAGCCCTGCATGTACTGATCCTGCATTGAGTTGAGGCCGATGGCGGGCGTCGGCTGCATGGTGAGGCTTTCGTCCGTGGCGGACACGATCAACTGGTGTTGCGGCGCCACCAGAAAATAGCCACCCGTCTTGCCGTAGGGTTGATCCAGAATGGGCGTCAAAAAGTTGGGTAGCCCCAGGTTGACAGTGCCCACCAGCACGCCGATGACCGTGCCCTCGCGGTCACGAATGGGTGTTGAGATGCTGAAAATGGGCGCCAGCAACTTCTTGCCCAATGCCGGCTTGCCAATCATCGAGCGTCCATCCTTCAGCGGCAGGGCAACGGAGCTTCTGTCCATGTAGTTGGTACCTAAGCGTCCGGCCACTTGCGGTGCATCGGCAATGGCCGTGCCCCGGGCGTCAGCAACAAAAATGCCGCCATTAAAGAGGCGCAAGGCCAAAACCTGCTCATTCAGGGCGGTCTGCAGGCGCGCTGGGTTGCGCAGGACGGCCGGATTGAGACTGGCGGCGATGATCTCAAGCGACTGCAACCGATCTTCCAGCGCGCCATCGATCAGCGCTGCCATTTGTGAGACATTGGCAAATTGTTGCTCACTCAACATGATTTGCAGGTCGTCTTTCAGGATGCGGACAACATAAAAAGAGAGCGACCAGATGCTGACCAAAAAAATGCCCAGCGTTAAAACGAGCACCCTGGACTTGAGCGAGCGCCATTGAAACAATTTCTGAAGCATGGGATAGTTATTGGTTGAAGACCGGGCCATGCGGCTCGCCCTGAAGTCTTGTAGATCACTCGCCAGTTGAGATCATGGGCCCAGGCCGGGCCATCAGGAGTCCCACGGACTGGGAGATTTTGCGCTTTTTTGGCCGGCTCATGGGCTTTTTCATGCTTTTGCAGCCAATTGGGTGTCCATGCGCTTTACCGATTCCAACCTGGAGTCGCTAACTCACGCATTTCCATCAAACAATGAATCAAGCTGCTCAAATCATGAGAATCGTTTTACTGTCCCGCCACCTGCAGCCCACGGTGACTGACTTCTTCCTCGTGATCCATATCAAGACATGTGCAAACAGCTTAGCTATATATTTAATAGCTACCAAGCATTGCACGTCAATGGCTGGAGGCTATTTAGACTTGAATTTCGGCGCTGAAACGACGCCCGGAATGGTTTAACATGACCTCAGGGGCGTTGGTACCTGTGGGCTAACGCCCTGCTTAACCAAAGGAGTTCCCATGTTTCCAGAATACCGCGACCTGATTACGACGTTGAAAACCTCGGACGCCCACTTTGTGCGTTTGTTCGACAAACACAACGAGCTGGATCAAAAAATAAAAAACATGGAGTCCCACATTGAAGTGGGCACGCCAGAAGAAATCGAAGTCATCAAAAAAGAAAAGCTCCACCTGAAAGACGAGCTCTATGCCATCCTGAAAAAAGCCAGCGCCTGAACAGGCTGCGTCCGATCTCCCTCGGGGCCACGACGGCAGGCACACAAGCCAGCCCCTTGGCCCAGCGCAGGCGCCTCTTCAATTGCCGCTGAAACTGACTGCGCTAAGCCCTCACAGCACGGCACTCAGGGCTTGGACAGGCGCGCAAATGTCTTTCTGAACTTGGCTACTTTGGGCGCTGCCACGGCCATGCAGTAACCTTGGTGCGGGTTGCGCGCGAAGAAATCCTGGTGGTAATCCTCGGCGGCCGAGTAGTTGGTCAAAGGCACCACCTCGGTCACGATTGGGCGGTTGTAGACCCCACTCTGGGTCATCTCGTCGATGACCGCCTGGGCGACCGCGGCCTGTTCTGGGCTGGAGTAGTAAATGCCGCTGCGGTACTGCGTGCCGCTGTCATTGCCCTGCCGGTTCAAGGTCGTGGGATCGTGGATGACAAAGAAAATCTCGAAGATCTCGCGCAAACTGATCTGGGCCGGGTCAAACGCCAGTTTGACTACCTCGTTGTGACCGGTGTCTCCCGTGCAGACCTGCTCGTAGGTGGGGCGCAGCACGTGCCCGTTGCTGTAGCCTGATTCCACGTCCGTGATGCCTTTGACATCCACGAATACAGCCTCCGTGCACCAAAAGCAGCCGCCGCCCAAAGTAATGGTTTCCATCGTGTGCAATTCCTTCAAAATTTGATTTTCAAAAACAGTACCCGACAGACTACCCGATGAGCGCGCGGCCTCCCTAAAGCGGGGTCTTACTTGGGCATGATCACGGTGTCAATGACGTGGATCACGCCGTTGTCCGCCACGATGTCGGTCGCGGTGACCTTGGCTTTGTCCACCATCACGCCGCCGGTGGTGCTCACGGTCAGCTCGGAGCCTTGTACGGTCTTGACCTTGCCGGCCTTGACATCAGCCGCCATGACCTTGCCCGACACCACGTGGTAGGTGAGCACGGAGGTCAACTTGGCTTTGTCCTTGAGCAGGGCGTCCAGGTCGGCCTTGGGGATCTTGGCGAAAGCTGCATCAGTAGGGGCAAACACGGTGAACGGGCCTTTGCCTTTGAGTGTGCCGATCAGGTCGGCAGCAGTCAGGGCGGCAGCCAGGGTCTTGAAGTTGCCAGCCGCCACGGCGGTGTCAACAATGTCTTTGGCCTGTGCAGAGAACACAGCACCAAGGACCAAAACGGAAGCGATAAGGGATTTTTTCATGACAATTTCCAAACAGAAGTAGATTCAATCAACCCGTCAAAAATGTGACGTGATTTGAATATACAGACCAGCTCGTACCCACAATTACCGTCTGGTATTTAATTTGAACTTGTCAGTAATTGTTACGGGGTTTGCGCCTCGGCATTGAACACACCACCCAGCAGTTCAGGCAGACGCTGCGCCGACATCTTGAAACCGCAGGCTTGGGCGTGGCCACCGCCGCGCATGCTCTCGGCCAACGGAATACAATTGAAACTGCGCTGCGAACGCAAGCCCGCCTTGATGCCACCGGTCTGGTCCACACTCCACATCAACGCAAACGTCGCACTCTGCCTTGAGAGCATGTCGCCCACCACGCTGTGGAACACGCTGGGCGCATTGACCATCAAGCCCCCAATGCCGTTGAACGTCACCGTCTGTGCGCTCTCGGCAATCCCCTCAGCCAGCTTGTTGAATTTCTCGTCCATGGCCCGTCCGCGCTCCACATACAGCGCAAGTTGCATGGCATCGAACCGGGCAATCTGGTTCCAGCGCTCAAACTCAAAGGGCTCCATGTCCAGGGCGGCCAAGAAGCCCGCGCTCTCGGGGTATTGCCAGACCCAGATGTCGCGGTCTTCAATGAAGCGCACCAGGTCAGGCACGGGCTGCTCGGGGTGAAAAAACTCCCAGGCCAACCGGGCACCGGACTTGTGCATATCAAAATGAACCACGCCGCAGCGGCACTCAAAACCGCTCAAATGATCGGCCGCACTCTTGTGGTGGTCCAGCATGACCAGCTTGGCGGCCCGCTCTTCCATGCCGCGCAAGATGTCTTTTGAGAACGAAAAGTCAAGAATGTAGACCGCCCGCCCATCCAGCGGTGGCAGGTCGGTGACGGTCTGGATGTCGCCATGGTCCAGGCCCAGAAACTCGGCTTGTCCCTCGTAAAACAACCAAGCCGCCAGCGCTGCTGCAAAGCCATCAGGGCAGTTGCGGCCGTGGTACAGCACCAGGGGGTGCGGGTCACGCCTGCTGGGTTGAATCAGCAGACTGAGGGGCAAAAAAGTTTTCTTGAGCATGGTGAAGATTAAATTATTTTTATAGCTATCAAGTAAATGGATACGCTGGCCAGACGCCTGAATCATCAACAACGATTTCGAATACCTCAGGGAGCCTCTGGCTCCAGGGCAATCTGGCGCAAGGCGTGTGCGTAGGCCTCGGGCGGCTGGCCGCCCGAGATCAGATGGCGACCATTGATCACCACGGCCGGCACGGCGCGAATGCCTTGGCGGGCAAAGAAGGCTTGCTGCTGGCGCACCTCGGCGGTGAATTCGTCGCTGTTCAGGATGCCATCGGCAATCAGGGTGTCCAGACCGGCATCGGCCACGGCTTGCAGCAAGACATCGTGCGACTCCATGCTCTGGCCTTCATGGTGGCAGGCCAAAAGCAAGGCCTTCTTCAAAGCCAGCTCCTGCCCCGGGCTTTGCAAGGCAGCCCAGTGCAACAAGCGGTGGGCGTTGAAGGTGTTGTAAATACGGCCACGCCCGGCAGGATTGAACTCAAACCCTACCGCCTCGCCCCGCTCGGCAATGGAAGCGCGAATTTGCACCTGCTGCTCGGCCGTGGAGCCATACTTCTGGGTCAAGTGCTCACTGATGTCCTGGCCGCCGGGCGGCATCTTGGGATTGAGCTCAAAGGGTTGAAAATGCAGCTCGGCCGTGACCTCACCTTGCAAGCTCTCCAGGGCCTGCTCCAGGGACCACAGGCCCACGGCGCACCAGGGGCAGGAGATATCCGAGACAAAATCGATGTGTAAGTTCATGCAAAGGCGTCCAGTTAAAGTCAGCTCAAAATTTCAGTGAACTATGGATTACATAGCATTCAAGTATTTAAATATGCCGACTAGAGGCATATTTGATGCTCAAAATACAATAGCACCATGAGTTCCAACGATACACCCACACTATTTATCGGCCAGACCGAAGCCGACGGGCAGCAGTTTGACGCCTGGTCCAACCAGCCGCTGCTTGCATCACTGGAGCAAGGCAGCATCGATTGGCCCAGTTCGTGCCGCAATGGCACCTGCCGCACCTGCATCGGGCAACTGGTGAGTGGCGAGGTACGGTACGAGATTGAATGGCCTGGCCTCAGTACCGAAGAAATGTCCGATGGGTGTGTGCTGCCCTGTGTGGCGCATCCTTGCTCAAGCGTGGTGCTGCGGAAGGGGGAATGACAGTCGCCCGCCAAGTCCAGGTCCGCCCGAGCCGGCAGCCGCGCAAAGGCCCCAGGGGTTTGTTGCGCGTCACCGCGCGCGTGAATCAGGCCTTGGGATCTTTTTGAACCGGATTTTGCGGTCCAGTTCGATCGCGTCTTTCTTGACTTGACGCTCGGCGTCCAGCTTTTCGCCAGCGGCAAGCCACACGGCAAACTCCTCCGGCGTCTCCAAAGTCATGCGGCCCATCACGGCCGAGCGGAAGTCGTAAATTGCAATTTCGGCGGCTTTTTGCATGTTGATGCGGTTCCCGCCCTGCAGGGCGCCGCGCTTGCGGCCGATGGCGTCGAGCAACTGCTCATCCGTCATGGCGGCTACGCCTTCCAACTTGAATCGACCCTCGACCATCTGCGGGTAGTGGGTTTTCAGGTAGTCCAGCAGCTCCAGCGCCACTTCTTCTTCGTTGAAGGCATTGCGACCGATCGCGCCGCTGGCGGCCAGGTTGTAGCCGCTTTTGGCCACAATGATGCGCGGCCACAGCACACCCGGCGTGTCGTACAGATAAAAGTCATCGGCCAGCGAGATGCGTTGCTCCAGCTTGGTGATGCCAGCCTCGTCGCCCGTCTTGGCGGCGCGCTTGCCCGTGAGGGTGTTGATGAGCGTGGATTTGCCGACGTTGGGGATGCCGCAAATGAGCACGCGCATCGGCTTGACCATGCCGCCCCGGTTGGGCGCCAGCTCAAAGCAGGCCGGAATCAGGGCCTTGGAGGGCGTGGTCATGCTGGCGTCCAGCCCGATGGCGCGGGTGCCGGGCTGGTTGTTGTAATGCGCCAGCCATTGGGTGGTGCGCACGGGGTCGGCCAGGTCCTGCTTGTTGAGCACCTTCAACATCGGCCGCCCCAAGGTCAACTCGGCCAGCATGGGGTTGGCGCTTGAGCCGGGCAAGCGGGCATCCAGCAGTTCGATCACCACGTCAATGTTCTTGATGCGGTCACCAATTGCTTTTTTGGTCAAATGCATGTGACCGGGGAACCACTGGATAGCCAACTGGCTTTCTCCTTCTATTTCATCAGATGTTTTGCCAGCGCATGGTAGGCCGGCAAAGAGGTGGGGTCCAGCGCGGCATTGGCAGCGATGGGGTGCGAAGCATACCGCGCGATGACCATCTCGGCCTTGGGATCGACATAAATCACCTGGCCGTTGACGCCACGCGCGGCATAGGCGCCGTGCTCATTGTGCGAGACCCACCACATGTTGCGGTAGCTCCAGTCAGGAAGGGTCTTGTAGCCGGCCTTGGCAAAATTGGCCTTGTCGCCGCCCTTGCGGATGTCCGCTACCACGGCGGCTGGCACAATTTGTTGGCCGTTGTACTTGCCATCCAGGCGCATCATTTCACCAAACCGGGCCATGTCGCGCAGGCCAGCGTTCAAGCCACCACCCGCAAACTCATTGCCCACGGTGTCCACCATGAAATAGGCGTCCTGCTCGGCACCCAGCTTGCTCCAGATGCGGTCCGCCAGATTCTCACCGACCGACTTGCCGGTGGCCCGGCGAATGACCCAGCCCAACGCATCGGAGTTCACGGTTTTGTACGCCAATGCCTGACCATGCTCGCCTTCTTTGGGAACAGTCATCAAAAACTCGTAAAACGTCTTGGGGCCCTCGTAGGCCGGCGGCTTGGGCAAGACCCCGCCGGAGCGCACATGGTTCCAGATGTCGGCCTTGGGATCCGCATAGTTCTCGGAGTACTTGATGCCGGTGGTCATGTCCAGCAGTTGGCGCACGGTGGCATCACCGAACCCGGTGTCTTTCAACTCCGGCACGTATTTGGCCACGGTCGCGTTGGCGTCGATGGCCCCTTCGGCCACCAGCATGGCGCCGATGGTGCCGAAGAAAGACTTGGTGACCGACATCGCAATGTGCTGCCCCTCGGGCTTGAGCGCACCGAAATATCGCTCATACACAATTTTTCCCTTGTGCAGCACCACGATCCCGTCGGTGTAATTGGCGTCCAGCGACTGAGCCCAGGTCATGGTGTCACCGCTGCCCATCACATTGAATGTCAGGGCGTCAATGTCCTGGCGTTCGGCTCGGGGCAAGGCGCTGAAGTTGCCCAAGCCCCTTGACACATTGGTGGTGGGCATCAACTGGCGAACGTTTGAATACGACCAGCGCGTTTGCGGAAAGCGCGCCGTACCACCTGTGGCAAACATCACCGTTTTGTCAGCGGGGGGCGGGGACCCCACCATCCAGCCCAGGGTGACGGGGTCGCTGGCACGCGCGTCCAGGGGCTTGGGCGGAACTTGCGCCGTGGCCTGCTGGGCAGCAGTGACCAGCAAGGTGAATGCCGCGAGGCGAGCCAGGCGAGTACCGGTTGAATCATTCATGTATGTCTCCATCAGCTTGTTTTAATTGCACTGACACCAAGGCGGCGCAGTGGGAAAACATTATGCGACCGGGTCAGGGCCGCTAAACTGACAAATAATCTACGCCTCATATCCCATACCCCATACCCCATACCCGACAGCCCATGACTCCAGCCCACATCATCGACTTGCTCAATCAAGGCAGGCCCGCCTGCCTCACCACACTCCAGGGCGCTGTGATCGGGTTTGAACCCGGGAAAAGCCAGGTGTCCATGGCGTTCGAGCCCGGCCTGGACTGCTGCCACTCGATTGATGTGGTGCAGGGCGGTTTTGTGACCGCCATGCTGGACGCGGCGATGGCGCATGCGGTGATGGCTATGGAGCAAATGCGGGTGACGCCGTCGTCGATTGACATCAACGTGAGCTTCTTGCGGCCTTCCCGCGCGGGCAAGTTCACCGCGGTGGGCACCATCGTCAAACTTGGCAAAAGCGTGGGTTATCTCCGGGCCGAACTGTTCAGCGAAAAAGGCGAGTTGACCGCCACCGCCACGTCATCGGCGTATCTGACCCGCCACGCCCCATAGCGCGCTTCTACTGCCCGGCAGCGCCGAGCTTGCGCAGCTTCTCCAGCCAGGTGCGAGCGCCTTCTTCGCCCAGCTTGTCCACCTGGCCAATCAGGGTTTCATTGACGGGCGAGATGCCGACAAAACCCAGAATATTGCGCTCCAGATTCTTGACGCTGTGCGCGCGAAAGTACCAGCGGTACACCAGCGCCGGCATGCCCATCGTGACCACCACGCGGGCCGAGCGACCGGTCAACCCCTTTTTGCCAAACGGATTACCACCCTCGGGCTTGAAAGCAAAGCCGGGCCGTGCCACCTGCTCCAGAAAACCCTTGAGCAAGGCGGGCATATCCCCCAACCACAGCGGAAAAAAAAGCACCAGGTGCTGGGCCCAGGCGATGTCCTCCTGGGCCTGCACCAGGCCGGGCGGCAGCGCACCCTCTTCCCAGGCCTGCTGGCTGCGCAACAAAGGAAAATCGAGCTTGGCCACCTCGGCCCGGCGCACGACATGCCCTACCGACTCGGCACCTTGCGCATAGGCATCGGCCAGGGCGTGGCCCAAATGGGAAGTGACTGCGTCAGGATGGCCTTGAATGAGCAAGATGCGCTGGGGGGTCATGAAAGCCTCCTTGAAATGAAGCGGACTGTGAACAAGCCCGACACCGCAAATGATCGCACTCCGCGCGCGCATCCGATTTGACAGGGCGCAAGACCCGAGGCGGCGAGCCTAATCCTTGACCGGTCCGCGCAGGGCCTTGGTCTCGGACCGCTGGCTTTTGGCAACGCGCAGTCTTTGCCTTGAGCCATAGCTGGGCTTGGTGGCGCGGCGGACCTTGGGCGGCATGGCCACGCTATTGACCAGCTCCTGCAGGCGCACCAGCGCGTCCAGCCGGTTCGCCTCCTGGGTGCGGTGCTGCTGCGCCTTGATGACCAGCACGCCTTCTTTGGTGATGCGGCTGTCTGACAAGGCGAGCAACCGTTCTTTCACGTCCTCGGGCAAGCTGGAAGCCGCGATATCAAAGCGCAGATGGATCGCGCTGGAGACCTTGTTGACGTTCTGCCCGCCCGCACCCTGCGCCCGAATGGCCGTGATCTCGACCTCGGTCTCCTGGACTGGAAATAGCGGCGGTGAGGCGGATTCGGTCATGGCCCAATTTACTTTAAAAAAACGCTTTGAAGTGACGTGAGCCCGACGGTCCCGGTAGTGCCTTGAGAAAGCACAAAGAGACCGGCCGTCATTGGAGAACAGGCCCGATGACGCTGTCCAAAAAATTGGGGTCCTCGCTTCGGCCCTGGCTGCGGGCGATGTATTTCAGGAGCACCAGCTTGGAAGTCTGGGACTCGATCTGCGCCCGTCCAAAGGCGAGCATTTCTTCTGTACGCGCCAAACCTTCCAGGCTGCTGGCCACGTTCAAGGTCACCACCCCTTCCCCGCTTTCTGGCACAAGACCCGGCTCAATCCGGGCGTAGTAGCCCAACTCGCCCAGCTTCGTGGCGGCCTCTTGCAATATGGCGCTGACTTGCTCATTGAAACGAATGCTCATTGTGGTGTGAAGGTTCTCGAGGAGGTGGCGGGCCGCACCAGGCTCAGGTGAGGTGGTCGCAGCAGGCTTCTGGCTGAAAAAATGGCGTCAAGACTGACCCGACTGCGAACAAGACCATCGGGCGAGCCGTGTCGGTTGTTGCTCCGTCTAATGATAGCAATGTGGACATCGTGGCCCCAACAGGGACTTTGATGAAACCCAAGCGCCGCGCTGTCAAGAACCGACCCGGCGTGACCGGTGCAAGTAACGCCAAGAATCTGAGCTGCCGTCCGCTCTTAAGTTTTTCTTAATCTGGTCTTCCTAAAGTACAGGCTCTTTAACCAACTATAGAGACTTGCCATGAGCAACAACGCATCCAAAGGCTATCAATTCGCTCTCTTGAACGGCCAGATCACCGGCGTCTCAGAGATCAAAAACGGACGCATCAAATTTGAGCGGATGGACGCCGACGAAGCCTGGTCTTACGACGCCGCCAGCGGGCAAGTGAGCAAGACCGAGTGGGACGATGGCCGTCTGGAAACCACGCTCTATGCCGACACCAATGGCGACGGGATCTTCAGCAAGGTAGGCAAGAGCTATGGTTCCCTGAACACCAGCATCGACACCCCCGTCGCACAGCGCCAACAAGAAGGCTACAAGTTCACCGTCGCCGATGGGGCGGTGACGGGTGTGTTTGAAATCGAGCACGGAACCACACGTTCCAAAAGCATGGACGCTGGCGAAACCTGGACGCTCCAGGCCAACCAGGTCATCAAAACCGAGCTGGAACACGGCGTGACAGAAACCACGGTTTACGCGGATGTCAATGGCGATGGCATTTTCGCCAAAGTTTCCAAATCTTATGACGTGGGCGGCACCCTCGTGACCACCCCTGTGACCGAGCTCAGTGGCGACCATGGCAGCCTGGGTAGCGACGACTTGCAGGGCAGTGACTTTGACGACGCTCACCACGGCGAAGGCGGCAATGATCACATCGACGGCCAGGATGGTGACGACAATCTGTACGGTGATGCAGGCCACGATTCGCTGACCGGCGGGGATGGCGACGACATTCTGGTCGGTGGTCAGGGCACAGACGACCTCACCGGTGGCAGCGGCGCAGATGTATTCGACTTCAATAACTTGACGGAACTTGGCTTGGGCCGCACCCACGACACGATTCAGGACTTCCGGGTTGGCGATCATGACAAGATTGACCTGAGCGACATGGACGCCAACCCCTTGCTCGCGGGCAATCAGGCTTTTGTCTTTTTAAGCGGCGCGCCCGATGCAGGTAACCAGACCGGCACGGCTTGGTTCAACCAGGGCAACCTCTACCTCAGCACAGATGCTGACTCGCCTGCTGAATTCGAGATTGCCGTCGTAGGCGTTAGCGCTATGACGGATGCCGATCTGGTGCTGTAAAGGAATTGGGGTGGTCGTCAAAGGCGCCAGCGGCCACCCCACCAGGCGCAGCCTGTACTCATTTTGTCTTTTGACCTGAATGATGCCGAGAGGCCGTGAATGAACCTTTTTCCACGCAAGGCGGCGAGTCGCATTGCAACTGTCTCGGTCCTCCTGGCCGCTTGCGCCAGCCCGTGGCGTGGTTTGTCTCCCGTGAAAATGCCGAAAAAGAAGTGGTTGCGTTTGCCCAAGAGGAAAGCCGCCGCGTCCTTGCGGTGCAGGGCAAAACGCTGCCACAGGATCCACAGGCTGCAACCCAGGCGCTGCAAGCGGCCCAACTGCTGACGGGCGGCTTGTTTGAAATTGCGGAAATCTACGCCGCAGATGGAAGAAAGCTGGCGGAATCAGTGACCCCGACCGGGCATCTTCTGGAGCCGCAGCTCCCCAAACACGGCACGCCAAAGTACCAGAACCCGTCATATGAAAATCTAACGTTGCCAAACCACCCCTCGGTTTTGCGCGTCTTCGTCCCTTTGCGCGAAACCGAAAAGGGTCCGGTCACGGGCTATTTTGAAGGGGTTCGCGTGATTCCTGCCTGGCAGCACGATCAGATTTTGTCGGATGCCTTCATCGTCAGCCTGATGGTGTGTCTGGCTTCCCTGCTGTGTGGCGCAGCCATCTACCCGGTGGTGGTGCATCTGGCAGGCGAAAACGAGCGCAAGAGCAAACAAGTGCTGGAATCCCACATTGCCATGATGGAAGCGCTGGGGCGAGCCATAGCCAAGCGCGATTCAGACACCGGCGCGCACAACTACCGGGTCGCCTGGCTCGCTGCCACCATGGGCGAGGCCTTGGGGCTCAAGGGCGCTGCCATGCAGGCGCTTATTGCCGGGAGTTTTCTCCACGATGCCGGAAAAATCGGGATTCCCGATGCCATTTTGCTCAAACCCGGGAGACTGGATGACGCCGAGATGAACATCATGCGCACCCATGTGGAGCAAGGCGAGCACATCGTCACCGGGGCCGGCTGGCTTGACGGCGCGCGCGCTGTGGTGGGCGGCCACCGTGAGAAGTGGGATGGGTCAGGCTACCCGAGGCGCCTGGCCGGAGAAAACATTCCCCTGTCTGCCCGCATCTTTGCCGTGGCGGATGTGTTTGATGCGCTGAGTTCGCGCCGCCCCTACAAAGAACCCATGCCGTTCGAACAGGTCATGCGCATCCTGCAAGAGGGGCGCGGTGGTCACTTTGACCCCGTCGTGCTGGACGCATTCACTCAGATGACCCCCAACCTGCGCGCGCAGCTGGAGGGGCTGGACGAGGACGACACCCAAAAACTGATGAAAGATGTGGTGCTGCGGCATTTCGACACACTGGCCTAAACGCCCCATCACCCGGCCACAGCGAAAACGGTCTTAGCCTGGTGCTTGGCCGGCCATGACCTCATTGGGCGTGCCTTCAAACTCCTTGTCACTCACGTACCGCGCCACAAAGGCTCCCACGGCACTGGTAGGCAGGGGCAGCCACACCACATGGCCGCTACCAGGTGCCACGGTCATCGGCTCAGCCTCCCCGCTTTCCATACTGGCAAGCTGCACGTTGTGATTGCCTGCGGGGTGAATGATCTCCAGCCAGTCGCCCACCGCAAACCGGTTGCGCACATTGACCTCGGCCAGGCCGCGCGTCGCGTCAAACGACAGCACATCGCCCACATACAGACTGCGGCCCGATTCGGAATAGCCGCGCAGGTAGTTTTGGGTCGACTCGGGCGTATGGCGCTGAAAAAAGCCAGAGGTGTAGCCCCGGTTGGCCAGGCCTTCGAGCTGCCCCAGCAAAGCCGGGTCGAGCTCGCGCCCGGCCACAGCATCATCAATCGCCTGACGGTAGGCTTGCGCGGTGCGCGCCACGTAATACGGACTCTTGGTGCGACCCTCGATCTTGAGCGAATCGACGCCAATTTCAACCAGACGCTTGACGTGTTCGATGGCGCGCAGGTCCTTGGAGTTCATGACGTAGGTGCCGTGTTCGTCTTCTTCAATCGGCATGTAACTGCCGGGGCGCTGGCCTTCCTCGATCACGTAGACCTCGGAGCGCTCCTGCTGCTCGCGCTGGGTTGCCTCCTGCGGCGCCAGAATGTCTCCCGACGCATCCACCACGCCTGGCAGAGTTTTGTAGTCCCAGCGGCATGAATTGGTGCAACTGCCCTGATTGGCATCACGGTGATTGAAGTAGCCCGACAGCAGGCAG
Organism: Rhodoferax sp. OV413; assembly: GCA_943371745.1. GTDB lineage: Bacteria > Pseudomonadota > Gammaproteobacteria > Burkholderiales > Burkholderiaceae_C > Rhodoferax. Next base: position 20,637 of record CALRWE010000041.1, read on the forward strand.
CGGCCCGAATAGGCAATGCACAGCGCCCCGTGCACAAACACCTCCAGCTCGGTGTCGGGGCACTCCTGGCGAATCTGCGCCACCTGGTCCAGGGACAACTCCCGAGACAAGATGACCCGGGCCACGCCCACGCTTTTCCAGAATTTCACGGCTGCCGAGTTGACCGTGTTGGCCTGCACCGAAAGGTGAATTTCCATCTCGGGCCAGGTCTCGCGCACCATCATGATCAGGCCGGGGTCGGACATGATCATGGCATCTGGCTTGAGCGCAATGACCGGCGCCATGTTGTTCACATAGCTTTTGATCTTGTTGTCGTGCGGAAAGATGTTGGAGACCAGATAAAACTTGTTACCCAGCGCATGCGCCCGATCTACCCCTTGCTTAAGCACCTCAATATTGCCGAAGTCGTTGTTGCGCACACGCAAGCTGTAACGCGGCTGCCCGGCGTAAACCGCCGTGGCCCCGAAAGCCATGGCGGTTTCCAGCATGCTGAGCGAGCCCGCAGGCGCCAGCAACTCAGGGGTTCTCAGCGTCATGCTCAGGCGCCGGTCTGCAGGGAAGCCAGTGCCGCAATGGCCAGCGGGTAGCCATTCACTCCAAAGCCGCACATCACGGCCTTGGCCGCTGGCGAAATATAGGAATGGTGGCGAAACGCCTCGCGCGCAAACACATTGGAAATATGCAGCTCAATCAGGGTCACGCCCGTGCCCTTGATGGCGTCATGCAGCGCCACCGAGGTGTGCGTGTAGGCGCCTGCGTTCAGGATGACGCCTGCAAGCAGGCCTGCGGCCTGGGCGCGCCCGGCCTCGTGCAGCCAGTCCACCAGCACGCCTTCGTGGTTGCTCTGGCGAAAGTCCAGTGCAAAGCCGTTGGTGGCGCAGGCTTGAGCGCACATGGCCTCGACATCGGGCAGGGTGTGAGAGCCGTACACAGCGGGCTCGCGGGTGCCCAGCAGGTTGAGGTTGGGGCCGTTCAGGATCAATGCAGTTTTCATGGTGAGGTCTTTATTGGGTCAACACAGGCGCCTGGCTTGCGCCGGGGCCTGAATTATCGACCCAGCTGCCAGACACAGACGCCGCGCCACTGGACCAGTGACTCATCACCCATTGGTCGCTGGTTCAGGTCCAACCACTGAATGGAATCATCGAGTTTCCTGCTCAAAAAAACTTGATTTATGTATCAAAAAATTGCGACAATATCTAATATATTGACGTAAATATCAAATGCAAACTCTCCAAGAACTCGGTGAAGCGGTCGCCGCGCGTCGCAAGCTGCTGGGCCTGAAGCAAGGCGATGTAGCGGCTCAAGCGGATATCACACCTGAATCCCTCTCGCGGTTCGAGCGCGGCAGGGCGGCCGAATTCGGCTCGCGCAAGTTGCTGGCCGTGTTGGCGGTACTGGGTGCCGAGCTGGACATCGTGACCCAAGGCCAAGCCGGGAACCTGGACGAACTGCGCCGCGAGCGGGCGCAGCCTGCCGCCGGCCGGGCCAATGGTGCCTTGGTCAAGGCCGCTGAGGGCGCGCGGTGATGCAACTGTCGGTCTTTGTACTGGGCCGAGAGGTGGCCACGCTGGAACAAATCGGCGACTTCAAAAGCGTACTCACCTACCACCCCCACGTGGCGGCAGATGACTTTGTCTCGCTCACCATGCCGGTGCGCACCGAGAGCTATGTGTGGGACGACCAGCTCCCCCCGGTGCTGCAAATGAACCTGCCTGAGGGTTATTTGCTTCAGGTGCTGCAAGAGCAGTTCGGCCCCCACATCGGCGCCAGCCCGGTAGCCTTGTTGACCGTCATTGGCCGCAACATGGTAGGCCGCTTGCAAGTGGCGGCGCCTGGCGCCGAACTAAGTGAACCGGCCAAGCCGGTTGAAGTGGCTGCGCTGTTGAAAGGCGACAACTCGGAGGCTGCCTTCGCCGCCTTGGTGCGGGAGCACGCCACCAGCGGCGTATCAGGGGTGGTGCCCAAGTTTCTGGATGCACAGATCACAGACAGCGACAACGGCGCGCCCCTGGCTTTGCACAAAAAAGCCAGCCTCATCACCCGCCGCCACATCATCAAAGGCTCCAGCGCCCGACTGCCTTATGTGGCCTTGAACGAACACCTGTGCATGCAGGTGGCCAGCCGCGTCATGCCCACCGCCCACACGCAAGTGTCAGACGATGGCCAGGCGCTGGTGGTGCACCGCTTCGACGTGGACGGGCACGGCCAACCCCTTTGGGGCATGGAAGACTTTTGCAGCCTGCTGGGCCTGCGCCCCTCGGCCAAATACGACACCACGTGGGAACGCATCGCCAAAGCCGTGCGCGACCACGTACCCGGCGCGCAACGGCAGGGCACCTACAGGCAGCTCGCCACAGCTTTGCTGCTGACCTACGCCCTGCGCAACGCCGATTGCCATGCCAAGAACCTGGCCTTGCTCTACACCAGCCACCGCGATACGCACCTGTCACCCGCCTACGACATGCTGACCACCAGCGTGTACGCGGGTTTTCAGCACAACCCGCCGGGCATCTCTTTTCTGGGCAAGAAAACATGGGCACCCGGCAAAAACCTGCAGAAGTTCATCGCCACCACCTTCGGCATTCAGCCCAAAGAGCAGCAGCGCATGGTGCAAGCCATCAGCGATGCGGTGGCAGACGTGGGCCCACAGGTACGACAGGCGATAGTGCAACACCCCGGCTTTGAAGACATTGGAAAACGCATGCTCATGGCCTGGGCCGAAGGCGTTCAGGGCCTGCGAGATCAACGCGTTTACGCGGTGGGCGAATGGGCGGCGGGTGATGCATTTGAAGGCTTTTCGCCACCGCCAAAACTGGTCACCGACACCAACAAAATCGGCCAATCCCCTTTGCTGGGCAAACGATGAACACGACACGCAAGATTGACATTGGGCAAAAGGCACTGATCGCCTGCAAACGTTTTTCCGTCAAAGCTCAGTAGTTCAGCGCGGTTGATTTGCCCCAAAACACGCGGTAAGCAAACACCGTGTAGGCAATGATCACGGGCAACACAATCACCACGCCGTAAAAGATGACCATCAAGGCCTCAGGTGAACTGGCCGCCTGCCAGACATTGAGGCGATCCACCACCAGCCAGGGAAACAGGCTGTAGGCTAGCCCGTAAAACGCCAGCAAAAACACACCCACCGTGCAGGCAAACGGAACCGCCGCGCCATAGTGATTGCCTTGACCCAGGCGCACCGGCAGCCGCTTGAGGCTGCGTGCCATCACCACAAACAGCACCACGGTGATGGCCGGAATCGGCAGCAGCATGATCACATTCGGAAAACTGAACCATTTGTCGAAAATGCGGGCACTCACCAGGGGCGTGGCCATTGAAATCGCCGCGACGCCGGCGGCGGTAAACCACAAGCTGCCCCGCGCCCACGCCACGGCCTTGAGCTGCAACGCCCCTTCAGTTTTCATGATCAGCCAGCCGGCACCCAGCAGGCAGTAGGCCGCCACCAGACACACGCCAATCAACGCGCTAAAAAGTTGGCTGGGTACATCCGCCTTGAAACCGGTGATCAAGCCCCCCAGCATGAAGCCCTGAGACCAGCCCGCCAACAAGGAGCCGGTGTAAAACGCCCGATCCCACAGCGGCTTGTGCGCGGCCTTGGCCTTGACGCGGAAGTCGAACGCCACCCCGCGCAAGGTCAGGGCCACCAGCATCAGCGCCACAGGCAGGTAGAGCGAGCCCAAAATGATGCCGTGCGCCTGGGGAAACGCCACCAGCAGCACACCGACGCCCAGCACCAGCCAGGTCTCATTGGCATCCCAAAACGGCCCGATGCTGGCGATCATGGTGTCCTTTTGCGCTTCGTCGTCCGCCCGGCGCAGCAGCACACCCACGCCCAGGTCGTAGCCGTCCAGAATCACGTAGGCCAGCATGGCCAGGGCCATGACCAGAGCAAACACCAGGGGCAGCCAGCCGGACGGCTGGGTCAGGTCAGGCACGAGTTCAAGCATGGTCGGCTCCCGGAGTCAGGCGACCCAACTGTGGCGTGTGCTCGGCAGACGCCACAGTCTCCTTCAAGGTCGCTTTCTTGGCCAGATGGAAGATGACCGTGATGTAGGCCACCAGCAGGGCAAGGTACAAGGTCAGGTACAACGACAGGGTCAGTGCAATGTGCGGCGCAGGCACATCGGAGGCGGCTTGCGCAGCGGTCAGCACGCCCTGCACCAGCCAGGGCTGGCGGCCTATCTCGGTGGTGTACCAACCGGCAATCAGCGCTACCCAGCCGGCAAAGGTCATGGCCACCAGCACCCGGGCCAGCCAGGGCTTGATCGATTGGCCCCGCCGAGTTTGCCAGACGCTGAGCCAGCTGACCATCAACATCAACATGCCCACGCCCACCATGATCCGAAATGCATAAAAAACAGGCGCCACGGGCGGGTGTTTGTCACCGAATTCCTTGATGCCCTTGACCTCGCCGTTCCAGTCGTGGGTAAGGTAAAAAGACGCCAGTTTGGGGATCGAGATTTCAAACCGGTTGGTCTGGGTGGCGGCATCCGGCAGGGCAAATAGCACGGCGGGCGCGCCACGCTGGGTCTCCCAGATGCCTTCCATGGCCGCAATCTTGGCGGGCTGATGCTTCAGAGTGTTCACGCCATGCATGTCACCCACCAGTATCTGGATGGGAATCAGCAAGGCCGCCACATACAAACCGGTGCGCAGCGAGGCGTTCACGTCGGCACCCCGGTCATTTTTAAGCCAGCGAAACGCGCTGATGCCCGCCAGCAAAAACGCCACGGTGAGCCCGGAGGCCAGCAGCATGTGCGTGAGCCGGTAGGGGAATGACGGGTTGAAGATCACCTCAAACCAGCTGGTCACGTGGGCCTGCCCGTTGACCATCACGAAGCCGGCCGGGGTGTGCATCCACGAGTTCAGAGCCAGAATCCAGAAGGCCGAGGCCGTGGTGCCCGCAGCCACCAAAAAGGTCGCGATGGTGTGCACCCGCTCACTCACCCGTCCACGCCCAAACAGCATGATCCCCAGCATGGTGGCCTCCAGAAAGAAGGCGGTGAGCACCTCGTAAGCCAGCAGCGGCCCGGCCACGTTGCCCACCGTGTTCATGAAGCCGGGCCAGTTGGTGCCGAACTGAAAACTCATGGTGATGCCGCTCACCACCCCCAAGGCAAAGGTGAGCGCAAAAATCTTCACCCAGAACTGGTAGGCGTCCATCCAGTGCGACTGCCCCGTGGCGACAAACCGGGTTTTGAAAAACAGCAGCACCCAACCCATCGCAATGCTGATGGTAGGAAACAAAATATGAAAAGTCATATTGGCAGCAAACTGGATGCGGGCCAACAAGACGGGGTCAAAGTTTTCCATGATTCACCTCGGTAGTGGGTGTGACAGATTCAGACAGTGGCAACGGGGTGGGTGCCGCTAATGGCGGCTGGGGCTCCGGGGTGGGTGAAAACACCTGCTTCACCCAGTCTTTCATCTCCAGCAGCTTTTGCACTTTGGCACCCATGGACATCAGGCTGGCCAGCGTGGCCGAGTCCATCTTTTGCACATCGTCGAGCCAGTCGGTCATGCGCTCGATGAACTCGTGCATTTGTTTCATGCGGGCCTGGGCGTGCACGTCTTCGGCCACACCGGGCTGCTCCATCAGAGCGTCGCGCAGCATGGAGAGCGTGGGGTCGATCTCCCGCTTGCGCCGCTCGGCGGCCAGGGTTCG
>CALRWE010000042.1:0-25789 GCA_943371745.1 Rhodoferax sp. OV413
TGCTAACACTGAGGTGCGATGCGATAGAGCGGCATGATTTTTTACGGATTTCCAGAAAGTCACCAACAGCAGTACCACTAATCACAATGGTAAATTGTTTAACCGCATTGACATATATAGATGGCAGTGCATTAAAAGGATCGCGGTAGGTGAACGCTCCATCCCCATTTGCATCAAGTCCGATCCTTACCCATCCGCACTTAGATGTATTTCCAGGTGGTTGGCGAATCGCATCACCTAAATAGTTCAAGGCACAGAAAAAAGCCATGAGCATAATTGAGGTAACCAACACGCCATACATCATTCTCTGGACTGATTTCATAGCTTTCCCTGTACTCTTATAAAAGACATCCAGATTGGGCAAAGTACCTTCGGTCTCATCAAAAGAATAAAATGCCGATACATTCAGACCTTACACTGTATTTTCTAGCGTTAGTGCTCGAAAGGTCCGCCCCACAGGCAGATTCTCGCAACAGTCCTTACGTGCAGCAGTGTAGCTCTCTAGACTACGGCGGGTAACAAAAGTGAATGCCGCCGGCATATTGGCTGCGCGTGTTGGCTTAGCAAGTTTGCTGGGCACCCCAACTATTTGTACTCGCAACGGGCGCGCAGCAATCCGCTTCGTTTTGGCTTGGGTCCCGGCGTTCGCCCCCCAGTTATTAGCCCTCTAGCAAATCCAACCTCTTCGAGCGCGGCAAGCCGCTCAATTGCTTCCTTATAGGCCGACATAGCGGCCCCTGTTCGTTGGCCGTGCTTGTAGTTGGGGTGGTCCGTGCCGAATTTTCTAGTTGATTGGGGGTGAGCACCGTGGCTCTGACATGTCTTGCAACCGAAGGCGGCGGGATTTTTGCATCGCTCACCAGTGGCGCGACATGAGGCAGAGCATTGTTTTTTGAGGTAGGGGAGGGGCATATGGGCACCTATGGAAGAGGGGGAGCGGGCAAGTTAGGAAGCAGTTATGCGGTAGCCCTAGGAAACTTTTTGGGAGCGTTTCGGAGGGTTGAGGGGCAGCGGGGAGGGGGGGTAGACACTCTCTAGTTCTGCCACGGTAACCACGGATCACCACAGCCCTTATTAAATAAGGGTAAAAAGAATATTTATCTATAGGGTTGTTAGGGACCGTGGTTATCCGGGGTTTCCCGTGGCAGCCCCCTCAATCAGTAAGTTACCTCGTCCCAAGCCAACACCCCACCATCACACGCCGGTAGCCCGTTTATGGAGTCCCACGCACGGTCAGTCCACTGGCCGGCGTTTTCCCGCTTGGCGTACACAACTGTTCGCCCTCCCTTGAGGGGGACCCTTCCTACCTTTTGCCACCCCGCATCCAGCAAGGCGTGTTTGAATCTGTACGCCTCGCCGCTAAAGGCATTAACAACCCCCGCCGCCCGCATCAAACGTTCCGCAGTAGCCAGCGGAGGGGTATAGGTCGCTGTGAACTCCCGCAGTGCTGCGTATTCGTCTGAGGCCGATACCGCCATGACCTGTTCCTTACTGGCGGTTTTCCGTGCGTGCGCCCCGGGGTTATAGGAACTGAGGTCTCTACCCTTCAGGAACTGGGCGAAGCCTGCAACCACCCGCACATCATCCACGGCGCGATACAGCCGCGTGTAGTGCGCAGCGTCCCGAGCCTTATCGTCACAAATCACAACCTCAATGCGCCGGTCCGTGTCGTCTATCGGTAAGGCGTTTCGATGGTTTGAGAACACCAGAAACCGGCAGGCGTTAGCCTCAATGCTCTTGCGCCCGTATTTGGTGTTGATGTGTCGGACTTGCGCCGTAACCAGTTGTTTGAGTGCTTCGGAGTGCCGCCATTGCTCCTTGCCCCCCATCCGGATTTCATCGACAACCGCGAGCACCTTCGACGATAGCTCCTCGTTGAACCCAGAATCAAGAACACGCTCAAGCGCAAGACTCATGGCGGCATGCCCGGGAAAGACTCGGGACAGTAAACGGGCGATAGCGTTACGTCCGGTCCCGGTGTAACTGCTGATGTGTAGCCACATGGCGTGAGGGAGAACGCCCGGGCATTGCTCGATGTGGGCGATCCAGTTCAAAAAATCGTCGGCCCTGTCTTTGAATAGCCAGTTGATTTGCTCAAGCACAATGCCGATGTCCGCACCTTCAGGATCAATGCTCCTGTCGAAGCCAGTCCACATATTCACGCAGTGCTTGCCGTTCGGGTCAGTTGCATAGACACCAGCCGACGCATCGAAAGTGGTCCCGAAAGCGGACAGGCGCTGCGGCGAGTCGAGCCAAGTCTGACAATTTGATACGCGCTTTGATTTGGGCAGGCCCGCAGTTGTGAACGCCCCGGTATTTATGCTGCTGGAACTGGCGGCGAAGGCATTCCGAAAATCAACTAGTGATAGTACGTGTTTTGGGTACTTAGTATCAAACACCCGGCTACCGTCCGCCAGATATATAAACCGCTCCAACATTTCCGAGACCGTCAATACCTCCGGCTGCGGGCTGAACTCCTCACCGGCACCTATGACCGCATTTTCCCTGCGTTGCACGTCGCGCCGCAACCCCGCATCGAACGTCCACCCCCCCTCACGTGCGTAATGAACCACGGTCCCCAACGAAATCCCGCCATCAGGCCGATACGAAGTCACTAGCGTTTCAAATACCTGCAAGTCATAACGATCCGGCGCGGATTCCGACCACTCGCGGGCCAACCCGCTCGCACACTTCCACCCCGTGGATAAAAGGCTCCAAATGATGTTTCGCCAGCGCTCATAGCCACAGTTAGCCGGTATGTAAGCAAGCTGGCTTCTGACACGGGCGATCGCCTCGTCACTCTCAGGCTCTGGCGCAACTACTATGACGGGTGCATGGCCCTGCCCCAGCCCAGGTACTGAGGCAAAGCCCGATAGTGCCGGTAAGCCCGTTAGTGCGGGGGCCTTAAAGGGGAACCAGTCATCGTGGAGTTCTGATAACTTCTCGGTGAAGTCCAGTATGTCGCCTTTCCCTCGAGCCCCAGTGATTGTGACAAACCGACCATGCGCGTACATCTCCCGCCCGCAGCCTGCGTTCCCGCCCTTTGGCGGTGTCCTGCTTAGCCCCAGCATGCGAACGCCCTTGCCGGACGGGCTGACCTCCGAGTAAATCCCGGGCATGGACTTCCGTACTTTCTTCACCGGTCCAAGGTCATCAACGACCCCATCGAAGTCCAACGCCACGAGCCATTGATGAGCCCCGCACAACACACTACCCCATGTCCCCACGGGATCACCACAGAGCACAATCCCGACCCCGGACGCTACCCCCCGGTCATACAGTCCAAGAGCCGCATCATAGGTGAGCCAATTCGCCGGATCGTTCGCACTGACCTTTCTTCCATAACAACTAACCGGCACTTTGGCGAACTTGCCGTCTGGCTTCGGCGGGCCAGCGCGCCAGCCCACCCAACGGGGAATATTGCGGAGGAATAGAGGTATATTTTCAGGCGCTAGAGCGGCTGGGGGCGTGAATACGGCACTCATACAACACCCCCCGGCTGAGACTTAAACGCATACTCAAGCATGGCACGACCACCAGCACCCCCAAAGATGGACCGGGCAGCCGCACGCGCTTGCGTTTTACCTTGGCCTTGGCTTCGCAGCATGGCGTACCCAAGGTCTTCATGTGCGTTGAGTAGGCGGGCCCACTCCTCTGGGGTCTCGGGGCACATCCCGGATGCAGGCCGAGCAGCTTTGACAGCAGCAATAGCGTTCTCGAGGAGCCTACTCATACGGTCTCCCCTTCAGCGGTGCGGACGCGGGCCAGCAGCCAAGCGTCAATATCGGTCTCAAGCCACCCCACTGCCCGCCCCCCCTCAAACAATGTGAACGGCTTGGGGAATCGACCAGCAGCAATCAGCGCAAAAAGGGCTGAGCCACTTATATTCAGCTTGTGCCTCACATCTGCGTGCCTCACCACGCGGATCGCAGGGGGTGTCTGCTGGGGTACTGGTGTAGGTCTGGGGGTCATATGGGGTCCTCATTGATTGGTTAGACACCTATAGTCCCTCCAAAAAATTCTTTGTCCGAGAGCCTTGTCCAACTATTTCAATCTGCCTTCTGAGAGTCCGTACCGATGGCCGCTTGCCTCCGGTACCCCGCTTTTCCCACTCCCTGCGGATAGTCTCAGCGATACCGTTCGCCGTCAGGCGTCCCGCTGGTATCAGTTTGTCGAGCAGGTCCTGATTTAGCAGGCAGAGGTCTGACGCTTGTTTTTGGGCCGCTTCCATCGCGGGTATACCTCCGGCATGTCGGAAGTCTTTGGCCTTGTCCTTAAATTCCTTGTCTTGGGCTAGGAGTTTCTTTATGTACACGGATACGCTTTTGTCTGACGTGCTCTCTGTACCGTCAAGACTTGCCATCCTGTATGCGTGATCATCAGGCGTGGACTGACCGTGCTTGAAGTCCTTCAGGATTTGCCGTCGCCCAACTTCGAGCGATTCGAGCAATGCTTGCGCTCTGGCTTGCTCCTTAGCATTCATCTTCAGTTCCGGATGCTCCGTCACCCACTGCTTGACCTTCACGTCCTTCGCTTCACGCGCATCCGTCGTCGCACTTTTGGGCCTCCCGGGCCTCCGCCCCTGCATCAGACCGTCCCCGCTTTTCCGGGAGTCTCTACGTACCGCTGCCACTCTTGCATTAACGCGGCGCGTTTCTCCAGTTGATCACCCCGCCGATACGCGGCCTCTGCTTGATTCTTGATGGTGTGAGCCAAGGCAAGTTCCAAGGTCTCATTCGGGTAGCTGGTGGCCTCCGCAGCCCAATCCCGGAACGTCGAACGCAGCCCGTGCGGGGTGAACTCCTGAAACCCCTCAAGCCGTTTGAAAACGCCCAAAAACGCACCGGTGCTTAAGTGGCTGTTCTTCGCAATCGAGTGCCCGGAAAAGACGTATTTGCTCGTCGTCCCCGCTCTCATGATTTGCAAAATCTCCAGCGCCCGCGAGGACAGCGGCACGCGGTGCACTCGCTCAGCTTTCATCCGCTCAGCAGGGATAGCCCATACCTTGGCGGAAAAGTCGATCTCATCCCACGTCGCCCCGACCACCTCCCCAGTGCGGGTCGCCGTCAGCATCATTAGCTCAAGCCCAAGCGGGGCGCCCCCCGCTAGCCCTCTGAGAGCGGTCAGGAAGTCATTCGCGCGCGCGTAGGGGACGGCAGGGTGATGCTCCACTCTCTTCACCTTTTTTGACTTGGGCAAGAGCTCGCCTAGGGCCCCCTTGAGCCGCGCGGGATTGTCGCCCGTGCAGTACCCCCGAGCCTTGCACCAGTCAAGAACAACTTCAATGCGCTGCCTTAGCCGCGTGGCAGTCTCCGTTTTGGTCAGCCAGATAGGGGCCAGAATCTCGTAGACCAGTTCGGTGGTGATGGAATTTACGGGCTGTTTGCCAAGCAACGGAAGGGCGTAAGTTGTGAGTGAGTTGGTCCACTGCTGGGCGTGCTTCGCGTTTCTCCACTCCGGGGCCTTGGCCTTGATGCACTCCGCTACCGCGTGATCAAACGTGATCCGCTTCGCCTTGTCGGCCATAAGGGTTGCCCGGCCCTCATCTCGCTCGTCTTTGGGGTCGATACCGTTAGCCACCTTCAGTCGGTATTCAGCAGCCAGCGCCCTAGCGTCGGCCAATGTGCGGACGGATACTGACCCGAGCCCGACTTCACGTCTCGCTTTTGTGCTGGGGCTGGTGTACCTGAAAACCCACGATCGGGTGTAATTCGAGCCAGCACCCGCGACGACCTGCAAATTCAGTCCAACTGAAAGGCCGTCCGCCTGATAACCAATCCGCTTTTCTGATGCAACCTGTTTGGCAGTTAACGCCTTTAGTCCGACTCGTCCCATTCACTCCTCCTAACTTATCTACCCACCAATTTACCCACCTATCACTAGTGGATGTTAGTGGAGTTGACTGGAGTTGTCGAGAGCCTAATGGGGGTCTACCAGAGGAGAATGGTGTTCTTCTTGAGTTCTATGGAGGTCGCTGGGTTTGGATCCGTCGGACACCTCTTCCTCCAGTACCAGCAAGGGTTCACCGCTATGAAAATAGTAGTGAGCCCTTTATCTTTGGCGTGTCATGTAGCCATCGGTACCGGGTTTTGTACCGTGTAGCCCATATGCCACACAAAGGAATTCGCTAAAGAGTCCTGGTTGATTCCATTGACTATTGCGGAAATATTTCGGGCCCTATCAGCGTCATATCTTTGATTTTTCTGGCGCGCCAGTTTGGGTCAGGTGCTTGTTTTGGTCTTACAGAAACTCGACAAGAAGGGTGCAAAACAGAGCACTTCGCTCCAGATGCAAAGCATGGGCACACCCGGGCAACACGGCCAGCGACGCGCGGGGGATGCCGCGCCACAGCATCTCAATTTGGGACCAGCCGTAGGATCGGTCGCGCTCCCCCCAGATGATCAAGGTGGCCTGCTGAATGCGACCCAGATTCTCGCGCCCGTCCCAGGACTCCATGGCGCTCAAACCCGCGCTGGCAGCCTGCTCACTGGACTGGGTAGCCAGCGTGGCCAGGGCTTCAAACGCCGGTGAAGCTTCGCAATCGAGCAACCAGGTGGCGCAAATTCGTCTGGCCGTGCGCTGCACGCCGTCTTCTCCCAAGCGCTCGCGTGAACGCGCCATGGTTTCAAAACGACCTGGAATACAACCAAGTGGACCGGTCGCGTACAGCACCAGTTTGATCACCCGATGAGGGGCCTGGCTCGTGATTTCCTGCACCACCATGCCACCCATGGAATGGCCCAACAAATGGAAGCGCTCAATCCCCATGTGATCAAGCGTGGCCAACACATTGCGGGCATGATCGGCCAAATCGGTGGGAGCTGCCAGGTGATTGGCCAAGCCGTATCCCGCCAGGTCAAGCGTCACCACCTCAAAGTGCTGACTGAGCAAGGGCAGCTGAGCGGCCCACTGACTGGAGCCCCCCAAGTAGCCGTGCACCAGCACCAACGGGGTGCCCGCGCCCTGCCTCTGAAAGGGCAGGAGCTGCGGCGGATTCACTTCAGCAATATTGGTGGTCATGTCACGATCCCTGGCCAATTGAGCCAGCTTGTTGTGACTGCCACCAGGCCACACAAGATCTGGCCAGAGCCGCCGTGCTGTCAACACAATGGAGTCGAAGAGGCGATTGAAGCGCGTCAAGCGCCAAAGGCGTTTCGGTGCAAGCCAGAATCACTGCACGGGCACCCTGATTCAGAAGCGCCTGAACGGCTTCCTCTATGAGCTGTCCGCCGTGCAGGGTATCGCCAGCCTTGACCAACTCTATCCCAGACAAAACCAGCGTATTCATCTCGGTCTCGCTTGACAACATGACCGTGTAACCCGAGCGAATAAGGGCCGGATCAAAAATCTGCGCAGCGAGGGTAGCGCGGGTGGCAATGATGCCAATTTTGGAGCCAGCATCAGCCAACTGAGAGAGCTCATTGACACTCGCGTCAACAATACTTAAAAACGGAACAGTGCACCCATTCAGCAGATCAGCGTACCAAAAATGGGCTGTATTGCAGGGCATAACCAAAGCCATGGCGCCAGCGGAAATCAAGCGGTCACGCCCGGCCAGCAACTCAGGCAGTGGTGAGCGACCCTCGCCAAGGATGGCCGCTGGTCGCGGAGCAATGCGCGGGTCGGACTGAATCAGCATGGGCACATGGTCGGCATCGCCCTTGGCGGGCGTTGCCGATATGACTTTGCTGAAGAAATCAAGGGTTGCCAATGGCCCCATGCCGCCTAAAACACCGATCATGATGGTTACTCCTTCAGATACCTGTCAGTGAACGGCTATCAAGTAGCCGCCAGTCATCAACGCCAAGCCCAGCGTGACTAAAAAAATCATGGCCACGGGCCTCCAGCCGAGCTGAGTGACCTCTTTCAGGGAAGTTTTCAACCCCACACCCGCAATAGCAAGCACCAAAAATGCCTGCGACAAATCTGACGCCCCAGACTGCACTTTGGTGGGAACCCAACCCGTGCTGTTAAACAGCATGAGCCCTACAAATGCAACGGTAAACCACGGCAGTAATGGCGTTTTTGCAGCGCTACCAGCATCCGCCGAGCCGGGCTTGCCAGCACGCACGACCAGCGAGATAACGACCAGCACGGGCATTAAAAACGCCACCCGCATCAGCTTGGTGATGGTGGCCGCATCGCCCGCCTCTGGCGACAAGCTGTAACCTGCGCCAACAACCTGGGCGACATCGTGAATCGTGGCGTCTATGAACTTGCCTGACATCACCGCATCAAAACCCAGCCACTGGGTGATGAGCGGATACACCACCATGGCCATGGTGAACAGGGTGGTCACCCCCACCACCGTCAAGGTGGTATCGCGCTCGAGGTGGGAGTTTTTGGGCAGGACGCTTGAAATCGCCAGTGCGGCAGATGCACCGCAGATGGCGGTTGCGCCGCCTATCAGCACACCCAAGCTGCTTTCCACTTTGAACAACCGGGCTAGCAGCAAACCCAGTGCAATCGTCAGACTCACGGCCACCATCAAAGCGACCACGGTTTGCCAGCCCAGCGTGACGACGTGGTCAATCGTGAGGCGCAATCCGAGCAAGGCAACACCGAGGCGCAACACCGTGCTGGATGCAAACTGAATGCCGGCGGAGCATCGTTTGTCTTCACTGACAAAATGTAACGCCAACCCAAGCAGCAGCGCGAAAAGCAGCATGGAGCCTTTGTAATGGCTGCCCAGAAAGGCAGCCGCCATGGCAACCAACGCGGTAACGAGCAAGCCGGGGACGAGTTTTTTTGTGAACTCCAAAGCCGCACCCGGCGCAAGCGTGGTCATCAAGCCAGGATTTAAAGCGGCTTCAAACCATTAAAAGCATCCATGTAGCCGTAGAGCGCTACCGAGCCGCCTGTGTGCAGGAAGACGACGTTTTCGCCCTTCTTGAAATGCCCCTTGCGGCACAGATCAATCAGGCCGGCCATGCCCTTACCCGAATACACCGGGTCAAGCAAAATGCCCTCCAGTCGGGCCATCATCGTCACCGCTTCAATCATGCCGGGTGTGGGGACGCCGTAGCCGCCACCCACGTAGTCGCAGTTAGCCATGACGCTTTCGCGGCTGATGCTGCCGGGCACACCCAGAAGATCGGCTGTTTTGACGGCCAGGTTGTAAACGCTGGTTTCCTGGGCGTCTTTAGGAGCACGTACGCCAATGCCCAGCACCGGAATCTGACTGCGCGTGCCTTCAAACCCCGCCACCAAACCAGCCTGTGTGCCCGCGCTGCCCGTGGCGTGAACCACGCAACTGACATTCAACCCTTGGTTATTGAACTGATCGACCAACTCCAACGCGCAGACCACATAACCCAGCGCACCAATCGGATTGGAGCCGCCGCCAGGGATGATGTACGGCTTTTGGCCCTTGGCGACCAGCTCCTCGGCCAGCTTGGCCATGGCGGCATTCATGTCGGTTCCGCCGGGGACTTCCTGCACGTTGGCGCCATACAGGTGATCGAGAAAAACGTTACCCGACTGCTTGTAATTCTCGACTTTGGAGCCAGTGCGGTCTTCCAGCAAAATCTCGCACTTCATGCCCATCTTGGACGCAATGGCTACGGTCTGGCGCGCGTGATTGGACTGGGTGGCACCCTGTGTGATGATGGTGTCAGCACCGCGCTTTACCGCATCGGCCATCAAAAATTCGAGCTTGCGGGTCTTGTTTCCTCCGGAGCCTAGGCCGGTACAGTCGTCACGCTTGATGTAGAGGTTAGGGCCGCCTAGCGCCTCGGTCATGCGGGGCATGAATTCAAGTGGTGTGGGGCCGTGGGTAATGCGAACGCGGGGGAAATTGGTGAGTTTCATGGGTACTTTCTTTTGTGGTTTGAAATTGATAACGAATACGGAGTCACTTCACCTCAAAGGCGAGCTGACTGGAGGCCAAGACGATTTTTCCGATCAAGACGCAGTCTTCGTCGGTCAGTGACAGGGGCGTGCGCAGATCCAGCAATTGATCCAGCACAGCCTTGGAGTGAGGAATGTCCTGCTTGCTGGCAAGGTAATGCCAATGCTCATAATTGCTGGTGAACGCCACGGGGGCGGGCGTGCCAAACCACTTGATGTAGAGCCCACGCAAACTGCACTCTTTCAAAAAGTGGTCAATTTGATGCGGCTTCAAATTCAGGGTGAATTGAATGGAGCTCGCGATGAACTCTTCTTTGGCGTTGCGCGCTGGAACTGACACATGTTCGGCCTTTGTCAGCTCCCGCTCCAGCGTGGCATAGATGTGGTTCCAACGCCTGCCACGGTCTGCCAACCGTCCAATCTGCGGGCGTAGCAAAGCAGCAGCCAGGTTAGACATACGCATGCTGAAATTGGGTGTCACATACTTCCAACGCTCAAATACCTCCGGGCCGGGCTTTAACACATGCTGGTCGTACATCATGTAGCAACCCGACATCAATATGGCTTGGGCGGCCACGTCGTCGTCGTCAGTCACCAGCAAACCGCCTTCACCGGCGTTGATGTGCTTGTAGGTTTGCGCGCTGTAGCAACCTACCTTGCCCCAGGTGCCGGTGTGTTTGCCATCCCACTTTGCGCCCATGGTGTGAGCACAATCCTCAACGATGGCGACGCCGTATTTGTCGCAAACAGCTTTGACCGCTTGCAAATCAGCAATATGACCGCGCATGTGCGAGAGTAAAAAAACTTTGGCCCCACTGGTCGCAGCCTTGTGTTCCAGGTCAGCCAGGTCGGTCATGTACTGGGGAGTAGTTTCGATCAAAATCGCATCTGCGCCAGCATGAGCAATTGCACCCGGCACAGGCGACAGCGTGAAGGTGCTGGTCAACACCTTGTCGCCGGCCTTCACACCCAGCGCCTTGAGTGAGATGAACATCGCCGCACCGCAGGAGCTGACGGCTACGCAGTATTTGCTGCCCACATACCCGGCGTACTCTTGCTCCAACAGGGAAGGCTCAGGGTAACCCGCGCCTTGTTCACCATAGCGGTGCAAGCGCCCCGAGCGCATCAAGGCAACCGCACGCTCAATCGCCTCTTCAGGTATCGGTTCGGGTGAGCTTAAGTCTTTACCAAACCAAAGGCCTTCAGGCTCAAGCGGCGTCGCGGATGAGGGTACCGTCAAAGTTGAAAACATGGCGGAATCAGTGTTGGTGACCGGCTAGCGTACCCAGCTCAAAGGCTTCAAGTGGGTAATATTTTTTCAATCGGATGTCACCGGTACGCGCATGCCCCTCCATGCCTTCAAGGCGCGAAATTCTGGCCGCTACCTGGCCCACGGCTCGGCTGGCGCTTTGTGTCAGGCGCTGATAGGTCACGGTTTTGATGAACTTGCCCACGCTCAAACCACCTGAATAGCGAGCAGCACCTCGTGTCGGCAAAATGTGGTTGGGGCCCGCGCATTTGTCGCCATACGCGACGGTGGTTTCTTCACCCAAAAAGAGCGAGCCGTAGTTGGTCAGGTTGGCAAACCACCAGTCGAGGTCTTTGGCAAACACCTGCAAATGCTCGGGGGCGTACTGATCGCTGACTTCAACCATTTCTTCACAGCTGGCGACCAGCACCACCTCACCATAGTCTCGCCAGGCAGCGGTGGCGGCGTTGCGAGCCAACTCGGGCAGAGCGGCAATCACAGATGGCATGAGCTCGATCACCTTCATGCCCAACTCGCGCGACGTGGTGTACAGCCACACGGGTGAGTCCGGGCCATGCTCAGCCTGCCCGGCAAGGTCCGCTGCAACCAGGTTCACATCGGCTGTTTCATCAGCAATGATGGCGGACTCCGTCGGCCCGGCCACCACGTCAATGCCAATGCGGCCAAACAGCGTTCGTTTGGCCTCGGCCACAAAGCGATTACCAGGGCCCACAATCACGTCAGCAGACTTGGGTGAATACAAGCCAAACGCCATGGCCGCAATGCCTTGCACGCCGCCAAGTGCCAGCACAATGTCAGCGCCGCACAACTTCATGGTGTGCAAGATCGCGGGGTTGACGCCAGCTTCCTTATGGCCGGGTGAGGTGGCAACAATGTTGGGCACGCCCGCTACCTTGGCAGTACATACGCTCATGATGGCTGACGCAGCGTGGGCATAGCGACCGCCTGGTACGTAGCAGCCAGCAGTATTAACCGGGATCAGTTTTTGCCCGGCAATCAAACCATCAATCAGCTCCACTTCAAACTCGTGCAGTGACTCGCGCTGGCGCTGGGCAAAGTCTTTCACGCGGGCATGTGCGAAGGCGATGTCATCTTTGACGCCTTGGCTCAAGGCTTTGCTGGCTTTGGCAAAGTCATCGTCGCTCACCACAATCGGGCCATGCCAGCCGTCAAAGTCACGCGCATATTTCTCAACCGCGTCACGGCCATTTTTTTGAATGTCAGCCAGCAAGCGCTCAACGGTCTCAGATGTTGCGTTGTCAATCGCCTCTTGTGGCGGCGTGGCTTTCTTTAAATACTCAATCGTCATGGAAAACTTTCTCTCAAATAAATTAACTTAACCACGGCCTTTCCAAGGCACAACGCGACGTTCAATAAACCGTATCAGATGGTCGAAACCATAGGCAATTGCTGCGATCACCACAATGCCCATGATGACGATATCCGTTTGTAAGAACCGCGACGCCGAGAGAACCATGTAGCCCAAGCCTGAAGTTGCTGCAACCATTTCTGCTGCCACCAGCGTTGTCCAGCCGAAACCAATGCCAACACGCATGGCGGTAAAGATCTCTGGCATGGCCGACGGCAACACCACCATACGGATCACTTGCCAACGGGTGGCACCAAAGGAATAGGCCGCGTGAATCTGCTCAATTGCCGCAGACTTGACGCCTGCACGAGCACCCAGAACCATCGGTGCGAGAACAGATGAGAAGATGAGCAGAACCTTGGACAACTCGTCAATACCAAACCAGATGATCATCAGTGGCAGGTAAGCCAGTGGCGGAATCGGGCGATAGAACTCAATCGGTGGGTCAAAAATGCCACGTGCGACTGGGCTCATCCCCATCGCAATGCCCAGCGGAATGCCAATGACACAAGCAAGCAAGAATGCCCCAAAGACCCGCAACGTGCTGACCCAGATGTGCTCCCAAAAACCGACGCCAGTAAAGCCTTCTTTCATGACATCAAGCAAGGCGTTGATGACACCCATTGGCGAGGGCAAGAAAAGCGGCTTGATGTAGCCCGCATAGGTGACAAACCCCCAGAAGCCGATCAAGAGGACGATCACGACTGCGCTGATTTTGAAGCTTTCCCCTTGACCAGGAACACCATAGATTTCACCGGGTTTGGCTGGTTTTGCCTTCATCAGTCCACCAAGCCTGCTGCTTGCGCTTTTCGCATGGTTATCAGTCATCATGTGCTCCTGCTTCGTCAGAGAAAATGATCTGCAAAATCTCTTCTCTGAGAGCAATAAATTCTGCGGACGCTTTGATCGCTCTTGCATTGCCCATTTCAAAATAGCGCTGGCTAAATGGCAAATCGAAGACATGCGAAATGCGGCCAGGACGAGGTGACATCACAATCAATTTGGTGCCCATGAACAGCGCTTCTTCCACGCTGTGGGTGATAAAAAATACCATCTTGCCGGTGTCGCGCCAAACTTTCAATATCAACTCTTGCGCTCGCTCGCGCGTCAGCGCATCGAGCGCGCCCAGCGGCTCGTCCATCAGCAAAATAGACGGGTCACTGGTCAGCGCCCGGGCAATGCCGACGCGCTGCTGCATACCGCCCGACAGCTCATAGGTGGCCGATTGCTCAAACTGCTCCAGCCCCAGCAGCTTGATGAAGTCTCGCGCAATGCCCTCGCGCTTGGCTTTGTCATGGCCCTGAATTTTCAAACCAAAGGCGACGTTGTCCAGCACGTTGAGCCAAGGCAGCAAGGCGTGCTTTTGAAACACCACTGAACGGTCCGCACCCGGGCCTGTAACAACCCTGCCGTCTAAAGATATTTCACCTTCACTCGGCGCCATAAACCCGGCAATTAAATTGAGCAAGGTTGACTTACCGCAGCCTGAAGCACCGAGTGCCACCACGAAATCTTTCTCATGGATTTCAAGGTTGATGTTCTTGAGCGCGTGAACCGGTGGTTTACCGGGCACCGGATAGAACACCGATGCGTTATTGATGGCGAGTACTGACATGCTGAGCCCCTAAGGTTGAAGGCGCGATGCTTGACCTGTTTCATAAACAGGTCAGGCATCGCGATGCGTGCAGGGCGTATTACTTTCCTGCTGCTGCTTTGGCAAACTCAGGGTTGATAAACTTGCTGTAGTCATCAGCCGTTTTAGCGATGCGACCCGCACCCTTCAAAAATTCAGCTGTCGATTTGATCGTGGCAGCTGCACCGCCGCCCATCCAAGCCGCTGACATGTTCAAATCGCCATCTGGGTAAGTTGTACCGTCCAACATGGGCACGACAGCAGCTGGCGTGACACCTACATTGGCAGCAACAGCTTTAACTTTTTCTGAGTCCGCGTTCCATACAGCTTTATTCTTGTGGTAGTCGGCATTAATTTCGTTCATCGCCTTGAAAAAGTTAACGATGCCAGCGCGATTAGCGGGTGTTTGAAACTTGCTATGGACAACCCAAGCGTTGAATGTATTAAAGCCGGTTTTGGCAACTTCACCAGCTGTGACCATGACCTTGCCGTTCTCTCGTAACTTGGCTTGGACTGGTACCCAAACAAAAGCCGCATCAATCGCGTCTCGCGCCCATGCAGCCGCAATTTCTGGTGGCGACATACCAAGAACAGTGACATCTTTTTCTGTCAAGCCGTACATTTTCAATGCGCCCATGAGTGAGAAGTGCGCGGTTGAACCAATAGGCACGGCAATTTTTTTACCTTTTAAATCGGATCCCTTTTCAATACCGGCACCATTTCTGCTCACCAATGCCTCTGAAGAATCGATAACTTTGCCGAACGATACCACCTGGTAGTCGATGCCAGAGCTAAGACCAGCTGACAACGGCGAGGAGCCGATTTCAGAAATTTGAATGCCGCCAGAGGCCATGGCCGCATTGACCTCAGCGCCTGAAGCGAATTGACGCCACTCAATGGTCCAGCCCGTGGCTTTGTCAAGCGCTCCGTTGGCAATGAGCGATTTATAGGGCAAGGGGTCGCCAAAGTGGCCAATGACCACTTTGGTTTGAGCCACGGCTTGAGTAAGCATTGTGAGCGTCATGGCAGATCCGATGAGCAGTGTTTTAAGCAGGCGTTTCATGGTGTCCATTCAGAAAAAAAGTTACAGATGTCTTGGCTATTTGAGAAGGGGCTCACATGCAGGTTCGCATGTGAACTGCCGGATCATAGGGAAAGCTAATTTTTAAAAATAGAGCCAGATTAATTTTCTTTTGGTGCCAAAATCAAAATACTCGGATTCGTCACCGCGCCCTAAAAGCACGCACCAGACAGGCGCGGAAAAGGTTCAGGGTATACCCTTTCTTGGTGCAGAAAAATCAAAAAAGGTGCATTGAAACTGTCGTTTCAAAAGGATTGCAAGCATGAGACAAAAGCAGGAAATCACGGATATCTGGGCCAAGCTGTTTCCCAAGTTCTCAGGCAGCAGTGGAACGCTACAAGGGCGCGTCAGGGAGATGATGGTTCATTCCATACTGATGGGTTTGGTAGCGGCAGGCTCCAAGGTGCCGGCCAGCCGTGTGATGGCTGCCGCACTGGGTCTGTCGCGCAATACCGTGTCACTGGCCTTGCAGGCGCTGGTCGACAAAGGCTTTTTGATCGCTTCGCCACGCAGTGGCTTGATCGTTAACGGTGACATTCTGCTGGGCCAGGCCAATCAGTCGGCTCCTGCCGCGACCGTGCAATCTGGCTTGAAGTGGGATACGCGCCTTGTTTCCCGGCTGGAACAGCAGCGCAACATCATCAAGCCAGCCAATTGGCAAGACTACACCTACCCTTTCGTGTACGGCCAGTTTGATGCCAGCTTGGTACCTCTCAAAGACTGGCGTGCCTGCTCACATCAGGCGTTGTTTGTGCCCGCTGTAAAAAAGTGGGCACAAAACCATGTCGACCGCGACTCTGAGGCGTTGGTGGATCAAATTCAGCATCGGCTTCTCCCCGCGCGCGGCATCATGGCGAGGCGAGATGAAATTCTAGTTACGGCGGGCGCGCAAATGGCTTGCTACCTGCTGGCCAATGTGCTGCTGGACCGTAAGACAGTAGTGGGTATTGAAGACCCTGGCTACCCGGATGCACGCAATAATTTTTTGCTTCGCAGTGATCATGTCAAAGCACTGCCAATTGATACTGACGGGCTGATCGCCTCACGCTCCATGGGCCAGTGTGATTATGTTTTTGTGACGCCGAGTCACCAGTGCCCGACAACAGTCACGATGTCATTGCAGCGGCGCCAAGAGATTTTGGAGCTGGCCAAAAAGCGCGATGTTGTGCTTTTCGAAGATGACCATGAAAGCGAATTGAACTTTTCGGGCAGACCGTTACCCGCATTAAAAAGCCTGGACACCGATGGGCGTGTCATCTATCTTGGCAGTCTTTCTAAAACCCTCGCCCATGGTTTGCGCATCGGTTACATCGTCGCACCCGCTGAGCTGATTCGCGAGCTGCGCGCTTTGCGCAGACTGATCATGCGACACACGCCATCCAACAACGCTCACACCGCCAGCCTTTTCATAGCGCAGGGTCATCACGACGCATTTATTCGAAAGTTGAATTTAACCTACCGCGAGCGACGTGAGCGGTTGAATGAGGCGTTTGAAAAATTTCTGCCGCAGTTCCACATCACCCCCTCCCAAGGCGGCTCGGGTGCATGGGTCAAAGGCCCAGACGGCCTAAACTCACAAATGCTGGCCGAAAACTGTGCCACTCGTGGTGTGTTGATCGAACCTGGTGATGTCTTCTTTATAAAGTCATCCGCTGCAAGCCAATCCCATTTCAGGTTGGGTTATTCCGCCATTCACGTTAACCTGATCGAGGATGGCGTGCGGGAGATAGACTGCGCATACAGAGCAATCCAGCTTTAGCCCACTTCGCCTGAATCCAAATGAGCGTTCACGTTGCCAACGGCCGCATTTGTGACATGACCGCGGCCAGTCGGCTAATCCCAACTTCAATTTCTGCCAACTCCAGGCCGGCATAGCCCAACACCAGACCCGCACAGTCACGCCTGCGCCAAGTGGCCCCCGCCGAATAGAGGGGACTGACGGGCCAAACGCCCAGCTGATGGGCCCTGGCTTGAGCCACAAGCTCTGTCTCGTCCGCCCCGCGAATGTCCTCCAGCCAAAGAACAACATGCAGTCCTGAGGCTGCACCTTCGACGTGTGCACAGCCAGGGAAATGCTTTGCAATCGCTTCCACCAGGGCGCTGCGGCGTCGTTCGTTCGCCCGTCGTATACGCCGGATGTGGCGTTCGTAGGCCCCGCTTCGGATCAGTGAGGCCAGCACTATCTGCTCCAGTCGCGGCGCATGACGATCGGCAATTTGCTTGGCTTGTCGAAAGGAGGCCACCAGGGGGAGCGGAAGAACCAGGTAACCCAAGCGCATTTGGGGTGACAGGGCTTTGGAAAAGGTTCCGACATAGATCACTGACCCTGCCGTGTCGAGCGACTGCAGGGTATCGACAGGGCGCAAACCATACCGAAACTCACCGTCGTAATCGTCTTCAATGACCCACGCGGCGCTACGCGTTGCCCAAGACAACAACTCTTGGCGCCGTCCGATCGGCATGACAGCGCCCAAGGGGAACTGGTGCGATGGTGTTACATAGGCAAGCACTGTTTTTTCCTGCGGCAAACCCTGCGTCACCAAGCCGTGGTCATCAACCGGTGTTGCCCGCACCACGGCACCGGCCGCTTCAAAGGCGCGACGGGCCATCAGGTAGCACGGCTCCTCAATCACCACGGTGTCTCCCGGATCGAGCAGAACCCTGGCGCACAAGTCGATGGCCTGCTGCGAACCGTGCACGATGATGATCTGCTCTGGTGTGCAGGACAAACCGCGCGCCCTGCGCAGATACCCCTGAAGTTCAACACGCAACTCCAGCTCGCCTTCCGGTGCGCCGTAGTACAGACGGGTTTGCCTTTGCAACAGCGCGCGGTCATAAGCCCGTCGCCAAACCAGGGTTGGAAAATCCTGTGGCGACAGCGCGCCGTACAAAAATTCGATGTCCGGGCGCTCACTGCTCGGCACAAACGGCTGGTGCTGCGGCTGCGGCAGCACCAACTCGGCGAGCCGGCAGCCATAGGCAGACAGCCGTGGCATTTGGGCGACAGGCTGTGGTGCGCCAGAAGGGGCATGGCTTGGCGGCGTGATGCCGGGCGCCACGCGAGCGCGGGTGCCCAGGGAGGTCTCGATGTAGCCCTCTGCTGCCAGCTGCTCATAGGCGGTGACGACCGTGGTGCGCGAAACACCCAAGTCAGACGCCAACGCGCGACTCGAGGGCAATTGCCCACCTGGGCGCAAGACACCGTCGCTGATCTGGGTCTTGATCCTCAGGTAAATGTCTGGACGGGTGTGTGCAGGATGCAGGCTCAACTGGTTTACTAAAAAATATGAAAACTGGATCTTTAATTTAGACCAGTTTAGAGGAAAAATTGCTCCCACCCCGCTGCAACCCTACTTCTTTACGCCCATGTACACACCTGCACATTTCGCCATCACCAACCAGGACGCACTGCACCGCATCATTCGGGAACATCCCCTGGCCATTTTGGTGACGTCCACAAGCACGGGCATGGATGCCAACCACATCCCCTTTGAATTCGACCCGGCGGTCGGGGACCACGGCTTGCTTAGTGCCCATGTCGCGCGGGCCAATCCGGTCTGGCAGCAGTGCCGGGACGGCGCAGAGGTGCTGGTGATTTTTCGTGGCAATGAGAGTTATATCTCGCCCAACTGGTACCCGAGCAAGCACGAGACGCATCGATTGGTCCCGACCTGGAACTATGAAGTGGTGCATGTACATGGTCGGCTGACCGTGATGGATGACGAAAAATTCGCGCGACGGATCGTGGCGCGCCTCACGCGCACGCACGAGGCACAGGAGCCAAAACCCTGGAAGATGGGCGATTCAGCGCCCGAATTCATCGACAGCATGATCAAGGCCATCGTGGGTATTCAGGTGTCTGTGGAGCGGGTGGAGGGCAAGGCCAAGCTGAGCCAGAACCGTGAGCCACGTGACCGGATCAGTGCCGCCGACACCCTCGCCGAGCGCGGAGCCACGGCGCTGGCCCAGACGATGCGAAACGCAGGATAGCCCGGCGTGGGGCCGAGTAGCGCTGCAGGGGGCCGGTAAAATCAGAAGATGCCCACCCTGTCCCATCATTCTCGCGGCAACCTGGTCGGCATCCTGTGGATGATTGCTTCGATGGCTGGCTTTGCCGTAGAAGACGCTTTTATCAAGACGGTTACCAAACAGTTGCCCGTCGGGCAAGTTTTGGTGTTGTTCGGTGCGGGTGGCGCGATCGTGTTTGCTGTGTTGGCACGACGCATCGGCACCAGTTTATTGAATGCCGAAGTGTTTACCCAACTCATGCTCATCAGGGCTGTGTTTGAATTCTGTGGACGTTTGTTTTACGTACTCGCGATCGCGCTCACCCCTCTGTCTTCAGCCACCGCCATTCTTCAAGTGGCGCCCATTTTGGTGGTCTTGGGCGCCCAAGCATTCTTCCATGAGAAGGTTGGCTTTCGGATTTGGGTTGCCGTTGCCGCCGGCCTGTTGGGGGTGTTGATCATCATCAACCCGTCCGCTGAAGATTTTTCTGCTTTGTCGCTGCTGGCCGTGGTGGGCACCTTGGGTTTTGTGGGGCGGGATTTGGTAACCCGCGCAGCCCCACCCGCGCTCACGAAGGAGTTGCTGGGCTTTTATGGTTTTACAACAGTGATGATCGCTGGTGGATGCTTCTCTGTGTGGGATGCAAAACCGTTCGTGACGTTAACAACGCATCACTTTTTGACCCTGGGTGCCGCGTTGACGGCAGGGGTTCTTGCTTACACCGCCCTCATGATTGCCATGCGTACCGGTGCCATCTCTGCGGTCACGCCCTTTAGATACACCCGTTTGCTTTTTGGCATTTCGATCGGTGTGCTCGTCTTTGGTGAACAGGTCAATTCGGCGATGTTGATCGGGTGTGCAGTCGTGATCGGCGCGGGCTTGTTTATCTGGTGGCAGGGGAAGGTCGGTTCTGCCGACCATTGAGCGAGCCGCGTTAACGCACGGTTTACAGTGCAGTCTGACGTTTGACACCTGTTAATTTGTCCTGATCAATATTTAGAACCGCATTCCAGATCGTCGAATTTTCCGCCGAGCACCCTCATAACTTGTCGCGTTTTTCAGAACGCGTCGCGACGGGCACCACCGATAGCCGGCTCAATGACAATTGGCCTGCGCGTGCGGCTGGCCCACCGGGCGGCCGAGGGTGCCCTGCTACCAAAGCAGCTCGCTCGGGAGTGATACTCAAATTGCCGAACTGGTGCTGAACCGTCGCTGTCACAAGGTGATCTTTTTTGAAGACCCGCATGGGGCGCGCCAGCATGAGGCTGACATCCAACTGCTGGAGCGTGCGGTGGCCAGTGCCAGCAGGGCCACCACTTGCTTCAACACCCCGGCCATGGCAGGGCGCTGGGCGCAGGCTGCGCGTGGTGATGAAAATACATATGACGAATATCCCTGTAGCCAGCGCATTTGTTTGAATTCAATGTATTAAACAGTAGCATTCAAGTGGACGTCGCACCCAGGCGAACTGATTTCCTAATGCACGTTGGGCACAATAAAAACAAGCTCTGCTCGCAGACCCGTGCCGGCAGAGTCCTTTCTGCTGTTGTGCAAACTGATCCGGGCACCCAAGGCACTCGCAATTTCTTTGGCAATCGCCAAACCCAGGCCAGAGCCGGTTGAGGCCACGGTGAATGGCTCGAAAACCGTTTCCAGCAACGCATCCTCGATGCCTGGCCCCTGGTCGGTGACCCGCAGGCGGGCGCTGCCGGGGCTGACGTCAAGGTGCATGTCCAGACTGGCCCCGTGCGGGCTGAACCGGATGGCATTCGACAGGATGTTGCGTATCAGCTCACCCACCAACCAGGGGTCGGCACTCAAAATGCAGGTGTCCGCCCGAAAGTCGAAATTCAGGCGCTTGGCAGTGATCAAGGGTGACAGCTCCAGTGCGGCCTCCCGCGCGGCCTCGGCCAGATCCAGCGGCTGGCGGATCCCGCGCTGGCGCATTTGCTCGACTTTGGCCAGCGAGAGCAACTGGTTGGTGAGATTGGTCGCCCGGTCCACTGTTCTTTCCAGATCGGCCACCAGCTGCGGTGCGGGCACATCACCGTTACGCGCACTCTGCAGTTGGACCTTGAGCACCGTCAGGGGCGTGCGAAGCTGGTGGGCAGCATCGGCAATGAAGCGCTGTTGTTGGTTGCGGGCGGATTGCAGATGCACCAGCAACTCATTCATGGCGTCCAACACCGGCTGAATTTCCCTGGTGCCCCGCTCCAGCAGGGGAGTCAGGCTGTTTTCGTCGCGCTGCAATAGCTCGTCACGCACGCTGCGCAGGGGTGCAACCGCCCGGTTCACGACCCAAACGATCAGACCAGCAATCAGCAGCAGCATCAGGGTCTGGCGCAGCAAGGTGTTGAACAACAATTCGCGCGCTGCATCGGTGCGCGCGTCGAGCGTTTCTGCCACCTGGATCAGGGCAATCCCGCTGCCCTCAAAACTCTCCAAGGGCTGGCGCAACACGGCCATGCGCATCGGGGTGGGCCCCGCAGCCAGTGGCACAGTGACGTCATGAATGCTCATGAGCGAGAGTCCCGCCAGGGGCTGTGTCCATTTGGCCAGCAGGGCATCACCTGCCAACAGCTCATCCCTCGCCCCTGTCACCCGATACAGCAACTGGCTGGACCCGGTGGTTTCGTAGGCCTCCAGCAAAGCAAAAGGCACCGTGATTTGAAACCGTCCGCCATCCATGTGCACCGAATCCCCCATGGCCTGCGCCGTGGCGCGCAGCAGGCGATCATGCGCAGCATGAATGCTGCCCAGCGCATTTTGGTAAAGCAGCACGGTCTCAAGCAAGGTAGACACAGCCACCACGCCCAAGATCCACACCAGCAAATACCGGCGCAGTGAGGGCTGGCTGGCGGGGACGTGAGACCGCTCAGCCATGCCCTTGTTCCCGCAGCGCATAGCCCAGGCCGCGCAGGGTCATGACCTCGGTGCCGGTATGGGCCAGTTTCTTGCGCAAACGGTGCACCACCACTTCAACGGCCTCCGCATTCGCACCAGGTTCGTCCGCGAAAACGCTGGCCAGCAGCCGCTCCTTGGTCACAGCATGGCCCGGGCGTTGAATCAGGCATTTCAGCAGGGCATGTTCGCGTGGAGTGCATTCGAGCAGTTTTTGGTCGCAATAAAACGCCCCCGACGACCGCTCGTAAACCAGGGGGCCGCAGCGATCTTCGTCCTGCCCCCGCTGGCGCCGCCCCAGCGCACGGACCCGCGCTTCGAGCTCATCAAGATCAAAGGGCTTGGCAAGGTAGTCATCCGCACCGGCATTGAGCCCCGAGACCTTGTCGCCCACGGTGCCTCGCGCTGTCAGCAACAAAATAGGCGTCACGTTGCCGCCACCCCGCAACCGCTGTAACACCTGCAAACCATCCATGCCCGGAATGGTCAGGTCCAGAATGACCACATCAAATGACTGCGCGCGAATCAGGCGCAGCGCCTCCAGGCCATTGGACGTATGGGTGACCTCAAAGCCCCGCCTCTGCAACACCCGGATCAGGGCACCGTACAGATCAAATTCATCTTCAACCAAAAGCACATTCATAGGAAGCAAGCATGCCTGATGCTGCACCCTGCACCACTAAGGGCAAGCCCTAGTGTTTTTGCAAGCTGATTGAAAGGGCTTTGCAAGCCAAACGACAAGTTACACCTTCAAACCGAAAGGGCTGCGCCTAGTATTCATGCTCACAAAACCTACAGGAGATTGGAAATGCGTATGACAGTCAAACAATGGCTACCCGCCGTCTGCGTGCTGGTGGCCAGCACCTCGGCCATGGCGCAGGACACCTGCTCCAACCGGGGCGATCTGGACACCATTTACTGCGATGCCAACAAGGATCTGGTGGCTGATGCACCCACCGATCCCAAAAAATGGCGCAACCCCAACACCATCGTGTTCACCTACACGCCTGTAGAAGACCCTGCGGTGTACGAGAAGATATTTGAACCCTTCACCACCCATCTGGCGCAATGCACTGCCAAGCGCGTGGTGTTCTTCCAGGTCCAAAGCAATGCCGCGCAGATTGAAGCCATGCGCTCAGGGCGCCTTCACGTTGCCGGCTTTTCGACTGGCCCCACGGCATTTGCGGTCAACGTGGCTGGCGCCGTGCCCTTTGCCATCAAAGGCAATGACTCAGGTATTCCTCGCAGCTACAACCTGATCGTGATTTCCCGCAAGGACAACGCGGCCATCAAGTCGTTGACGGACCTGAAAGGCAAAAAAGTCGCCCACGCCTCACCCTCTTCGAACTCTGGCCACATGGCGCCCATGGCGCTGCTGCCCAAGCAAGGTCTCACCCCGGGACAAGACTACAAAATCCTCTTCTCTGGCAAACATGACCAATCGGTCATGGGTGTAAACAGCGGTGACTATGACGCAGCCACCGTCGCCTCCGATGTGTTTGACCGCATCGCCCGACGCGGCACCATCAAGGCCGATGACTTCCGCATTTTGTACCGCAGCGCTCCGTTTCCGACATCCTCATTCGCCTATGCCCATGATCTGGCACCCGAGCTGCGCGACAAACTGGTGAGCTGCTTCACCAGCTTCAAATACACGCCCGAAATGATCAAGGCCTTTGATGGCGACAGCAAATTTGTGCCCGCCACCTATTTGAAAGACTACGCCATCGTGCGCGAGGTCGCTGAAGCGGGTGGTGAAAAGTTCACCCGTGAAGCCTACGAAAAAGAAGCTGCTAAGGCCAAAAAATGAGCCCAGGCTCCCTGCACATCAAAGGGCTGGTCAAGGAGTACAACAAGGGTGTCCCGGTTCTCAAATCGATTGACCTGAATATCAACGGGGCTGGCCTGACGGCGATCATCGGGCCATCAGGCACGGGCAAATCGACACTCATCCGTTGTATCAACCGGCTGGTCGATCCCACCGCTGGCGAGATCTGGCTGGATGTCGCAGGGAAGCGGCTCAACATGGCGCAACTGTCAGGGGCCGACCTGCGTCACAGCCGGCGACACATTGGCATGGTGTTCCAGGAGTACAACCTGGTCGAGCGACTGACCGTGATGGAAAACCTGTTGACTGGGCGCCTGGGCTACACCTCGGCCTGGAACGCTTGGCGACGAAAATTCTCAGGTGAGGACTTCGACCGGGCGTTCTCCCTGTTGGATACTGTCGGTTTGACGGCGTTTGCGAACCAGCGGGCCGATGAACTCAGTGGTGGGCAGCGCCAGCGGGTCGGCATTGCACGGGCGCTGATGCAGCAACCCAGCCTGCTGCTGGCCGATGAGCCCACCTCGTCTCTGGACCCCAAGACCAGTGTGGAGATTTTGCAGCTTTTGCGCGACCAAGGCCGTCTTAACGGCATACCCGTGGTGGTCAACATCCACGATGTGGAACTGGCCCGGCGGTATGCGGACCGGATCGTGGGCATGACGGGCGGCCATGTGGTCTACGACGGCGCGCCAGACGGCCTGAGCGACGCCATGCTGCAAACCATTTATGGTGGCGAAGGATGGATTCAATGAGCACTGCACAGGCCCGCCAAGTCGAGGCGTTTGCCTGGACGCCAGCGGTCAAGCTGACCGCTTTGGGTGTGCTGGCCTACAGCATTTATGTGCTGGCCCAGATCGACATCACCGCGGAACGTCTGGCCCTGGGGCTCAAGCTGGGTGCGAAATTTCTCGCCCGCATGTGGCCACCAGACTTGTCGAAGATGGACATTTTGTGGAGCGGCATCCGGGAAAGCCTGCAAATCGCGGTGCTCTCCACGGTGGCTGGTGTGGCCTTGAGCTTGCCCATCGGCCTGCTGGCCTCGCGTAACCTGATGCCAAGGATCGTCTCCACCAGCGCGCGCGGCTTCATCGCCCTGGCGCGGTCACTGCACCCGGTCATCAAGGCGATCTTGTTTGTCAAGGCGGTTGGGTTTGGCCCGCTCGCCGGCATTCTGGCGCTGACCGTGGCCACCGTGGGTTTTGTCGGCAAGTTGTTTGCCGACGCGATTGAAGAGATTTCCCCCAAGCAGGTGGAGGCCGTGCGCGCCACGGGTGCTTCGTTCATGAACGTGGTGCTGTTTGGCGTTTTGCCACAGGTGATGTCCCGCTTTGTAGGCTTTACCACTTACCAGCTGGACTCCAATTTACGCAACTCCACCATGCTGGGCATCGTGGGCGCCGGAGGCATTGGCGGGGCGCTGTTTTCCGCGTTCCAACGCTTTGACTACGACTTTGTCTTCACCATTCTGGCCACCATCATTGCCATCATTGTGGTGGGTGAGCTCTTGGTCAACGCTACCCGAAAGGCGCTCCATGTCTGATGCCGTGGTACACCCTACCGTGATATCCGGCGCCGCCCCGCGCGAGTGGCAGCGCTACTCGCTGGGGCAGCGCCTGCTGCGTTACGGGGTGTGGTTTTTGATCGTCCTGGCGGTGGTGCAATCGATTCGCTCAGTCAAGGTGATTCCGGAATTTCTTCTGGATGCACCGGAGCAAATGGGCGACCTGCTTTCACGCATGTGGCCTGTGGATGTGGCGCATTTTCAGAACAGCGTGCTGGGCTATTTGATTGAGACGCTGCACATGGCAACCTTGGGCACGATCCTGTCGCTGCTCATGGCTGTGCCATTC
>CALRWE010000043.1:0-25609 GCA_943371745.1 Rhodoferax sp. OV413
TTCAGACCTCCGCCTTGATGGGAATGGTGCGTTTCTTGTCGCTACCGAACAAACTGATTTCACCCGTGCCTTCAGAGCATCCGTTGCCGAAAGTGAAGCCACAGCCGCCGCGCACATTGAAGGTGTTCTCGGCGTATTCGCGGTGCGTGGTCGGGATGACAAACCGGTCCTCGTAGTTGGCAATGGCCATCACGTGGTACATGTCTTCGACCTCATGCTGCGTCATCTGCACCTGGTTCAGTACCGCCAGGTTGATCTTGCCGTCCACGTGCTTCTCACGCTGATAAGCCCGCATGGCCAGCATGCGCTCCAGCGCGCGCTCCACCGGCTGGGTGTCGCCAGCGGTCAGCAGGTTGGCCAGGTACTTGACCGGAATGCGCAAAGACTTGACATCAGGTATCTCGCCGTTCAAGCCCATGTGGCCGGCATTGGCGGCCGCCGTGATGGGGCTGAGTGGCGGCACATACCAGACCATGGGCAGCGTACGGTACTCGGGGTGCAGGGGCAGGGCAACTTTCCATTGCACGGCCATCTTGTACACCGGGCTCTTGCGGGCTGACTCCATCCACGCATCAGGAATGCCGTCAATCCTGGCCTGGGCGATGACTTTCGGGTCGTTGGGGTCGAGGAAGAGGTCCAACTGCGCTTGGTACAGGTCACGGTCATGCTCCACGCTGGCGGCCGCCTGGATGCGGTCCGCGTCGTACAGCAGCACGCCCAAATAACGGATGCGGCCCACGCAGGTCTCACTGCACACGGTGGGCTGCCCGGCTTCAATGCGCGGGAAGCAGAAGGTGCATTTCTCGGCCTTGCCACTCTTCCAGTTGTAGTAAATCTTTTTGTACGGGCAGCCGCTGACGCACATGCGCCAGCCGCGGCACTTGTCCTGGTCGATCAGCACAATGCCGTCTTCTTCGCGCTTGTAAATGGAGCCTGACGGGCAGCTGGCCACACACGCCGGGTTCAGGCAGTGCTCGCACAGGCGCGGCAGGTACATCATGAAGGTGTTCTCGAACTCGCCATACATCTCTTTCTGGATGTCGTCAAAGTTCTTGTCTTTGCTGCGCTTGGAGAATTCACCGCCCAGCAACTCTTCCCAGTTCGGGCCCCACTCGATTTTTTCCATGCGCTTGCCGGTGATCAGGCTGCGCGCGCGGGCGGTGGGGGTGGCCTTCATTTCGGGCGCCGACTGCAGGTGGTCGTAGTCGAAGGTGAAGGGCTCGTAGTAATCGTCAATTTCGGGCATGTTCGGGTTGGCGAAAATACGCATCAACAGCTTCCACTTCGCGCCCTGGCGTGGCTCGATCTTGCCGTTGGCCTTGCGTACCCAACCCCCGTTCCACTTGTCCTGGTTTTCCCATTCTTTGGGGTAGCCAATGCCGGGCTTGGTCTCGACGTTGTTGAACCAGGCGTACTCCAGGCCGGGGCGGCTGGTCCAGACGTTTTTGCAGGTCACCGAGCAGGTGTGGCAGCCAATGCATTTGTCCAGATTCAGGACCATGCCGATTTGTGCACGTATCTTCATGCGGATTCTCCTTGTGCTTGTACGGTGGCCGCTTTCTCGTCGGCCAGTGGCGTGTCCAGCCAGTCAATCTTGTTCATCTTGCGCACCACCACAAACTCATCTCGGTTGGTGCCAATGGTCCCGTAGTAGTTGAAGCCGTAGCTGAACTGGGCGTAGCCGCCAATCATGTGGGTGGGTTTAAGCACAATGCGGGTCACCGAGTTGTGAATGCCGCCGCGCACCCCGGTGATCTCGGAGCCGGGGGTGTTGATCATCTTTTCCTGGGCGTGGTACATCATCACCATGCCGTTGTTGACGCGCTGGCTCACCACCGCGCGGGCCGCAATGGCGCCGTTGATGTTGAAGAGTTCGACCCAGTCGTTGTCCACAATGCCGGCGCGTGCCGCGTCGTCTTCACTGAGCCAGATGATGGGGCCACCGCGGCTCAGGGTGAGCATCATCAGGTTGTCACTGTAGGTGGAGTGAATGCCCCACTTTTGGTGCGGTGTGATGAAGTTGAGCGCAATTTCCTTGTTGCCATTGGGCTTGATGCCGTGAATGCCGGCCGTGGTTTTCAGATCCACGGGCGGGCGGTAGCTGGTGAGGCCCTCGCCAAATGCAATCATCCACGGGTGGTCCATGTAGAACTGCTGACGTCCGGTCAGGGTGCGCCAGGGAATCATCTCGTGCACATTGGTGTAGCCGGCGTTGTACGACACGGTTTCACTCTCGATGCCGCTCCAGGTGGGCGAGCTGATGATTTTGCGAGGCTGCGCCTGAATGTCCCGAAAACGGATTTTTTCGTCTTCGCGGTGGATGGCCAAGTGAGTGTGGTCCAGGCCAGTTTGTGCGCCCAGCGCTTTCCAGGCCTTGACCGCCACGTGGCCATTGGTTTCGGGCGCCAGCTGCAAAATCACTTCGCAGGCATCAATGTCGGTCTCGATCTTGGGCATGCCGCACGAGACGCCTTCGTCGCGCACGATGCCATTGAGTTCACCGAGTTGCTTGACCTCAATTTGTGTGTTCCAGCCGATGCCCTTGCCGCCGTTGCCCAGTTTGTTGAGCAGTGGGCCCAGAGCCGTAAAGCGCTTGAAGGTGTTGGGGTAGTCCCGCTCCACAACCGCCATTTGCGGGCCGGTTTTACCGGGGATCAGGTCGACCTCGCCGCGCTTCCAGTCTTTCACATCGAAGGGTTGCGCCAGTTCGCCGGGGGTGTCGTGCATGATGGGCGAGAGCACCATTTCGTGCTCCACACCGAGGTGGCCCACACACACTTCGCTGAACTTCTTGGCAAAGCCTTTGTAGATGTCCCAGTCGCTGCGCGCCTGCCAGGCAGGGTCTACCGCCGTGGAGAGTGGATGAATGAACGGGTGCATATCACTGGTGTTGAGGTCGTTTTTCTCATACCAGGTGGCCGTGGGCAGCACGATGTCGGAGTACAGGCAGGTGGTGCTCATGCGGAAGTCGAGCGTGACCACCAGGTCCAGCTTGCCCTCGGGGGCCTTGTCGTGCCACACCACTTCTTGCGGCTTGGCTTCGTCCTTGCCCATGTCTTTGCCCTGCACGCCGTTGCTGGTGCCCAGCAGGTGCTTCAGGAAATATTCGTGGCCTTTGCCACTTGAGCCCAGGATGTTGGAGCGCCACACAAACATATTGCGTGGCCAGTTGGCGGGGTGGTCCGGGTCTTCGCAGCTCATCTTCAGCGAGCCGTCTTTCAATGACTTGACCGTGTAGTCTTTGGGGTCCATGCCGGCGGCCTTGGCGTCACTCACCACTTGCATCGGGTTGGTTTGCAATTGGGGTGACGAGGGCAGCCAGCCCATGCGCTCGGCGCGCACGTTGTAGTCGATCATGCTGCCGCCAAACTGTTTCTTATCTGCCAAAGGCGAGAGCACTTCCTCCACACCCAGTTTCTCGTAGCGCCACTGGTCGGTGTGGGCGTAGAAGAAGCTGGTGGAGTTCATCTGCCGGGGAGGACGCACCCAGTCGGTGGCAAACGCCAAAGGCACCCACCCTGTTTGAGGTCGCAGTTTTTCCTGGCCCACGTAATGTGCCCAGCCGCCACCCGACTGGCCAATGCAGCCGCACAGCATCAGCATGTTGATGACGCCGCGGTAGTTCATGTCGGCGTGGTACCAGTGGTTCATGGCCGCACCGATGATGATCATCGACTTGCCATGCGTCTTGTGCGCGTTGTCGGCAAATTGCCGCGCCACGGTGATGATTTGGTCACGCGGCACGCCGGTGATCTGCTCTTGCCACGCGGGGGTGTAGGGCACGTTGTCGTCAAAGTCCTTGGCAGCATTCTCATTGGGCAGGCCACGGGCCACGCCGTAGTTGGCGGCCAGCAAGTCAAACACGGTGCACACCAGCGCCTCGCGCTTGTCGCCTTCCTTGCCCAAACTCAGGGTGTGCGTGGGCACGGTGCGAATCAGCACATTACTGCCGGCGTTGTTGGGGAAATGCTCGGACTCAATACCACCAAAGTAGGGGAAGCCGACGCGGGCGGTCTCATTGGCGCCACCGGTGGCTTCCAGCATCGACAGGCGCAACTTGACGTCTGTGCCATGGCGGGCTTCCTTGGCTTCCAGGTTCCACTGCTTGGTGTCGGCGCGGCCGTCGGGGCCCCAGCGGAAACCAATCGCGCCATTGGGCAACACGGTCTTGCCGGATTCGTCCATGGCCACGGTTTTCCACTCGGGGTTGTTGGCCTGGCCGAGCTTGCCGTTGAAGTCCGAGGCGCGCACGTAGCGGTCGGGCACCATGATTTTTTCTCCCGCGGGCGTGGTGTGCTCTTTGAGCATGACCAGCATGGGCAGGTCGGTGTAGCGGCGGGCGTAGTCGTCAAAGTAGGCGCTGCGCTCTTTGCCGGCATCAGGAAAGTAGAACTCTTTCAGAATCACATGGCCCATGGCCATGGCCACGGCAGCGTCGGTGCCCTGCTTGGGGTGCAGCCACAAATCCGCCAGCTTGGCCACTTCAGAGTAGTCGGGCGTGACCGCCACGGTTTTGCAGCCTTTGTAGCGCACCTCGGTGAAAAAGTGGGCATCGGGTGTGCGGGTCTGAGGCACGTTCGATCCCCAGGCCATGATGAAGGTGGAGTTGTACCAGTCGGCCGACTCGGGCACGTCGGTCTGCTCGCCCCACACCTGCGGGCTGGCGGGTGGCAGGTCGCAGTACCAGTCGTAAAAACTCATGCAGGTGCCGCCAATCAGACTCAGGTAGCGGCTGCCTGCCGCATAAGAGACCATCGACATGGCGGGAATCGGCGAGAAGCCGATGATGCGGTCAGCTCCGTGTTGCTTGATGGTGTAAACGTTGGCGGCAGCCACCATCTCATTGACCTCATCCCAGCCCGAACGCACAAAGCCACCCAGGCCGCGCACGCTTTGGTAGTCACGGCGCTTGGCGTCGGACTCGACAATGCTGGCCCACGCCTCAACCGGGTCACGGCTCAGGCGGGCTTCACGCCAGCTTTTGAGCAGGCGCCCGCGCACCAGCGGGTACTTGACGCGGTTGGCGCTGTACAAATACCAGCTGTAGCTGGCGCCGCGCGAGCAGCCGCGTGGCTCGTGGTTTGGCATGTCCCAGCGGGTGCGGGGGTAGTCGGTTTGCTGGGTTTCCCAGGTCACGATGCCGCCTTTGACATACACCTTCCAGGAGCACGAGCCGGTGCAGTTCACACCGTGGGTGGAGCGCACAATCTTGTCATGCGCCCAGCGGTTGCGGTAGGCGTCTTCCCAGGTGCGGTCTTCGCCGGTGGTGACACCGTGGTCACCCGAGAAAGACTCTCTGGGTTGCGAGAAGTAGCTTAGTCGGTCAAGAAAATGGCTCATGGGGTACCTTTAAATTGATTTTTTAAGTAAAAACGGGCTCTAGTCGTCGCGTTTATTGGGTGGATAGCTATTAAATTAATCATCAGTGGTTGATCGGGTCAGGGGTTCTTGATCTCGGACCCTTTGCGCAGGTAGAACCACCAGTTCAGCACCAGGCACAGCGCATAGAAGATGGCAAAGCCATACATGGCCATCTCAGGCGTGCCTGCCTTGATTTGCGCACCAATCACCACCGGCGCAATGAAGGCGCCGTAGGCCGCCACGGCTGAGGTCCAGCCCAGGACCGGGCCGGCTTGCTGTCGGTCAAAGATCACACCAATGGTGCGGAAGGTGGAGCCGTTGCCAATGCCACTCGCCGCAAACAACAGCACAAACAGCCACATGAAGGTCGAGAAATACTGCTCGGGTGTGGCCGAGGCATAGGCTTGCATCATCACGTAGCCCACAGCACCCGAGGCCACCACCATCACGGCAGAAATGGCCTGAGTCACGATCGAGCCGCCGATCTTGTCGGCAATCCAGCCACCCACTGGGCGAATCAGTGCGCCCACAAAAGGTCCGATCCAGGCATAGGTGAGGGCCGATGGCGCGTTGGGATTCTTCAGTGCATGTTGCATCACACCGGCCGCATCAGGAACGTGGCTCACGCCAAAGATCACGGTGATGGACAGCGGTAGCGCCATCGAGAAGCCGATGAACGAGCCGAAGGTCACGATGTAGAGCAGCGTCAATGACCAGGTGTGCTTGTTCCTGAAAATCTCGAACTGTTTGGCGATGTTGCCCTTCATCTCGCCAAAGGCGGCGATCTTCATGGCCGCCAGCGTGGCCACGATGGTGAGCGGCAACGCCACCCACATATTGAGCAGGCCCAGACCGGTAGGTGCTGGCAGGTACAGGTACAAGCCCACCAAACCGATCACACCTGTAATGCCCCACAAGTAGAGAATTTTGCTGAAAGCCGCCAGCGTGCCGCCATAGCTGGGGGAGAGCGTCAGCAGGTTGTTCATGCCAAACCAGGCTGCGATGACCAGTGGAACCAGAATGGCGGCCCAGATGAAGCCCGCGTTCTGGATGAAGGTGGGGGTGCCCGCCAAAATTTTGCCCATGATCCAGCCGCTGTCCTTGGTCAAGACCATGGAGCCGCCACCAATCGAGCCGAACAGGCCAACCGTCATGACCAGAGGAATGAGCACCTGCATGGTGGTCACGCCAAAGTTACCCAGGCCGGCGTTCAGGCCCAGGCCGGTGCCTTGCAGGCGCTTGGGGAAGAAGCCGGTGATGTTGGACATGGAGCAGGCAAAGTTGCCACCACCAATGCCTGACAAAAAAGCGCAGGCCTGAAACACCCACAGCGGGGTGTTCTTGTCCTGCAGGGCGATGCCGGTCCACACGGCCGGGATGATCAGCAGCGCAGAGGTCAAGAAAATGGTGTTGCGCCCACCCGCCAGGCGAATGAAGAATGAAGCCGGAATGCGAAAGGTGGCACCCATCAGGCCCGCAATGGCGGTGAGCGTGAACAATTCAGCGGGCTTGAACGGAAAGCCCAGGTTGATCATCTGCACGGTGATGATGCCCCACATGGCCCACACGGCAAAGGCGCACAGCAGGTTGGGAATGGAAATCCACAGGTTGCGGTTGGCCACGTGACGGCCGGTGGTTTCCCAGAACTTCATGTCTTCCGGGCGCCAGTCCACAATGTCGGCGCGGGAGTATTGTTTGTTATCCATACTTGTCTTTCTCAGAGAAAAAATCAATCCTGCAGGCGGAAGGGTGTGGCGTTTTGGCCCAGCACTTCGCTGCGACGCACCTCGGTCCAGTACATCCAGATCAGTGAGACCCAGACCACGCCGTACATCAGCATGAAGGCGCTGGAGCGAATGCCAGTGAGGTCCATGAGCGCACCGAAAAGGATGGGCAGTACAAAGCCGCCCAAGCCGCCCGCCAGGCCCACGATGCCGCTGATGGTGCCGATGTTGGTCGGGTAGTCGTCGCTGATGTACTTGAAGACGCTGGCTTTGCCAAAGGCAAAAGCAATACCCAGCACGAACATCAGGGCCGTGAAGAGGTAGACGTTCAGGCCGATATGAAATGTCTTGGGACCACCGGTCGTCATGATGGTGAAGTCGGTCTGCGGGTAGCTCAGCAGGAACAGGCAAATCCAGCTCACCCACAGCACCCACCAGGTCACACTGTGCGCGCCCCATTTGTCGGACATCCAGCCACCCACAGCGCGCAGCACGCCGCCGGGCAGGGAGAAGCAGGCGGCCAGCAGGGCAGCGGTGCGGATGTCCAGCCCGAACTCGCCCACGTAGTACTGCACCATCCACAAACTCAGCGCCACATAACCGCCAAACACAATGCTGTAGTACTGGCAGTACTTCAACACCTTGGGGTCCTTGAGGGACTTGAGCTGGTCGGTGAACTTGACGTTGCTGGCCACCAGATGTTGGGGGTCGCTGTGGCTGAAAAACCAGAACAACACCACAGTACCCAGCATGATGGCCGCATACACCTGCGGCACCATGGTCCAGCCAAAGCCCACCACCAGAGCGGGCGCGACAAACTTGTTGACCGCTGCCCCCGAGTTGCCCGCTCCATAAACACCCATGGCAAAACCCTGCTGGTTTTTGGGAAACCAGCGTGCCACGTAAGGCGTGCCGACCGAGAACGAGCCGCCAGCCAGGCCCACAAACAAGCCAATTGTGAGGAAGTGCCAGTACTCAGTGGCGTAGCTCATCATCCAGATGGCGGGCACGGTCAGGGCCATCAAAATGGTCATGACGATGCGGCCGCCAAACTTGTCAGTCCAGATGCCCAGGGGCACCCGGATCAGCGAGCCGGTGAGCACGGGGGTGGCCATCAACAGCCCGAATTGCGTGGAGTTGAGATCCAGCGCCTTCTTGATCGGAATGCCGATGACCCCGAACATCATCCATACCATGAAGCACACGGTGAATGCGAAGGTACTGACGATCAGCACCGAGAGCGCCTGCCCTTTTTTTGTCATGTCAAAGCTCCTTTTTGCATGACAAGACTTTAGGGCGCAGGGTCCTGCGGCGGCATCCTTCTGAAGGAGCAGCGGTTCAGCTAAAAGGAACTATCAGATGGGTCGCCGCCTAGTTCCAAGGAACTAGGGTGGTGTTTTTATGACGAAAGATTGCGTTGGCTCAAAGCAGGCTGTTTTCTGTGGCGATGACTGCCGCGTGAACTCGCGAGCTGACATCGAGCTTGCGCAAGACGTGTTGCACATGGATTTTGACTGTGGCCTCGGCAATGCCATGTTCGCGTGCAATTTCCTTGTTGCTGGCCCCGCGCGAAATGCCGCGCAAAATATCGCGCTCACGAGGCGACAAGCTGGCGAGGGATATTTCTGTGGCGCTCAACGGCCCGGCGGGAACTGCTGGCGCTGCCGCGCCTCCCGCACTGGCTCCCCGGTAGGCCGCAACGAGTTTGCTCATCATCTCCGGGGCGATGATGCTTTCGCCTTGCATGGCTCGCTGGATGGCCAGGGTCAGGTCATCGCCTTCAATGGTTTTGAGCAAGTAGCCTGATGCACCGCCGCGCAGGGCGGCTGCCAGGTCGTGTTCGTCTTCGCTCACCGTGAGCATCAGGATGCGGGCACCCGGGGCAACTTCACGCAGGGCGGGGAGAGCGTCCACACCGTTGACGCCGGGCAAATGATTGTCGAGCAAGATGATGTCGGGCTTTAACTCCTGGGCCTTGCGCTGCGCCTGGCCAGCATCGGCTGCATCGCCCACCACGTTCAGATGGGGGTCACGCGCCAGCAGGGCCATCAGGCCCCGGCGAAACAGTGTGTGGTCATCCACCACCAAAATACGGATCACAGGGGTATCAACAGGCTGCATGTCAAATGTCAGGCCGCAAGGGCTTGGGGTGGATGCGGCACGCTTGGTGCTGCCTGCAGGGGGTGGGCTGGCGCTGGCAGGCACAAAATGACGGAGCTGCCGTGGCCGGGTGTGGAGATCACATCAATCTCGGCCCCAATGCGCTGGGCACGCTCGGACATGATGCGAAGGCCCACATGGGTTTCGTCCAGCGCGTCATTGCTGGTATTGAAGCCAATGCCGTCATCGCGTATTTCAAAACGCCAGGCGGGCTGTTGCTGAACATCCAGCCAGACCTGGGAGGCGCGGGCGTGTTTGCGTACGTTGGACAGGGCTTCCTGCACGATGTGCAGCACCTGAATTTGCAGGTCGGGTGACAGGGGCATGCCCTGGCCAGTGATGTTGAGCGAGGTTTTCATGCCGCTCTGATGCTCAAATTTGCGCAGGGTTGTGGCCAGTGCGGGCTCAATGTCCTCGGTGTTGGTGCGGGTGCGAAAGTGGAGCAGCAGTTCTCGCACGTCGCTGTAGCTTTCACGCACACCCAGGTCAATTTCTTCCAGCACTTGCTGGACGTTGTCAGGGTTTCCTGACTGCACAGCATCGCGCATCAATTGAACCTGGATTTTCAGAAAAGCCAAGGATTGGGCGATGGAGTCGTGCAGCTCCCGCGCCAGCAAGTGCCGCTCTTGGGACACTGCCGCTTCTTTTTCAAGCGCAGCAAGGCGCAGGTTCTCCATGGCGCTGGCCAGGTGGCTGCTCAGCGCCTCCAGCAAGGAGCGCTCGGCGTCAGAGGGGTTGACTCGGGCGTGAAAGAACAGATCGACTTCGCCCATGGTGCGTTCATGCAGGCGAACGGGGATGTTGACCACCGTGCCGAATCCGGCTTTTGCACAGTGTTGGAGCGAAGTTGCGCTCTCTTCCCGAATCGGGATCACGCGCAAACCCGGCAGGCTGGCTGGCACGGTGCCGCAGTGGCAATCGCCCTTGTCCAGGCACAGCTCTGCCTCAACCATGGTGCTGGGCAGTCCATGCGCTGCCAGCATCAGGTAGCGTTGGTTGGACTGGTCAGACCATCGCACTGCCACGCCGTCTGCGCGGGCGATTCGGGTCACGCTCTTGGCAAAGCCCTGAGCCAGTTCATCCAGTGTGGTGGCATTGGCGACCAGGGCGGTGATCTCATACAGACTTTCGAGTCGCTCGTGCTTCTCTTCGAGTTGGGCGGTCTTCTCGGCGACTTTATGTTCCAGGTTTCGGTACATGGACTGGATGTGCTCGGCCATGCCGTTGAAGCCATCGGCCAGGGTGCCGAACTCGTCAGAGGTGACTCGGTCCACCCGGGCGCCCAGGTCACCCGACTGGATTTTTTCGATGGCTTGTTTCAGGTGGCCCACGGGCTCCAGCACAAAAAGATAGCCGGTATAAATCAGCACCGTGGCGCCCAGCACAGCCAGCGACAGCATGGTCATTTGCAGCAGATGCAGCATGGCCGTCCAGTGGGCAATATGGGCCTCAATGCCCGATACCAGCGCGTTGATGTGCCCCGCAAATGCCACTGTCTCGGCACGCAACTGGCGCAAGTCCAGGGGTGGGGTGGTGATCCAGTTCGACTGGTAGCGCACCCAGTCCTGCTCAACGGTCTGGAACTGTTGGCGCACGGTGTTGTCCCATGGCACAAACAAGGGGCGCTCGGGGTCGCCGTGGCGCAAGGTTTCCAGGCTTTGGTTGAATTCCTTCACCTGCCCTGCCAGTTCCCGGGATTCGCCTGTGGCCACCGACAAAGACATGCGGTAGGACTGCATCCGCATGCGCCCGGCCTCGTTGACCGCAGCCGCACCGCCATCGAGTTGCCACGACACCCACAAAGTGGCTGCAGTGGACAGCAGCACCAATAACAAAAATGGCGCGCCTACCAGCGCCAGTTTTGCGCCCAGACTCCAGCGCTTTTGCAGTCTCATGGTGAGTCTGGTGCGGGCGCGCCGGATATCAGGCAGTGCGTTCGAAAATGGCCGCAATGCCCTGGCCACCGCCGATACACATGGTCACCAGAGCGTAGCGGCCACCGATACGCTCCAGTTCATAAAGTGCCTTCACGGTGATCAATGCCCCCGTTGCACCAATCGGGTGGCCCAGCGAAATGCCCGAGCCATTTGGATTGACCTTGGCAGGGTCGAGGCCCAAGTCACGGCTGACCGCACAGGCTTGCGCAGCAAACGCTTCGTTCGCCTCGATCACGTCCAGGTCACTGACCGACAAGCCGGCCTTTTTCAAGGCCAGCTGGGTTGCCGGGACCGGGCCAATGCCCATGTATTTGGGGTCGACACCTGCATGCGCGTAGGCGACCAGGCGAGCCATGGTTTTGAGGCCACGGGCCTTGGCTGTGCCTGCTTCCATCAAGACCACGGCCGCAGCGGCGTCGTTGATGCCCGAGGCGTTCCCAGCGGTCACGGTGCCGTTTTCTTTCAGGAATGCGGGTCGGAGTTTGGCCATGTCAGCCAGCGAGCAATTGGGGCGGAAGTGCTCGTCGGTGGCGTAAGCCACATCGCCTTTTTTGCTCTTGAGCATCACGGGCATGATTTGAGAGGTGAAGTAGCCGGCTTCGGTGGCGCGTTGGGCCCGGTTGTGGCTTTCCACTGCAATCGCGTCTTGCTCCTCGCGGGAAATACCCCACTTGGCAGCGATATTTTCTGCGGTCACGCCCATGTGAATGGTGTGAAAGGGGTCGTGCAAGGCGCCCACCACCATGTCGACCATTTTGGTGTCACCCATGCGGGCACCCCAGCGTGCGCTCAGGCTGGCATAGGGGCCCCGGCTCATGTTTTCAGCACCGCCACCAATGGCGATGTCGGCATCGCCCAGCAAAATCGATTGACTCGCCGAGATGATGGCCTGCAAGCCCGAGCCGCACAGGCGATTGACGTTGTAAGCCGGTGTGCCCTCAGCGCAGCCACCGTTGATGGCAGCAACGCGCGAGAGGTACATATCCTTGGGCTCGGTGTTGACCACGTGGCCAAACACCACATGGCCGACGTCCTTGCCATCCACACTGGCGCGTGACAGCGACTCCCGCACCACTTGGGCAGCCAGTTCGGTGGGGGGAATGTCTTTGAGGCTTCCGCCATAGGTACCAATGGCGGTACGAACACCGCTGACAACGACAACTTCACGGGACATGATGGAGCTCCTTTGGATGATTTGAATGGTGTGCGCCATGAATTTGGCGCAAGCTCTATCTTAGTCCCGGGCATCGTCGCGCTCCAACCGCCGCAGGGGGTGAGGTCAACTGCGCACGTCGTCAACTGGTTGGTTGCCGAAGTCGGCGCGGGCCAGGCGGGCCAGCACCAGCGCGGCGGCATCCGCTGGAGTGCTCAACTGGCCATTTTTGTGCAGATTGAGGAAGTTGGCCTGGTCCGGAAAAGCCGTGGCGTTCGCACTGCGCAGTTGAACCTGCATGTCGGTGTCAATCACGCCGGGAGCCAGGGAGCAAACTTTGGCCCCCAAAGGTTTGAGTGCTTCTTCCAGGGCAAGGCAGCGCGTAAAGTGATCCATGCCCGCTTTGGCCGCGCAATAGGCCGTTTGCGAGGCCATGGCCCGGCGTCCCAGGCCCGACGAGATGTTCAGCACTTTGCGCGGCAATGCCCAGCCTTCTGTGACCCGCAAAAAGGCGGAGGTCAGGAGCATGGGCGCTTCAAGGCCGACTCTGAGGGCGCGGATCAATTGAATCGGATCGGTCGCACCGAGCGGCGCGATGTCGGGGATGACGCCGGCATTGTTGATGAGCGTGGCACTCTTGAATCCGGACGCTTGTAGTGACTCAAGCCATTGCGCCAGGCGGGCGCCAGCGGCCAGGCCGTCTTCAAGGTCCATTGGCCACTGCTCAAGTACGCAAGCCAGGCGGGTCGCCCGGGTGCTGAGTGCATCAACGGTGTGGCGGGAAATGCACAGCACGCGGTTGTCAGGGCCAAGGAGTTGCTCGGCCATGGCCAGCCCCATGCCACGCGATGCGCCGGTCAGGATATAGAGGTTTTTAGTCATGCACCATGGTAGCGGAACCCCCGAATCCCCCTCTACGTGTCAAAAAGGGGCCGGGCTCGCAAAGCGCAGAATTTGGCCCGTGACCGGGTGCTGGAGTTCAAGTGAGCAGGCGTGCAGCAGCAAGCGACTCG
Organism: Rhodoferax sp. OV413; assembly: GCA_943371745.1. Classification (GTDB taxonomy): domain Bacteria; phylum Pseudomonadota; class Gammaproteobacteria; order Burkholderiales; family Burkholderiaceae_C; genus Rhodoferax. The sequence goes on from CALRWE010000043.1 coordinate 13,349, forward strand.
CCATCGCCTGTACTTCAGGGCTGCCGTAGAGTTGATCCCCAGCAATGGCATGACCGATGGCCAGCAAGTGCACCCTCAACTGATGTGATCGCCCTGTCACAGGTTCCAGTTCAATCCGGGTGACCGGTGTTGTCAGGGTCAGACCTGCCGGGGCTTGGGTCAGTACGCGCCACCGCGTGAGGCTCGGCTTGCCCGAGATGGGGTCAATCACGCGGCGGGGTCGGTTGGGCCAGTCCACAGTGATCGGGAGCTCAATGACTCCCCAACGCTCGGCGGGGGCGGGCAGGTGACCATGGACCACCGCGATGTAACGTTTGGCGATGTCACGGCTGGCAAAGGCGTCGTTCAGGTGCCGTTGTGCCGCGGCGCCTCTTGCCATCACCATCAGGCCTGAAGTGGCCATGTCCAGGCGATGGACTACCCGGGCATCTGAAAACTGCCGTTGCGCCCGTGCGCTCAGGCAATCTTGTTTGTCCTCTCCGCGGCCGGGCACCGACAGCAATCCGGCAGGTTTGTCAAAGACCAGAATGCTCTCGTCCGCGTAGAGCACCTGCAGACCGTCAGATGGCATCAACCGGGTGAAGCAGGCGCTGTAAGGTTTCGCACATTTCATCCACATCATTGGGCTTGTGAATCAAAGCGCGAGCCCCCTCGGCCAGGGCGTTTTGCTCAATCTCCGCTGTCACATAGCCCGAAGCGAGTGCTATGGGTAGTTCCGGGCGGATGAGACGGGCCTCCCGGAGCAACTCCAGGCCACTGTAGCCCGGCATGTTGTAGTCGGTTACAACCAGGTCGAAAGCCAATGGATCGCTGCGCAGGGTTGTCACTGCTTCGCGGGGGTCAGTGAAGGTTGTAACGTCAAAGCCTTTGCGGGTGAGCGCACGCTTGACCAAAAAGACCAGGGCCTCATCATCATCCACGTACATGACCCGTTTCCCCATGCCGCGGATATTGCTGGGCTTGCTGGGTTCCTGAGGCGCTGGCGGACAAGCGCCGTCAGCCACCGGGAAGTAGAGGGAGAAGGCGCTGCCGATGCCGGGCGTGCTCTGAACATTCACGGTGCCCATGTGCGTGCGCATGACCCCGTGAACCACCGCCAGGCCCAGACCGGTTCCCTGACCTACGGGCTTGGTCGTGAAGAACGGCTCAAAAACGCGCTCCAGCGTCGCTGCATCGATTCCGCAGCCAGTGTCCCGAACGGTCAGTTTCACGTACTTGGCGCGAACGCCTGTGCGGCGCTCGATGTCGACAGTCTCTGTGCTGTTTTCGAGTTCGATCCGGATCGTGCCGCGCTGGTTGCCAATCGCATGAATGGCGTTGGTGCATAGGTTGAGCACTGCCTGCTCCATTTGGGTGGCATCGGCCAGCACAGGCAAAGTTGTCGCGTCAATAGCGACCTGCATTTCAACCGTCGGGGGCAGGGCGACCTTCAGCAATCTCACCGTTTCCTGGACCACGTCGGCCAGTTGAATCGGTATGCGTTCGGGTGATTCGTTGCGGCTGAAGGTCAGGATTTGCCGCACCAGGTCGCGTGCCCGTCTGCCCGCGCGGTCAATTTCCGACAGGCTGATCAGCGCGGGTGACTCGGGTCCTGCATCCTGCCTGGCCAGTTCGGCGTTGCCCAGAATGGCACCGATGATGTTATTGAAATCATGTGCAATGCCGCCGGCCATCGTGCCCACCGCCTGCATTTTCTGGGATTCCCGCAGCTGGGATTCCAGAGCATTGCGATGGGCCTCGACTTTTTTGCGTGCAGTCAGGTCACGGGCAAAAATTGTGGTGGTATCGCCATCCGGGTGGCGTTCAAAGGACACGCTGATTTCAATGGCAATGGCGCTCCCGCTTTCTGTCAGTCCCGTGAGTTCTCCCAATTGGGCGTGCGTGGTGAGCGCTGCATAAGAGAGTGATTCCATCGCACTCGGCAGAAACCGCGTCAGGGGTGAGTCGAGGGCCTCATGGGACGGGCACTGAAACAGCGCTGCGGCCGTCGGGTTGAAGATGGTGATGCGGTGATCTTTGTCGACACCAATGATCGCATCCAGCGATGAATTGATGATGGAGGCCAAACGGTTTTTGCTGAGCTCCAACTCCTCATTGCGCACCTGGAGCTCCGCTGTGCTGGCCTGGAGCGCATGGCGCTGGGTCAAAAGCGGGCCCTGGTCAATGATGGCGCAAATGAAGTGGGCCAACTCGTCTTGGGTATTTTCAATGCGTGCGATATGCAAGTCGCCGGTGAACAGCCTGTTGGAGCCGAATGAGAAAACCACTTCAGTGGTCTCGCTGGTGCCTTTCTCTGTGGCCTCCGTGAAAGCGTGGGTGACCTTGCCCAAGTGTTCCAGGATCACCAATGGAAACAAAAAATTGAGGGGCGCGTCTTGTTCCTGGGGTCGGAACAGGCGCAGCGCCATGGCATTGCTCTCCAACACCAAGCCATCCTCGTCTACCACCATCAGCGCCAGTGGCACATTGGAGAAGAGCGTGAGAAAGCGCTCTGAAGCGCCCTCGGCAGCCACTTGGCTGTACCGCAGCGCCTTGTTCTGTATTTCAAGCTCTGCCTGGTACTTGTGTAGATCTTTGACCATCTGCAGCTGAGAGTAAGCTCCTCCTCCGCCAGATGATCTGTGGGTCGTCGCACACCAGCCCGATGGCCTTTTCAAAAAAGGGACTGCAGGGGTCTTTGGCCGGGGCGGGCGTCGCATGCGTGCCACTGTATTTCTGGCACCTTGCCTGATGCACTGTGCATCAGGCCGTGGCGCTTTCTGGTATCAGCGGCTGGGTGCGTTCTTCAACTTGCCACGCACCGGTACCACGGTGGTGACCGTCGGGCGCACTGCATCGGGCGACACCGTTTTGGGTGGGGAGGTGTCCTTTTTTGGCTTTTTCACCATCTTCTGACTTTGCTGACCTTTTGCCATTTCGTACTCCTGAGTTACTGCACTGGCCGCACTTTTTGGGCCAAGGTTTGATTATCAGCCGGCTCAGGCTGATTTTCAGTGTTCACCAGAAAAAACGCGAGCCGGCCCCTGGTCCTTCTAATGGCGCCGGGCGTCTCTGGCCTGATTGACTTCGAGTTCCGTCACGCCTGGAGCCCTGTTGCCCCAGCTGTTGCGAATGAATGTCAGGAGATCCGCCGTGGCTTTGTTGTTCAGCTGCAATACAAAGGGTGGCATGCCAAAGGGGCGGGGATTGCCCGCCGTGGAAGGCGCGTAGCCACCATACAGCACCACCTGCACCAGGTTGGCAGGGTTACTCAATGTGACGGTGCGATTTCCGGACAGGGCGGGGTAGGCGCTGCCCTGTCCCTCGCCCGATCTGCCGTGGCATTGGGCGCAGTGCGACTCGTAGAGTGCAGCGCCATTTTTTTGCCCGCTGGCCAGTGTCCTTTCCTCGTCCTTTGATGGGAGTCGCACCCGAACAGGTTCGCCCGCTGCCGTCACCGTCGACACTGATTGCAGGTAAACAGCCATGGCCCTGAGATCGCTCTGGCTCAAGTGCTGCGTACTGTGGCGCACCACATCTGCCATGGGACCGATGGCGGAGCCCTGGGGGCTGACCCCCGTTTTAAGCAGCGCTACGGTGTCTTGCTGATTGGACCCGGTGACACCGGCTTCCAGCGGTGTCAGCAACGACGGGGCATACCAGTTTTGCACAGGCATCATGCTGCCAGACAACGCCAGCTTTTCAATGGATGCACCCAAGGCATTGCGCGGTGTGTGGCAGGCACCGCAATGACCGGCACCGCGCACCAGATAGGCGCCGCGGTTCCATTCTGCTGAGCGGGCCGCATCGTCGACATAAACGCCGGGCTTGAAGTAAAGCCATTGCCAGGTCGCCAAGGCAGCTTGCGTGCCATACGGCCAGCGCAGGGCGTGCGGCTGGTTGGATCGGGTACTGGGGGTCAGCGTCTTGAGGTAGCTCAACAGTGCGTCCGAGTCGGCGCGTGTCATCAGTGTGAAGCTGGTGTAGGGAAATGCGGGGTTCAGCCGGCGCCCGTCTTTGGAGCGCCCATGGTGCATGGCTTGCCAGAAATCATCCGCAGACCAGTTGCCCAGCCCATGGGTGGGGTCCGAGGTGATGTTGCTGGAGAACACGGTTCCAAACGGCGTCTCGATACTGCGTCCGCCCGCGTAAGGGGCACCGCCCGGCGCCGTGTGGCACGACAGGCAGTTGCCCGCCCGCGCGATAGTCTCGCCCTGCGCCAGCAGCGCGCTCGGCGGGGTGGCTTGGCCCCTGGCTTTCGGAGTTTCAGGCGCAGGGGCGCTGCCGCAGTCCAGTGGAGCTGAGTTGGGCGGGGCAGGCGGCCGTGCGGCCATCGGCCTGGGGTTGGCGGGCACGGGCTGCGAGGCCAGCCAATGCGCCACAGCCGACACGTCCTGATCGGTCAACTGCCTGGCAATTTTGGCCATGCAGTCCGGGGCATGGGCACGGCGTTGTCCGGTTTGCCAGCCGCCGAGTTGGGCGTTGAGGTAGTCGCGAGGGAGCCCCAGCAGGCCGGGAACCTGGGGCAATGCACCGGTCAGGGCCTGGCCATGGCACTGTATGCAGGCCGGGATCTTCTTGTCTGCATCGCCTTGGCTCACCAGCAAGCGGCCTCGTTCCAGCACCGGCTTGGACGCAGTGGCCTCCACCGGGCGGGAATAAGGTGCTTCAATTTGTGAGAAGTACTCGGCCATTTCCATCAGGTAGGCGTCTGAGAGCGGCTCAATCAAGCCGGTCATGAGTCCGTAATGGCGCTGACCATCCCGAAAATTGAGCAACTGGTTGTAAAGATAGGCCGCCGGTTTGCCGGCCAGACGCGGGTAATAGCCATCGGGCCCCGCCCGGCCCTGCTTGCCGTGGCAGGCTGTGCAGGCCATTGTGCGCTGGGCCATGGTGTTGTCTGCAAGCGCGATGGCCGCTGCCTGGAGGGGCAGCAGCCCGGCGGTGCCGAAGACCAAAGCCCACAGTAGTTGGTAAAACATGGGGTGAAGACGAGGCCGTTGGAAGGGCCGATTGCTATTATTTTAGAATGTATAAAAGCATATTAAACGCTGGCTGGAGGCATGAATATTGAAAAATACGCCTTGCAATGGTATCAGCGTCACCAGAATCGAACAGGTTTGGGGTCTCTGCCTGATTAAGGCGACAATCTAGCTCCAATTTCCAATTCGTTTGGCCGATCCAAACCTGCCCCATGTCCAGTCCGTCTAATTTTGAAGTTCGCCTCGCCACCGTGCGGGATGCCAAAGCCATTGCCGAGATCCACGCCAGCGCGCGTCAGGCCGCGTTCAAGGGGGTGGTGCCCGGTGAACAGATGCCCGCCATTTCCGTGGACAAGAGTCAGGCCTACTGGCGTGATGCCATCGAATACAGCGAGCCTCAAGTTTGGGTGGCGCTCGACGATGGCGTGGTGGTGGGTTTTGTGGGTTTTGATCGATCGCGCGACAAGGGCACGCCCAACACCATGGGCGAAATCTGGGCGATCTACGCCGCCACCTCGCATTGGGGTCAGGGTGTGGGTCTGGCTTTATGGGACGCCGCTCGTGAGGGCCTGATTGATGAAGGCTGCACCAAGGTCAGTTTGTGGGTCCCCCTGGGCAACGAACGTGCCTTGCGTTTTCACGACCTGGCGGGCTTCAAGCGCGAAATGACCAGCATCAAGACCGTGCCCGTGGGCACCGTCAAGGTCGAGGAGATTCGCCTCAAACGCGATCTGAGCTGATTCGCTGGCGGACCCGAGGCAGCGCAGCGGGGGCTCAGGTCCGGCGCACCACGACGCTGCCGATCGAATAGCCTGCGCCAAAAGAGCAGATGACGCCGATCTCGCCGGTCTGAAAGTCCCCGTGGTGGCGGTGAAATGAAATGATGGAGCCGGCGGAGGCCGTGTTGGCAAATTCGTCCAGAATCACAGGTGCTTCGTCAGCGGTGGCATCGCGCCCCAGCAGCTTTCGGCCAATCAGCTGGTTCATGGACAGGTTGGCTTGGTGGAGCCAGAACCGGCGCACGCCCCGGGGTACCAGGCTGTGCTCTGCCAGATGGGCGGTGATGTGTTCCGCTGCCATGGGACACACCTCTTTGAACACCTTGCGACCTTCCTGATAGAAAAGTTGGTCTCGCTCATCCGGGTTGCGATCTTCGCTGTGCGACATGAATCCCGCGTTGTTGCGGATGTTGTTTGAAAACGTGGTGAGCAGCCGGGTGCCCAGCACTTCAAAAGCGCCGGCCGGTGCCGCGTCCAGACGTTCTATCAGTAGGGCGGTGCATACATCACCAAAGATGAAATGACAATCCCTGTCTTTCCAGGCCAGATGTGGCGAGGTGATTTCCGGGTTGACCACCAACACCGCCCGTGCCGAACCGGTCTTGACAGTGTTGACCGCCATTTCGATGGCAAAGGTGGCCGACGAGCAGGCCACGTTCATGTCAAATCCAAAACCCTTGATGCCCAGGGCGGTCTGAATCTCAATCGCCATGGCTGGATAGGCTCGCTGCATGTTGGCTGCCGCGCAAATCACACCATCGACGTCAGCAGCCGTTCTGCCGGCGCGTGCCAGCGCGTCCTTGGCGGCGGCAACGCCGATTTCAGCCATGAGGGAAATCTCGCTGTCGGGTCGGGCCAGCAAGCGCGGGCGCATGCGGCTGGGGTCCAGCACACCGGTTTTCTCCATCACATAGCGGCGCTGGATACCCGAGGCTTTTTCAATGAATTCAACGCTCGATGGTGAAATGGGGTTGGCCGCCCCCGACGCGATGTCAGCTGCGTTTTTTTCATTTTCCAGATTTGCGAAGCTGTTGAAGGCCAAGACCAACTCCTCGTTGGTAATGACCTCGGGAGGAATGTAGATTCCGGTGCTGCTGATGGCGACACGATGCATAAGGGTTGTCCTGAAAAGTTTCGAGGTGGCGGTGCTCCCGCAGGTCACGGATTATCAGCGGAGTTGCTCCCGGGGCTTGTTGTTCTCGAGGAGGACAATACTTGCTGTTCCTGTATTCCCGTTTTATTTGAAAGACGACCACGATGGCCAGTAGCTTGCTTGCATTGATTGACGATATCGCCACCGTGCTGGATGACGTGGCCCTGCTGACCAAGGTGGCTGCCAAGAAGACGGCCGGCGTTCTGGGCGATGACCTGGCGCTCAATGCCCAACAAGTGGCCGGGGTCCGGGCTGATCGTGAGTTGCCCGTGGTTTGGGCGGTCTGCAAGGGCTCCTTTTTAAACAAGCTCATGCTGGTGCCCGCAGCCATGCTCATCAGTGCACTGGCGCCCTGGGCCATCACCCCTTTGCTGATGGTGGGCGGCGCATTCTTGTGTTTTGAGGGTTTTGAGAAGCTGGCGCACAAGTGGTTGCACAGCCCGGGTCAAGCGGCGACGGAGCGGGCAGAGCTGATCCAGGCCCTGGCTGACCCCGCAGTGGACCTGGTGCAAGTCGAAAAGGAAAAAATCAAGGGCGCCGTCCGCACGGACTTCATTCTCTCAGCCGAGATCATTGCCATCACGCTGGGCACCGTGCAGGCCAGCCCGTTCATGACCCAGTTCACCGTGCTCAGCGGCATTGCCATTGTGATGACTTTGGGTGTTTACGGCTTGGTTGGTTTGATTGTGAAGCTGGACGATGGTGGTCTTTACCTCAGTCGACAAGCGGGTGACAGCCTGTTTTCCCGCTTCAAACGCAGCACAGGCAGGGGGGTACTGGCGGCAGCGCCCTACCTGATGAAAGGTCTGTCGATTGCTGGCACGGTAGCCATGTTTCTGGTTGGCGGCGGTATTTTGACCCACGGCGTTCCCAACGCGCACCATTGGATCGAAAGCCTGACGCAGGCCGGTGGCCTTGCCCTTCAGCCCTTGCTCGCGTTGGGTTTTGACGCCTTTGTGGGTGTCTTGGCGGGTGCTTTGGTGCTGGCCGGTGTCACACTGGTGCAGAAGTTCCGAGTGCCGGCCTAGACCTCGCCGCCAAACCGCTTGGTGAGATTGTCGATGTACTGCTCCGTCATTTTTTCAAACTCCGCTTCGACGACTGGTGCAATCACCATTTTCATCAGGCCCGGGAAGGGCAGGGTCAGGTCACCTTTGATCTTCAACACAACCACAGTTGATTTCTTCTTTTCCGCGATCTTCCAGCTGCCTGAAACCAGGGCGTTGCCTTCACCTTTGACAGGGGTCCACACCACCGTTCCCCTGGCTTGGTCGGACACATAGTTGGATGCGTAAATCGTCTGCAGGTTGATTTGCCCGATGCCAATTTTGGCCATTTCCCAGCGGTAACTGCCGCCGCCCAAGTCCACCAATTTGTCAACTTTTGGAAAAAAGCTGGCGGAGGTCGGGACGTCCGCCAGCACGCCAAAAACCTCGCTGGCGTTGGCTTTGACTTCAAATTCGTAGCCAAGATCGATATGTACGTTGATGGTCATGGTTGGCTCAGGCTTGGAATGATGGTTTGTGCATCAAAGTATAGGTCTCAAAGACTGGCCCTGCGAGCGGTACAAACCCGGACAATACGCTTGCCAATGGGTTGCAAGTTGCCAGGGCCCTGTACCATTCGGCTTCATGAAAGTCGACCCCGCCATTGTTCAAATTTTTGCTGAAAACGTGCGGGCCGAGGTGATTGTGCGGCCGGCGCCGGTCAGACTCGATGCGGCCATCATTGAAAAGATAAAGCTCAGAGTGCCCATCTTCAAAGGCATGACCCCCGATTGCTTGATGCGCACACTCTCGGTCGCTGAGTACTTGCCCGTGAAAGCTGCTGAAATTGTTTTCAATGAGGGAGATATTGGGGACTCCTTCTTTGTCATCGTGGCAGGCGAGATGCTGGTTGAAAAGCTCAGCAACGGTAGAAAGGTGACGCTGGCCCGGCTGATATCGGGTGACTGTTTTGGTGAGATGGCCCTGGTCGGCAATCATGTCCGGTCTGCCACGGTTCGGGCAACCCAAGATGCGGTGACCATGCGTTTTTATCGGGAGCTGGTGGATGCGAATGCCGAAAGTGCCCTGGTAATCTATCGGAACATTGCCAGCATTCTTGCGAGCCGCCTCCATGAATCCAGCGAAATGCTGGCCGACCTGGTGAGGCAAAGAAGATCTGCCACCTGATTACTGTATGAAATGACCATTCTTCTTGCGCCCATGGAGGGCTTGCTGGACTTTGTGCTGCGCGACATTCTGACCCGGGTGGGTGGGGTGGACCGGTGTGTTTCCGAGTTCATTCGCGTGACCAACACCTTGCTGCCCGAGCGCGTGTTCACGCGCGTGGTGCCGGAGTTGTTGAACGGTGGTCGCACCCGGTCGGGCGTGCCTGTGAGGGGCCAGTTGCTGGGTTCTGATCCTGTGTGTCTGGCCGAAAATGCCGCCGTGCTGGCCTCACTGGGGCCCGATGGCGTGGATTTGAATTTTGGTTGCCCCGCCAAAGTGGTAAATCGCCATGGCGGGGGAGCGGCCTTGCTTGACGACCCGGAGCTGCTCAACGCCATTGTCTCGGCCGTACGCCGGGCGGTACCTGTGCACATGCCGGTGTCGGCCAAGATGCGTCTGGGGTTCAATGACGATTCCCGGGCCGTGGAGTGTGCGCTGGCCATTGAAGGCGGCGGCGCCAACGAGTTGGTCGTGCACGCCCGCACCAAGGCCGATGCATATCGCCCGCCGGCGTATTGGGAACGGGTGGCTGACATTGCTGCAGCCGTGCGTATTCCGGTGGTGGCCAATGGGGAGATCTGGACCGTGCAGGATGCCATGCGCTGCCGCCAGGCCTCGGGCTGCGAGATGCTGATGGTGGGCCGCGGCATCGTCACCGATCCGGGGCTGGCTTTGGCGATTCGTGACGCCGGCAAGTCAGGCACCCTGCTGCCGGAATCTGCACCAGTTGGCCCGGGCGTAAGCTGGTCAGCCTTGTTGCCCCTGATCGCTGAATTTTGGCAGCTGGTCTGCAGCCGGCTCGACCAGCGCCAGCAGGCCGGTCGGCTCAAGCAATGGCTCAATTTTTTGCGGCGCAAATACCCCGAGGCCGAGGTGGCCTACATGGCATTGCGAACCATCAACGAGCCTGCACTCATAGACCATTGGCTCATGAGTCAGGTGCAGTGCCAGCCGCATAATCGCGGTTCAGGAGAGAGCTTATGGCATCCGGGAAAATTCTTGTAGCCCAAGGCGGAGGACCCACCGCTGTCATCAACCAGTCACTGGTGGGCGTGGCACTGGAGGCTCGGCGCTTTACGCAGGTGGAGCATATTTACGGTGCACGCCATGGCGTGCGCGGCATCGTGAATGAAGACTTTGTGGACCTCACCCAGGAAACGAGCCACAACCTGGAACTGGTGGCCAACACGCCGTCCAGCGCCTTGGGGTCGACCCGCGACAAGCCTGATCTGGCTTACTGCCAGGAAATCTTCAAGGTCCTGCGGGCGCATGAGATTGAGCATTTTTTCTATATCGGTGGCAATGACTCCAGCGACACGGTGCGCATCGTCAGTCAGGAGGCGTACAACGCAGGCTACCCGCTGCGCTGCATTCATATTCCCAAAACCATTGACAACGACCTGGTGGGTAATGACCACACGCCGGGCTTTCCGTCCGCTGCGCGTTTTGTGGCGCAGGCTTTTGCTGGAGCCAACCTGGACAACGCCGCGTTGCCCGGCGTCTATGTGGGTGTGGTCATGGGCCGACACGCCGGCTTTTTGACGGCGGCATCGGCCCTGGGCAAGAAGTTTCCGGACGATGGCCCGCACCTGATCTACCTGCCCGAGCGCACTTTTGTGCTGGAGAAGTTTTTGGCCGATGTGAAAGCCACCCACGAGCGCTATGGCCGCTGCGTGGTTGCCGTGTCCGAAGGTATTCACGATGCATCGGGTACACCCATCGCCGCGCTGCTTGCGAAGGATCTGGAGCATGACGCGCACGGCAACTTGCAGCTCTCTGGCAATGGCGCCCTGGCTGACTTGTTGTGCGAAGAGATCAAGTCCAAACTTAAGATCAAGCGGGTGAGGGGTGACACTTTTGGCTACCTGCAACGCTCCTTCATTGGCTGCGTGTCGGATGTGGACCAGCGTGAGGCACGCGAGGTGGGTGAAAAGGCGGTGCAGTTCGCCATGTGGGGCTCGCGTGACGGCTCGGTGGCCATCAAGCGCACGGGCTTTTATTCGGTGGACTATGAACTCCTGGCGCTGGACGCTGTGGCTGGCAAAACCCGCACGATGGAAGACGAATTCATCACCAGCAAAGGCACCGACGTGACCGACGCCTTTCGCCTGTACCTGCGCCCCTTGCTGGGCTCGGGCATGCCGGATGCGTTCAGGCTACGGCACCACCCGGTGGCGAAGGTCTTGAATCCGGGTGGGCAGTGATAGAAGGAGGCTACAGATGAGACTTTTCATCGGTTTAACCGGGTCCTGACGGGGTGGTTCTTCGCTGTTCTTCGATCAGCGTGCAAAGATAGCAGCGCCTCGCGGCAATCCCGTCTGAAACCAACCGGATGGCCTGCATGACCGAGATAGACTGGCACAACGACCTGGTTCTGTTCCAGTGCAAAAGCAACGCCCTGTAGGGTTTTCTCTTGATCAAGGGCAGCCCGCTGGCAAGAACATGGTCGCGGACTCGCATGGCTCCAGGTAGTGCATCCAGCTTGTCCATGTCAGGGCCGGAGGCCCTGAAGCGCGTGCCTCGGCCAGCTGCCAGGACGATGACCACGGGTTTGCTATTCTTCATTTATGTGGACGTTATAAATCTCAAAGCGAGCGTGCGTTGTTCCACTGGGTCCTTGTAACCATGTCGCCAGCGCGCTGACGAGTGATACCTTCCAATCATTCTTTCGCCAGGTCCATGCGTCTGAGAGTACACCCAGATGTGGCAATATCACACGTTCGATAAGACGTGACTTGTCAAATCAGCTTCATTGTCACATTCTTCAATTGCATGTAGTCATGAAGGGCTGCCATGCCTTTCTCTCTGCCGATACCGCTCTTTTTGTAGCCCCCCATAGGCGCTTCAACTGCGCGCTCATGGTAGGTGTTGATATAGACAGTACCCGCTTCGAGTTGCCCGGCCACCCGGTGCGCCCGACTGACATCCTGAGTCCAGATGCCCGATGCCAGGCCGTACTCCGTGTCGTTGGCGATACGAATAGCCTCCTCCTCCGTATCGAAGGGAATCAGGACCCCCACCGGGCCAAAGATCTCCTCACGAACCACCTTCATGCTCGCCGTCACGTTGGTGAAGATGGTCGGCCTGATATACAGGCCCTGCTCCAGGCCATCGCCGCTGGCACGCTCTCCGCCCGTCAGACAGGTGGCGCCCTC